>NZ_PQBX01000022.1:62062-62269 GCF_002964625.1 Pseudoalteromonas sp. T1lg21
AGAACTACTTCGGTAGGGACGCAAACAAATTTAGAGTCTCAATTGAACTGAGTGACCAACGGAAACAAGTTTACTTGTTTCAGCACAGTCAATTCGATATCGAAAGATATCAAAATTCAGAATTCATTGAGCACGAAACTTCGGTTTCAAAAAACTTTTAATTGAAGAGTTTGATCATGGCTCAGATTGAACGCTGGCGGCAGGCCT
>NZ_PQBX01000023.1:0-1582 GCF_002964625.1 Pseudoalteromonas sp. T1lg21
GCGTTGGTATGACTCCCCATGTCAAGCAGGGTACACCGATCCCTGCCTAAACTTTTAAGCCTTTAATAATCTGTCTTTCACCCAATAAAGTGAGTTAACACATCGAATGAAGCAAGTAATGTCGTCGGTTATCATGCTGGTATCCGTGGATTACTCACTTTTATGAGCAGAGCCTACCTTACTTAACCCGTCGTAGCACCTGTCTTCAGTCTATGTTCGTGGTTCAATAATTATTGCTAATTACTGCCATCCTAACGCCCTCGGTGGTTGTGCCACACCCGATGCTTGATCCAATGCATTAACTCAAAGCCGTTTTTCATTTTATGCCGGAACCCGTGCGATACGTAGTTTTGGATTAACCGGACTTAATACTGTTTCTCTGGCAATCGCCCAGATATAGGCAATCATTTCCCGCGCAATAGCCGTTACCACCACATTATAATGCTTACCCTTATGCATCAGACGCTGATATCGACGACACAGTCTGAGTTGTGCCTGCCAGGCCATATCAACAATGTGTTTGGGCAACCCTTCTTGGCGCTTTTGTAGCTCGGTGGTCACCGCGGCTTGATAGCGATAACTGTGCGCTCCTTCCACCAACAGCCGTCTTGCTCGGCCATTACCACATTTGGTGATTGCCCCTAAATGACGCTTGCCACCACTGGAATGCTCTGAAGGGACTAAGCCTACATAACTCATTAATTTCCTTGGGTGGTCGAAGCGTGTTAAGTCGCCAAGCTCTGCAATCACACCTGCTGCTACCAACAGTTTGACACCACGCATGGCTTGTATGGCTTTCACTACGGGATAATACCGCCAGTTTCTGACCTGATACTCAAGTTCATTGTCGAGTCGTCTCAGCCTATTAATCCGCTCATTAATGGTTTGAATGTATTCCTGTAATACAATTTGTTGAGCTGGATGAGGCAGCACCAATTCAGTGAGCCAACGCAGGTGTTTGAGCGACCAGTTTGCCGTGCCGCTGTAGTTAATATTATTGCGCAGGAGCAGTGCTTTAAGTTGGTACTTGGCGTCTTTCAAATCTTTCATAGCCGTTTCTCGGGCGCGGGATAAATCTCGAACGGCTTCATCTTCAGGCTCAGGAACATAAATGGGAGTGAGGTCTTCCGATTTCAGTAGTTTGACCAACTTAATGGCATCACGTTTATCGGTCTTTACACGCTCACCGGGCTTTTTGGGAATAAGTGATGGGGCAACGACATAACAGCAATGGCCAAGGCTGGTAATGAGCCGATATATCCAATAACCACAAGGACCTGCCTCATAGACGAAGTGCAAAGTTACGTGCGGATACTTGGATTCAAATTGCCTGATAAGCTTTTTAACGGCAGCTTTAGCCGAAGGGATGCGGCCATAATGCACGGGTTGTGCGCCTCGATGGTCCTCAAGGTAAGCGATTTCATTAAATTCTTTATGTGTGTCTAAGCCAATGAAAAGTATGCTATGTTTGTTCATGCTAGCCTCCGCTGTTTAGTTATTTGACAAACTAATTATGGCTCTGGCTTTTAGCTAACCCACGAAAATGCGGAGGCTAGCACCTCGTGGGGAGTCATTATGTCTA
>NZ_PQBX01000004.1:0-80384 GCF_002964625.1 Pseudoalteromonas sp. T1lg21
CTGCGGAGTGGTAGTTCAGTTGGTTAGAATACCGGCCTGTCACGCCGGGGGTCGCGGGTTCGAGTCCCGTCCACTCCGCCATTTGATATCATAAACAAATTAAGTGCATTACCTCATGCACATACCACTGCGGAGTGGTAGTTCAGTTGGTTAGAATACCGGCCTGTCACGCCGGGGGTCGCGGGTTCGAGTCCCGTCCACTCCGCCATTTGTTTTCCTCAAGCAAATGATTAGATAATTCTTTACTTTACACCTTACTATTTCCTTATACTGACAACGTATCTCGTATCTCGTATCTCGTATCTCGTATCTCGTATCTCGTATCTCGTATCTCGTATCTCGTATCTCGTATCTCGTATCTCGTATCTTTCATCCTATCTTGCTAATATTCTTCATTATTCCTATTTATTCAGCTTTTTATATCTGCATGAATAGCAAAGAATGGCGGCTCCACAACAAAAAGGAAATGCGTTATGAGTACATTCGGAACACAACTAAGACACTATCGCAGTGAGCTGAAATTAAGCCAACCAGAATTTGCAGAGCAAGTTGGAATAGAGCAAAGTTACCTTTCAAAACTTGAGAACGATAAATCAGTGCCTTCTAATGACACATTTCGTTCAATATTAACGGCGCTCAATCTAACAATTTGCGACTTTATGGAACCATTAAAACATTCTGTAGATAAAGCGAGATTGATTAATGTGCCTGACATTGAAGCTTGGTATAAGCAACAAAGTAATAAGCAATTCATTAAACAGCGCTCATTGATCTATATTGCCATACTATTAAGTGCGCTAGGCTGTGCCATGTTTTATTTAGGGCATCAAGAAAAGCTATTCAATACAAAGTTCTATGAGTACAAATCATATGGTGTAGTGAAAGATAATGAACCAGATGGCATTTTTCATGATTGGCGAACGCTACTCGTAGAACAAAGCAGCGAGAAAATAGATGCAAAACGTCGAGAAATGATTAGCAGGCATGATTTTAAATTTATTATCTCAGCGGATTATAAAGGTTTTTCGTTTGTAGAATCTGGCGAGCAAGGTAGGCGTTTGTATAGCCTGACTTCAAAAACACCCGTTATCAAGCCTCATAAAGGCCATGTATGGCTTGAGTTTATCGGTATCTTATTGCTTGTAGTTGGTGCAGGTCTCATCACATTTGAGATTAAACTGACAAGACAGCATTAATGAGTTGTAGAACCTGACGCGTGTTAGCTGGCGTCAGGATCGCGAGGAATTAAATGCGCAAACTGTTGCTGGTGGATTTGTTCGTATAAGGTCGCTGCGTAGCTTTGCGCATCATGTAATCTGCGCGTACTGATGTGTTTTCTCAGGTCATCAAGTGCAGCGGTTGCAGGTTCATAACCTTGGCTACTTGCCAGACTTAGCCACACCGCGCCATGAAAAACACTGTGTGGAACACCTTGCCCTTTGATGAAAAACAGTCCTATATAAAATTGTGCTCTATGGTTACCTGCCATAGCAGCGAGGCGCATCCATTTCGCAGCAAGGGGAGGCTGTTCATTTTTTAAATAATATAAAGCTTTGTTTAGTACGTTTTCAACAGATTGAGTACTTTTATCTGGCGCCGACCCTTTATCGGGTTGGGTAATAAAGGCAAGTACATTATCAAGCTGTTGCTCTAAATCTAAGCCTACTGGCGAATTATCAGACATAGTTTAGTTATTTTCTTGAAATAAAAGACCTTATTAGTTTAGAACATTGCAAGGTAAAATGTCCTCTTATTGAGATAAAATATGATAAAATTAGCCAATTAATCTCAACTTAAAGTTCAACATGTTCGAAAGACTTTTCAAAATCACTGAAAACAACACCTCTGTGCGCCGCGAAACTATTGCTGGTATAACAACATTCATTACCATGGTTTACATTGTATTTGTTAACCCAGCCATGTTAGCCGAAGCAGGAATGGACCAAGGTGCGGCATTTGTTGCAACCTGTATTGCAGCTGCAATCGGCTGTTTTATCATGGGTTTATGGGCTAACTACCCATTAGCATTGGCGCCAGGTATGGGCTTAAACGCTTTCTTTACCTATGGTGTAGTGCTTGGCATGGGCCACACTTGGCAAGCTGCCCTTGGCGCAGTATTTATGTCTGGCTGTATCTTTTTGTGTTTAAGCCTATTTAAGGTGCGAGAGTGGATCATTGATGCCATTCCACTGGTATTAAAGCGTGCCATTGCTACAGGTATCGGTGCTTTCTTAGCGCTTATTGCACTGAAAAACGCCGGTATTATCGTAGCAAGCCCTGCAACGCTAGTGCAGTTAGGCGACATCACAGCGCCGGGTCCTTTACTCGCCATTTTTAGCTTTTTTGTGATTGCGGCTCTTTTATATCGCGACATGAAAAGTGGCGTGCTAATTAGTATTTTATTAGTAACGGCTATCGCCCTTGGTTTAGACCTTGTGCAATACCAAGGTATTGTGTCAATGCCACCTTCAATTGCGCCAACCTTTATGCAATTAGATTTTGCATCAGCATTAGAAATCTCAATGCTAACAGTGATTTTTGCTTTCTTATTTGTTGATTTGTTTGATACCTCAGGCACTTTAGTTGCTGTTACGCAAAAAGCAGGGCTTGCTGATGAGCAAGGTAAAATGCCTCGCTTAGGTCGTGCATTAAGTGCAGACAGCACAGCAACCATTGCCGGTTCAATGCTTGGTACGTCAACAACGACGTCGTACATTGAATCAGTAGCAGGCGTATCTGTGGGCGGCCGTACTGGTCTTACCGCGGTGGTTGTAGGCATTTGTTTCTTGTTAATGATGTTCTTTGCACCACTAGCCGGTATGATCCCAGCTTATGCAACGGCAGGTGCGATTTTGTATGTTGCTGTTTTAATGATGCAAAACTTAAAGCTGGTCAATTGGGATGATATGACAGATGCCATTCCAGTGAGCGTGGTATTATTGATGACACCGTTAACGTTCTCGATTGCGCACGGTATTGCACTGGGTTTTATTTCGTATACTGCGGTGAAGTTGGTATGTGGTAAAAAAGATGAAATCAGTATCAGTGTGTGGGTATTAACAGCATTATTTATCGTTAAGTTTGCGTTTTTATCTTAATCAGCTCAAAGCAAAGAAAAAGTGGTTTACCACTTTTTCTTTGGTGCGAATAACACGTCTAAATCGTCTTGCTCTTGTTCTGCTTTTTTCTTTCTTGATGTTGCATTTGATGCTTTCAATTCAGAGCTAATCGCTTCTAAGTAATTTTCAACTTCTTGTCGTTTTGCACTCACATATTCATCGCTGTAGCTCACTCCCGATAGGGTAGCAAGTGCCTTTTCAAAATATTGTCTGGCTGATCCCACCATGTTTGCTGAGCGAGCAGATAAACCACGTTTGATTTGGCTTTCTACATTGATCCTTAACTGCAATTTTTCAAGGCGTTTATCTTCTGCAACAAATACTTGGCTATCAACTTTACCTTTACCATGCTCTGAGCGCAGTACCGCACGTAATTTTTTAATACCTTGGATTAATGCGATTAGTTGTTTGTCGTTATCAGGTAACACCAGTGCGTCACTGTTATTTGCTTCTATTGGCGAGCTTAAACGCTCTTTAGATTCTTTTAAGCGATTTTTTAACTCTTTTGAGCTTGGAGACAGTTCGACCATACCTGCTAGAGCATCATAAATACGACGCTGGAGAATACGCAGGATGTTTTCAGACATGGGAATATTAGCACTGTTAAGCAAAACATCTTCTGCTTCTTCAATGATTTTCTTTAACTTTGTTAACTCTTTACGGCGCTCTGCTTCTTGCTTTTCTTTATGTTGTTGCACCGCACTTACCCACAGTGCAATGACGATTAATGCAACAATGAGCATGATGATGATAGAAACAATCATTACTAAATCTCAGTTTTAACTATCTAATTTTTTTATATTACATTAAAAAGATCAGATCTGAACAGCTTTGCGGTTAGTTATCTAGAATAAACTTCCGATGATTACTACTTTATAATGAGTATAGCGCTAAACTAGCACCTTTATTGAATATTTTGCGTGTAAACACGGCTACCGAGCCGTAATTTAATGTGTTAGCCTTAGAAACAATCGATATAAATGTATAGCGCGATGAAATATCACTTGGCATTGTGCTTTGCAGCCTTTATAAATAAACAATAACAACGTTTACAATGCAGCCATGAAACTACAACAACTCAGATATATAGTCGAAGTCCAAAATCATAAACTGAATGTCTCTGCAACAGCAGAAAGTTTATTTACCTCGCAACCGGGGATCTCGAAACAAGTTCGTATGCTTGAAGATGAACTTGGTGTGCAGATCTTTGGTCGTAGTGGCAAACACTTAACGCATGTAACTAGTGCCGGTAACGAAATCATTAATATTTCACGTGAGATACTATCAAAGGTTGAGGGTATCAAAGCGGTTGCCAATGAACATACCTTACCGGATCAAGGTAAACTAAATATCGCGACCACGCACACACAAGCACGCTATGCATTACCTAATGTTATTCAAGGCTTTATGAAAAAGTACCCGGCAGTGTCTTTGCATATGCACCAAGGTACGCCACAGCAGATTTCTGATGCAGCAGCACGAGGCGACGCTGATTTTGCCATTGCGACTGAGGCACTGCATTTATACTCTGATTTAGTTATGTTGCCGTGCTATCACTGGAATCGCAGTATCGTCGTGGCAAAAACACACCCACTTGCGCAAAAGGCTGATAACTTAACGGTTGCCGATGTGGCTAAATACCCGCTGATAACATATGTGTTTGGTTTTACTGGTCGCTCTGAATTAGATAAAGCTTTCAATGCTCATGGACTTGAGCCACATATCGTATTTACTGCAACGGATGCTGATGTAATCAAAACCTATGTGCGTTTAGGGCTAGGTGTGGGCGTTGTCGCATCGATGGCAATAGACCAAGTAACAGACACTGATTTAGTGTGTATTGATGCAAGCCATTTATTTGAAGCGAGTACTACTAAGATTGGCTTTAGAAAAGGCAGCTTTTTACGCAGCTATATGTATGATTTTATTGAACGATTTGCACCACACTTAACCAAAGAATTGGTTGAGCGAGCAAGCTTATTACGTAACCAAGAAGATGTTGATAAGCTCTTCGAAAATATAGAGTTACCAGTAAAATAGAAATAAAAAAAGCCGCTTTAAAGCGGCTTTTTTTATTGTGCTGAAAATTAACACTCGATGATATTAACTGCTAAGCCACCGCGAGCGGTTTCTTTGTATTTTGTTTTCATATCATTACCTGTGTCGAGCATGGTTTTAATTACCTTATCAAGGGTCACTTTTTGCTCGCCAGAACCACGCATTGCAAGGCGTGATGCATTGATTGCTTTGATAGCGCCCATCGCATTACGTTCAATACATGGTACTTGCACAAGGCCTCCTACTGGGTCACAGGTTAGACCTAGATTGTGCTCCATACCAATCTCAGCGGCGTTTTCAACCTGCACAACATTACCACCCATGATTTCGGTTAGGGCGCCCGCTGCCATTGAGCAAGCAACGCCCACTTCACCTTGGCAACCTACTTCAGCACCAGAAATTGACGCATTCTTTTTATATAAAATACCAATGGCTGCTGCTGTTAATAAGTAACGGGTCGCAATATCACGGTCTACTTCTTTAATGAAAGTGTGATAATACATTAATACCGCAGGTAAAATGCCCGCAGCACCATTGGTTGGTGCGGTAACTACACGGCCACCGGCAGCGTTCTCTTCGTTTACTGCAAGTGCAAACAAATCAACCCAGTCCATCGCACGTAGTGGGTCATTGTTTACCTCAATATTTAATTTAAGGTGGAGGCTAGGTGCACGGCGTTTTACTTTTAAACCACCAGGTAAAATCCCTTCTGTGCGCATGCCACGTTCAATACAGGCTTTCATTACTTGCCAAATATTAAACAGCTCATCTTTGATGTCTTTTTCGCTGCGTAAGGTTTTTTCGTTATGCATCATAAGTGTTGATACACTAAAACCTGATTCACGGCATAGCTCTAACAACTCTTTAGCCGTGTTAAACGGATAAGGTGCAGGGTTTTCCTCGCGAATTTCGAGTGCTTTTTGTTTTTCGTTCTCGAATTCTTCGTCAGTTACGATAAATCCGCCGCCGATTGAGTAATACACTTTACTGAATAGCTTTTCGCTATTTTGACTCGCAATGATTTCCATCGCATTTGAGTGCTTTGGTAGTGTTTTACGACGATGGAATACAATCGCACCTTGCTTAGGGAAATTGGCTTTATGGCTTTGGTTTAAGTAAATAACCTGTTCTTTTTCGATTTTTGCCAGAATATCGTCAACTAAATCAGCATCAATGGTTTCTGGATCATAGCCGGCAAGGCCTAAGATCACGGCTTTACCTGAGCCGTGACCAATACCTGTTTGACCGAGTGAGCCAAACAGCTCAACTTTAATATCGGTGACGTTTGCAAGTAAGTTTTTTTCTTCTAATTCGTTTACAAATAAACGCGAAGCGCGCATTGGGCCAACAGTGTGAGATGACGATGGGCCAATACCAATACTAAACATATCGAATGCACTGATCATAATTTGCTACTCATTTTCCTTTAACGGCATACTACCTGCCTTTGAACGGTGCCACATAATAACGTTTAAACGTGTCTGTGTAACCCTAAAAGCAGGATAATTAAACTGGTAGGGCGAGCTGTTTGATAAAGTTATTAATAATGCTCGCTGTTGCTCCCCAAAGCAGGCCATGGGGGGTCATCAAACCTTGCAAAGTAATGGTTTTACCATTTCGCTCAAAGGGGAGGGGCTGCCAATTTTGTTGGTTACTCAAATAAGATAAAGGCAGTAAAAAGCTGGCAGCAACTTCGTTGGGATCTGCTTGCCATGTTGTCCCTTCGCTGAGGGTACACACAAAAGGCTCAATAGTGAAACCGGTCAGGGTCGCGTACTGGTGTAATTTACCGTGGACAGTCACTTGATGTGTGCCAATATTAAGCTCTTCATTGAGCTCTCGAAGAGCTGTGTGCATTAACGTGTCATCTTGCTCTTCATACTTTCCACCTGGTAAGCAAATCTCCCCAGGGTGATGCAGTAAATAACTTGGTCGTTTGCACAGCAACAAATGCGCTTCGTCATTAATATCTAGCAAAGGTAACATCACGGCACTGGCACGCTTTTCGGCATTAAAGCGAATGGTAGCTGGACGCTCTGTGGTTTGACTTAAACTAAAACGGGCAATTATTTGCTGACTATTCAAGGTTGTTACTTCAACGTTTACTTTAATAAAGGCAGTATTTTATTTACTTTATCGTAAGTTTCTTGGTACTCCAAGTCGACCTTTGAATCAGCCACAATGCCACCGCCAGCCCAGCAATAAATTGCACCTTGATGACACACTAAAGTACGAATTGTGATACTGGTATCCATGTTGCCACAGGCACTCAAATAGCCAATTGAGCCACAGTACACACTACGTCGATGTGGTTCGAGCTCTTCAATAATTTCCATAGCACGAATTTTCGGTGCTCCGGTAATTGAACCACCCGGGAAAGCGGCATGAATTTGGTCAACGGCATCTTTGCCATCCGCTAATTCTGCGCGCACAGTACTTACTAAATGATGTACAGCTGGAAAGCTTTCAATGGCAAATAGCGAGGGTACGGTGACACTACCTGGACGAGCCACTTTGCCTAAATCGTTGCGTAGCAGATCAACAATCATGACATTTTCTGCGCGGTCTTTTTCAGATTGTTGTAAACGGGTTGCTTGTGCTTGGTCTTGTTCAGGGTCAGCCAAACGAGGGAGCGTTCCTTTAATGGGCTTGGTTTCTATTTGACCTTGATTTATAGAGATAAAGCGCTCAGGGGAGATAGATAAAATAGCGCCATCTGGGTGATTTATATAGCTTGAAAATGGGGCTTTATTCGCTTCTCGAAGTTGTTTATAGGCTTGCCATGTTGAACCTGAAAACTCAGCTTTAAAACGCTGCGCAAGGTTGATCTGGTAACAGTCACCACTTTTTAAATAAGTTTGAATTTTCTCGAATTTTTCGCTGTAGCTGGCTTTGCTCATATTTGACTGCCAGTCGCTTTTTAGCGCGAACTCTGCACTTGCTGGCGTTTCGTTTAGGTGCTGCTGGTATAGCGCTAAGCGATTTTGATTTGGCTGACAAACGTAAAACCAGCTTTGCTGTTGCTTATCAAAAATAAGAGCATCAGGATAAAGTCCAACAGCCATTTGCGGCATGTTAATGTCGTTTTCGGCATGATTTGGCATAGTTTCAATCACACGACCTAAGTCATAACCAAAATAGCCAAGCCAACCACCTGTAAAAGGCAGATTGTTAGGGTTTGCTGTGTGATTAAATTCCTGAAGACCTGCTTTCATCAAGCTAAAACAATCACTTGATTGCGCCTTGCCGTCGACAAAGCATGTATTTTCACGCACTTCTAATCGCTTTAATGGCGCAATGGCAATGATATCGAAGCGGCTATTTACATGCTCGCTATTGGCTGAATCGAGCAACACAGCATGGGGCAAATGAGCAAAATGACTAAATAGCGCGATACAATCACCGCTTAAATCTAATTTAATGCACAAATTTTCATCGTTTATCATCTACATTGCCCTGAATAACTAGCCCGAAACGGGCGAGGAGGGTATCATAAGTTAAATTTGATTGGCAGCGTTATGATTTCCTTTATAGTGATGCCATGACTAACCCGTAGAGTAAATCTTCGTCACCGGTTTACTCAGGATCACGTACAGCGCTACGCGATAAAAACTTAAGGAACCCGTAATGAGTACAATTCGTCAGCAAGACTTCATTGATAGCATTGAAGATGCATTGCAATACATTTCTTTTTATCACCCTCTCGATTTCGTACAAGCCTTAGAAAAAGCTTACAACAAAGAGCAAAGCAAAGCGGCAAAAGATGCCATTGCGCAAATTTTAATTAACTCTCGTATGTCTGCTGAAGGTAAACGTCCGCTATGTCAAGATACAGGTATCATTACCTGTTTCGTAAAAGTAGGTATGGATGTTAAGTGGGATAAAACAGACATGACTGTACAGCAAATGGTTGATGAAGGTACACGTCGCGCATACTTAAACCCAGATAACCCGTTACGCGCATCAATTGTTGCAGACCCAGCTGGTACGCGTAAAAACACCAAAGACAATACACCTTCAGTTGTTCATATCGACTTAGTGCCAGGTGGCGAAGTTGAGGTAATGGTTGCAGCGAAGGGCGGCGGCTCAGAAAATAAAACGAAAATGGTTATGCTTAACCCATCTGATGATGTGGCTGCATGGGTTGAGAAAACATTACCAACGATGGGTGCGGGCTGGTGTCCACCTGGCATGCTAGGTATAGGTATTGGTGGTACTGCAGAAAAAGCCGCGGTACTAGCGAAAGAATCATTAATGGATCCGGTTGATATTCACGAGCTGATTGAGCGCGGCGCTGAAACAACTGAAGAAAAAATGCGTATCGATATCTTCGAACGTGCTAATAAGTTAGGTATTGGTGCTCAAGGTCTTGGTGGTTTAACAACCGTAGTTGATGTGAAAATCAAAACGGCACCAACTCACGCAGCATCAAAACCAGTGGTAATGATCCCGAACTGTGCAGCAACTCGTCACGTACACTTCACGTTAGATGGTTCAGGCCCAGCTGATCTTAAAGCGCCTAAACTAGAAGATTGGCCAGAAGTTACATTTGAAGTAGGCGAAGGTACACGTCGCGTTGATTTAAACACTCTGACAAAAGAAGACACACAAGAGTGGAAGATGGGTGAAACGGTTCTTCTGTCTGGTACTATTTTAACGGGTCGTGATGCAGCGCATAAACGTTTACAAGATATGATCCAATCAGGTGAAGGTTTACCTGAAGGCGTTGATTTTGATAACAAGTTTATCTACTACGTTGGCCCTGTAGATGCAGTGGGTGATGAAGCGGTAGGTCCTGCAGGACCTACAACTGCAACGCGTATGGATAAATTCACTGATATGATGTTAGAAAAAACAGGCATCATCGGTATGATTGGTAAGGCTGAGCGTGGGCCTGCTACAGTAGAATCAATCAAGAACAATAAGTCTATTTACTTAATGGCGGTAGGTGGTGCAGCTTACCTTGTATCTAAAGCAATCAAGAAAGCACGCGTTGTTGCATTCGAAGATTTAGGTATGGAAGCAATCTACGAGTTTGAAGTAGAAGATATGCCAGTAACGGTTGCTGTTGATAGTGAAGGTGCAAATGCACATACGCAAGGCCCAGCTATTTGGAAAGCAAAAATCGAAGAACTTGATGGCAAATTAAAATAACCATCTTGTAAGTCTTTTATTAAAAAAACGGCGCAACTGCGCCGTTTTTTTCTGATCTGACCAGTCTCAATTATTTTCTTAGCATACCTTCATAAAGCAGATACTACTTGGCTTTATCGGCATATTTTTCTTGTCACTTTTTCTTTACGCTATACTTTACCTTTACGTTCACGTAATAAAGTTTGTTAAGTTAATATTTTGTTTTGAATTAACAATGCTTAATGCGTACTTTGGTTGGTATAATTTTTCTATAAAGTGTTAGTTTTTGAGTTGATATTTCGGCTTGGGAACTTTGCTTAGTTTTATCATCTCATTTAGTAGCAAGCGAGCATGCGAAGTGATAAAGTCTCGGCACTTTCAGCGCTCACACCCCTTAGGGTAAGAAAATTTCGGAGTATTTAACTGTGGCTGTATTTAATAAAGTCGACTTTGATAACCACGAGCAAGTGGTGTTTTGTTCAGATAAAGAATCAGGCCTAAAAGCTATTATCGCGGTTCACAATACCAAGTTAGGTCCAGCGGTTGGTGGTTGCAGAATGTGGGACTACACAACTGATGAAGACGCGGTTACTGACGCACTTCGTTTATCAAAAGGTATGACCTACAAAAATGCTGTGGCACGTTTACCATTTGGTGGTGGTAAGTCAGTGATCATCGGTAATGCAAAAGAAATTAAATCAGAGCAACTTTTCCGTGCATTTGGTCGTCAATTAGAGCGTTTAAGCGGTAGCTACTATTCAGCTGAAGACGTAAACATCACCTGTGATGATGTTGCTATCATGAATAAAGAAACGAACTATGTGCTAGGTCTTGAAGGTAAAAGTGGTAACCCTTCACCATTTACAGCATATGGTACATTTTTAGGTATTAAAGCAGCTTTACAACATCAACGTGGTCATCAAGACCTTGCTGGTATCAAAGTAGCTGTGCAAGGTTTAGGTGCAGTGGCATACGGCCTTTGTAAACACCTACATGAAGCGGGCGCAACATTATTTGTAACAGATATCAACGAGCAAGCTGTTGAGCGCGTTGTAAATGATTTCAATGCAACGGCTGTGGGTATTGATGAAATCTACGACTTAGACGTTGATGTGTATGCACCTTGTGCACTTGGCGCAACGGTAAACGACACGACTATCCCGCGTTTAAAAGCAACAATTATCGCTGGTTGTGCGAATAACCAATTAGCAGAGTCTCGTCACGGTGAGATCATCCGCGAAAAAGGTATCTTATACGCACCAGATTACGTTATTAACGCAGGTGGTATCATCAACGTTTACTACGAAACAGCACCAGAAGGTTATAGTGCAGAAGCATCAACTAAGCACGTTGAAGGTATCTACGATACGTTAACTGAAATCTTCGCACGTTCTGAAAAAGAACAAAAATCGACGCATTTAATTGCCGATGAACTTGCGTTAGAAATCATCGAAAACGGCTTATAATTAATTAAATTAGTTGTTCGAAAAGGTGCGCAGGTCGCACCTTTTTTTGTGCTCGTAATTTGTCGCAACTAAGTGACGAAGCCATTTTAACTCGTTAAACTCGATTTTTAATCTTCGAGGGTCTCTTATGGATACAGCACTTTGTGAAATCACACCGATTGATTTAGATTCTTGGCCTCGAAAGCAACATTTTGCTTTTTTCAGTGAGTTTTCTTTACCTTATTTTAATGTCTGTGTTTCACTTGATATGGCTGCGCTTTATGAAAAATGTAAAAAATCGCCGTATTCATTTTTTCATACATATGTATACCTTACTTTGGAAGCGTGTCATGACTACGCCCCAATGCGGCAACGTATTATAGATTCTCTACCGGTACAACTGTCATCGGTACGAGGGAGTGTGGTTGAGCTTGCTGATGATGATACGTTTCCGATTTAGTTATTTTGAAAAACAGGCGTCGATTGAAGCGTTTTCTAAACATGCTATTGAAGTGGGAAAAAACAGTAAAGTACAAGCTTTTTTCTCTGATGCATTTGCTGCAACAGAAGGGCAGCCAGACCTAATTCATATCTCAGTGCTACCATGGTTAAACTTTACTGGTTTTTCGCATGCGGTCAGTGAAGGTCACGGACTTGGTATTCCTAAGTTTGTATTCGGCCAGTTTGATTCAAAAACTGGAAAAATGCCGCTTTCAATTGATGTTCATCATGCCTTGATGGATGGACTTCATGTAGCGCAGTTTTTAAAGGTACTACAAGAAAAAATTACAAATTTTTGTAATTGATTGTTGCTAAATGTGATTAAAGTAAGTAAAAATTGCAACTAATGTAGTATTTTAGCAATTCGCTTAATTAAGTAAGTTGGTTCCATTCAGGGTTTTGCTTAACCCTGAACCTATAAAACTACATCACTGAAAAGAATGATAATAAATATCAGGGTCTTAGTTTATGGTGCGGGTAGTTAGCTGTATTTTACTTTTCTTGTGTTTCAATGCTTTTGCAGATTCTGCACGCCTCTCTCTCAGTGATTATTTTACCGAGACTTGGAGTACACCGGCAGGCCTTCCACATAACAGCATAAATTCAGTTACACAAACAAATGACGGTTATATTTGGATAGCAACTTGGGAAGGGCTCGCTCGTTTCAATGGTCGTGAATTTAAACTTTTTACCCGTACAGAAATTCCCGGCTTACCTGACTCTGGATTGCGTAGCCTTATTCCGATGGATAATGGTGATTTATATATAGTTGGTGCACGAGGTGGTATTGCACAGCGAACTCACGGGCAATGGCGCGCTTTAGCAACATCGTCAGCTATGATAAATCATGCACTTATAACTGAACAAGGTGAGATTTGGCTTGCCCTCGAAGGAGAGGGGGTTGCTTATCGGGCCGCAGAGCATGCACCTGAACAAAAACTACTTGATAAATTGAGTGTTTATCGCTTGTTACAAGACCAAGAGGGCGTTATTTGGGCGGCAACCAGTGATGGCTTGTATCAAATTATAGATAGCAAGGTTAGTAAGGTTAGCCGAGATTCAGGGTTGCCCGACGCCTCCGTGTTTACTTTACTACTAACGAATTCGGGTACCTTAATTGTAGGCACCGAAAAAGGTGTATGGAAAAAGCAACAAGACAAGTTCACTTCTGTTGACCCCGTCCTTAAAAAAGAATCTATCTCTAGCTTACTTGAAGATGCACATGGTGATTTATGGTTTGGTACCATTAATAAAGGGGTGTTTAGGTTAAGTGAATTGGGTTTAGAAAATTTAGCCGCTGACGATGGTTTACCAAATAATCGTATCTTATCGCTAATGCAAGATCGTGAAAAAAGCATTTGGGTCGGAACTAACGCGGGCTTATTTCGATTAAGAGAAGCCCCTTTTACAAATTGGAACAAGAGTAGAGGCCTGGCATCAAATTATGTTCGTACAGTGCTCTCTCACTCAGATGGCAGCTTGTGGGTGGGCAGTAGTAACGGCTTAAATCGTATTGAAAATGGTGAGTTAACAACGCTTGAGCAAGCTAACGACAAAGACCCTTTATCAGTTTTAAGCCTTACCGAAGATAAACAGGGAGGTGTTTGGCTTGGTACTTATACTGCGGGTTTAATGAAAGTTGCAGATAACAAAATTTATCCCGTTAAAAATCGAAGTAATGGTCTTATTAGTAACGAAGTTCGCGCGGTGTTATTTGATTCGTCTGATAACTTGTGGGTTGGGACTGCAGGTGGGTTAACTAAAATAGATACCTCAGGGCAAACATATTCATATACAACAGTCGATGGTTTAGCTGGCGACTTTATCATGGCCCTTGCTGAAGATGCTTATGGCAAGATCTGGATTGGCACAGGCGTTGGCGTATCTATCTTAGATTCAGCTTCTGGACAAATCAGCTCATTAAAATTTCCTGATCAGTTTAGCACTGAGTATGCATTCGGCTTTTATTTGGATGGCGATATAATGTGGCTCGCCACAGACCGAGGGCTAGTTCGCTACAACCTCAGCACAGATCAAATGAGTTTGTTTGGCCGAGAGCAAGGTTTACCAGTTGATAAACTGTTCCAAGTGATTGAACAAGGTGATTCACTTTGGCTTACCAGTAATCGCGGTGTCATTCAGGTTAACAAAGCACAACTCAATACGTTATTAGATAACCCAGCTAAACCAATGGACGTTTCCATGCAGCTTTATGACGAAGGCGATGGCATGCTAAGTGCGCAAGCGAATGGTGGCTCAAACCCCGCTGCGGTAATACATTCTGATGGTCAAATATGGGTTGCGACCGCTAAGGGCGTTGCTATTGCAGCACCAGAGCGCTTAAAAGAGGCCAGTAAACGCCGTTTGTCGACTGTAATAGAAAGTTTTGAGGTAGATGGTAAATCAATCCCTTTAACTTCTGATACTGATTTTATTAGTTTGCCGGCAGGTGTCTCACGTGTGTCTTTTAATTACGCAGGGCTTAGTTTTATTATGCCTGCTCGGCTTAACTATCAAACTCAATTAAGTGGGTACAATCAACAATGGGTAGACCGGGGGCGTCTGACCATTACCGAGTACACAAATTTACCGCCAGGTGAATATACCTTTAAAGTGCGCGCAGGCTACCCAAATAGTGATTGGCAAAATAATGAGCAAGTATTGCATTTTAAAATTGCTCCTTATTTTTGGCAAAAAACCAGCTTTAAGTTATTTATCTTAATTGCCGTTCTTCTTACCGCGTATGTCATTTATAAATATCGACTATATCACTACAAGCGAATTGAAATTGAATTAACGGAAAAAGTTGAACAGCAAATGCATGAACTAAAAACACAAGCTGATGCATTTGCCCACTTAGCAAACCATGACCAATTAACACAATTACCGAATAGACGCGCCTTTGATAGTTGGTTAGCAAATAACTTTAACCAGTTTCAAAATGAGGATAAAGCGCTCAGTATTGCGATTATGGATATTGATCACTTTAAACAGATTAATGATGATTTCTCTCATTTAATCGGTGATAAGGTGATTTGTGAAATCGCACGATTATTACAAATGAGTTTTCCAGATGAAGGCTATGCTGCACGATGGGGAGGTGAAGAGTTTACCTTACTATTCCCGCACAAAAATGCTGAACAAGCAGCACTGTTGTGTGAAAACATACGTTTACAGATAGCTGACTATGATTTTGCTGATATCGCAACAGGACTATGTGTTACGGTGAGCTTTGGTGTTGCAGATAATTCAAAAGTCACTGACTATGATCGATTACTATCTAATGCAGACAATGCCTTATACAGTGCTAAAAATAGCGGCCGCAACAGGGTTTTCATGCATAATAAGGGTTGTATGACACCAAGTTAAGGTTTTTGAAAATAAAAAGTGTGCAAACAATTGATCTTTTTTGGTTTGCACACATTAAAGTAACAAGACTGTTTTTTAGGCGTTAGTAATGCTAAACCTGTTGTTGTTAGTTTTTTTAATTATATTTATTGTCTGTTACTGGCGCTGGGATGACATCCGTAACCACTTTTGGCAGAAAAAATACCTTAATTACTCCCTCAATGCTCAGCAAAAAAAACTGCTATTAAACTATATGCCCATCTACCAAAAGATGACGGATGCAGATCGCGAAAAGCTGGAGCGTCACATTGTCTGGTTTTTAAATGAAAAGCGCTTTATTGGCTGTGATGGCCTTAAACTTAATGATGCAATGAAGCTGATTGTAGCGGCCGATGCCTGTGTTTTAGTGCTTAATAAACCTTGGCCCCTGTATCGCAATGTAAAAGAGATCCTTTTATATCCAAGCGCTTATTATGCGCCGCAAACCTCCCGCGATAATGCCGGGCTGGTCAGCTATCACAATACCGTTCGCCAAGGTGAATCATGGCCGGGTGGAACCTTGGTATTGAGCTGGCATGATGTACTTGAGGGGAACCGCTTGCCAAGCGATGGTCATAATTTAGTGTTTCATGAATTCGCCCATCAGCTCGACCAAGAAACAGGCAAAACCACAGGCACGCCGATGCTTGCGAGTAATGAAGATTATCAAAAGTGGGCAAAAGTATTTAGCCGCGCCTTTAATCAACTCAAAACCCATTTAGCTTATGGCATGCCGCATGTTATTCATAGTTATGGCGCGACCAACGAGGCAGAATTTTTTGCTGTTATTACAGAAACCTTTTTAGAAAAACCCGCCGAACTCAGGCAGTTTGACCCTGAAATTTATCATTTACTGGTTGGCTTTTATCAGTTTGATCCGATTGCGTGGCATTAGTCGACTATTTACGTTTGTTTAACACGAATTGCTGGAATCTTGCTATGCTATTTGGTGCAATCCTAAAAGTGTGCATACAAGCAAAACAATAATAAGTGAGATTTCAATGAAGAAAATGCTTCATACAGTGCTGGCTGTATCGATTTCACTTGCTCTTACAGGGCAAGTAGCAGCAGAGCAAGCAAATGATGACAAATGGCAGGTGGACGCACCTAAAGGGCAATTCCTAGACGCTAAAATTAGTGTTGAGCAGGGCACGTGGATGAACGTAGATATTAGCCCTGATGGTAAAACAGTGGTGTTTGACCTACTCGGCGATATTTATACAATGCCAATGTCAGGTGGCACTGCAACGCAATTAACCAGTGATATTGCATGGCAAATGCAACCACGCTTTAGCCCTGATGGTAAGCACATTGCATTCACTTCAGACCAAGGTGGCGGCGACAACATTTGGGTTATGGATTTAAATGGCGAAAACCAAAAAGCAGTCACGAATGAAACATTTCGTTTGTTAAATAGTCCTGCTTGGAGTCCTGATGGCGACTACTTAGTAGCACGTAAGCACTTTACTGCAAGCCGCTCTTTAGGCGCTGGTGAAGTATGGCTTTACCACAAAGCGGGTGGTAAAGGTGTACAGCTAACTGCACGTGAAAACGACCAAAAAGACTTGGGCGAGCCGATGTTCTCACCTGATGGTCGTTATGTTTATTTCTCGCATGATGCAACGCCGGGTAAAACATTCCATTACTCTAAAGATTCTGTAGCGGGCATTTATAAAATTAAACGCTACGACCGTGAAACCGGCGAGATTGAAACTATCATTGATGGCATGGGTGGGGCTATTCGACCGACACCTTCACCAGATGGTAAAAAACTTGCGTATATCAAGCGCGATGACTTCCAAACAAGCTTGTACTTATATGATCTTCACACTGGTGAGCATACCAAGCTGTATGGCGAGCTTGAGCGTGACATGCAAGAAACATGGGCTATCCATGGTGTATACCCAACAATTGCTTGGACACCAGATAACGAACAACTGGTCTTTTGGGCGGGTGGTACCATTCATAAGCTAGATGTGGATGATAAGTCTGTCTCGACTATTCCATTTAAAGTTGAAACTAATAAGCAAATTCAAAAAGCCGTGCGTTTTACACAAAACATTGATAGCGATAATTTTGATGTGAAAATGCTGCGTAATGTACAAATTTCACCAGATGGTGAAACGGCTATTTTTGAAGCGCTTGGTCATATCTATAAGCGTGATTTAGAGTCTGGCAAAGTAAAGCGTCTGACTAAGCAAGACGACCACTTTGAATTATTCCCGCAGTTCTCTCGTGATGGTAAGAAGATTGTTTACACCACATGGGATGATAACGAGCAGGGCTCGGTACGTGTTGTGTCTGCACGCGGTGGCCGTGGCGATACCCTTACCAAAGAGCCAGGTAAATACGTAGAGCCAACATTTAGCCCAGATGGTAAAACAGTTGTTTATCGTAAAGCATCCGGCGGCAGTATCCTTAACCCAACATGGTCATTAGAGCCAGGTATTTACTCAGTAAGTGCCAAAGGCGGTGATTCAACACTTATCACTAAATCAGGTTATCAGCCGCAATTTGGTGCAGCAAACGACCGTATTTATGTAATGAGCCCTTGGCCAAAACCAACATTGAGCGTTGTTGAGCTTGAATCAAAACAAGTTCGCAAACTTTATGAGTCAGAGCATGCAACAGAGTTTAGAGTATCACCAGATGGTGAGTACTTAGCGTTTGCAGAGCGTTTTAAAGTATTTGTTACGCCATTTGTTGAGCGTGGTAAAACCATTAATATTGGTCCGAAAGATAGCCAATTCCCAATTGAGCAGCTTTCTGTTCGTGCAGGTGAAAACATCAGCTGGAGTGGCACAAGCGATAAACTTTATTGGAGCTTAGGCCCTGAGTTATATCATGCAAGCCTAGCGGGTTTATTTGATATTAACCAAAATGCTGAGACTGATTTTAAAGTTAAAAGTGGCGATAACATTGGTTTTACAAAAACCATGGCGGAGCCTAAATCAGTATTTGCATTAACTGGCGCACGCATTATCACCATGAACGGTGAGCAGGTTATTGAAAACGGCGTTATTGTTACTGATGGTAAGCATATTAAAGCGGTTGGTAGTAAAGACAGTGTTGCTATTCCTAAAGGCGCAGAAGTAATTGATGTAACTGGTAAGACGATTATGCCGGGTATTGTTGATGCGCATGCTCACGGCTCGCAAGGTAGCGATGAGATTATTCCACAGCAAAACTGGAAGAACTTAGCGGGCTTAGCGTTAGGCGTGACAACGATTCACGATCCATCAAACGACACCACTGAGATTTTTGCTGCAAGCGAAATGCAAAAAGCGGGCATGATTGTCGCTCCTCGTATTTTCTCAACGGGTACCATTTTATATGGTGCGAATATGCCAGGTTATACATCGCATATTGACTCGTTAGAAGATGCTAAGTTCCATCTTGAGCGCTTAAAGAAAGTGGGCGCGTTTAGCGTTAAATCCTATAACCAACCACGCCGTGAACAGCGCCAGCAAGTTATTGAAGCAGGTCGTGAACTTGAAATGATGGTTGTGCCAGAAGGCGGTTCATTACTGCAGCACAACTTAACTATGGTCGTTGATGGTCATACGGGTATTGAACACTCAATTCCTGTTGCCAATATTTACGATGATATTCGCCAGCTTTGGTCTCAAAGTGACGTAGGTTACACGCCAACTCTGGGTGTTGCATACGGTGGTATTTGGGGTGAAAATTATTGGTACGACAAGACGGATGTGTGGAATCACCCACGCTTAAGTAAGTTTGTACCAAAGAATCAGCTTTTACCTCGTTCAATGCGTCGTGTTAAGGCTCCCGATCATCACTATAACCACTTTAACAATGCGCGTGTTGCCAAAGAGCTGCAAGACTTAGGTGTTTTAGTAAACCTAGGTGCTCATGGTCAACGTGAAGGTTTAGCGGCACATTGGGAAATTTGGATGTTTGCACAAGGTGGTATGACACCACTTCAAGCAATTCGTGCAGCAACGTTAGATCCTGCTAAATACATTGGTCTTGATAACAACATCGGTTCTCTTGAGCCGGGTAAACTTGCCGATTTAATCGTTATTGACGGTAACCCGCTAACTAACATTCGTGATACAGATAAAATAGATTACACCATGATCAATGGTCGTTTATTTGATGCTGCCACCATGAACGAGGTGGGTGAGAAAAAACGCGAAAAGTTATATTTTGAAGAAATTTAACATAGCGGAAATATAAACTGAAAGCGGCCATAGTGCCGCTTTTTTTATAATTTATTTATTGCTTTAAATGAGGAAACTGTTTAATTCCTACTAGTTTTGCTTGGCAGATCATGCCTTCTACAAGCGTCATCAAATAGTGGCTCTGTGAGTCGAGCTGCGAGCTTTCCATGTTTTCACACGCTGATAAGCGCCGTATTATTAACTGCTGGACTGCCAATTTATGCTCTTTGCAGGCTTGATTAATCGAGCTGGCAGGATTAGCAAACTCAGCGGCAGTATTGATAAATAAACAGCCATTGAAATCACCTAATTCAGTTACTTCAGAGTTAAACCAAGCTTCATGGCAGCTGATCAACGCTACTTTTAACTCTTCAAGCCTTGTTACCTTGCTGGTGGCATGCGTTAACCAATTTAAAAATCGGGTATGACGCTCACTAAGGCACGCGAGTATCAATTCATCCTTACTTGCGAAATGGTGGTACATGGTTTTTTTGGCGACACCGGCCACACTAATAATTTCGTTTATTCCCACACTATGAATGCCTTTTTGATAAAAAAGTGACAGGGCGGTCAAAATAATATGTGTTCGTTTATCCATAACAAGATCTCAATTGGCGATTAATGATAGCTTGACAGAAGTAGACCGAGTTGTCTACCATTTGCGAGGTAGACAATTCGGTCTACTTTGGGAGGTGTAATGGATAATAAAGTAACTAAAGCGGCAATCGCGGGTGTGTTTGCTTGTATGGCAATTTTTGTGTTGGCCTATTTACAGCAACTAGGACATTACGGTGTGTGGTTGATGGCACCGTTTGGTGCAACTGCCGTGTTGGTATTTGGTGTGCCACACAGTCCGCTTGCGAAAGCGAAAAATGTTATTGGTGGGCATCTTTTGACTGCATTAATCGGTGTTGTATTTGTAAATTATGTCGGTGTAGGGCCTGTTGAAATTGCTATAGCAACAGGACTGGCAATTAGCCTAATGATGTGGACAGATACCGTACATCCAGCGGCAGGCGCAAACCCGATTTTGATAATGCAATCTATGCAAAGCTGGGATTTTTTAGTGATGCCCGTATTAATCGGTACGGTATTTATTGTGTTGTTTGGCTGCTTTAGTCAATGGATTATAACGAGCCAAGTGAATACCCATAAAAAAACCGCTAACGAGTAGCGGTTTTTTAAAATGAATGAGTGCAATTAAATTACACAACACCACGCGGTAAACGACAATCGTGGTCTTTTTCAGCTAGGTTAACAATCCAAAGCTCTTCAGCTTTGTAACCATCATCGTTTGCTGTAACAACAGTAAACGGTGCTTTCTTAGCTGTTTTAGCTGGTGCAGCGGTTTTAGTTTTGGTTTTTTTCGCTGGTGCTTTTGGTGCTTCTTCTGCTTTAGGCTCAGCTGTTTTACCAGAAGTGAGCTCTTCAGTCAGCGCTGCAACATCAGCAAGGCGCAAGTTTTTGCCACCATCGATGCTATACCAACCAGGTTTTGTAGTGATTTCAGGTTTCTTACCATTCGCTGCTTCGTATGCTGCTTCGAAGGCATTTAACACTTCTGTTTTGTCTAGTTTGCTCATCAGAGACCCTATACGTTGTAAACACAGATTAAGAATATATATTTATACCTATTTTCAGCTTACTTTTCAATTTTTTGCGATTTTCCTTCCATTTTTCACCCATAAACGCCAAAATTTGCACAAAATAAAGGGTTGAAGGACGATTTCCATATGCAACGCAAACAATTTACTCAATTATTAAACGACATTCTTAAACCTGATTCAATCGCTGATTTTTGTCCAAATGGCTTACAAGTTGAAGGGGCGAGTGAAGTAAAAAAAATAGTGACAGGTGTCACAGCAAGCCAAGCATTGATTGATGCTGCGATTGCAGAAAATGCAGATACGATTCTGGTGCATCATGGCTATTTCTGGAAAGGCGAGTCGCAGCCAATCACGGGGATGAAAAAGCGCCGTATTGCTGCGCTTTTAAATAATGATATTAACTTATATGGCTATCATTTACCGTTAGATATACACCCTGAAATTGGTAATAACGCGCAACTGGCAAAGTTACTTGATATTGAATTCACTGCTGGGCTTGAATCTGGTCCAAATAGTGTGCCGGTAAAAGGGCGCTTAAAAACCCCATTAAGTGGTGAAGAGTTTGCCGACAAAATTACCCAAGTACTTAATCGTGCACCATTAACAAGCTTGGTAAGAAAAGAGAAAATCGACACCATCGCTTGGTGCACCGGTGGCGGACAAGGGTATATTGATTTAGCGGCAGCCCAAGGGATTGATGCTTATCTCACTGGTGAGGCTTCTGAACAAACAATTCATAGTTCACGCGAGCAAGGTATCGATTTTTTTGCAGCAGGGCACCATGCGACTGAGCGGTATGGCATTAAAGCCTTAGGCGAGCTTTTAGCTGAGCAGCATGGTTTTGATGTAACGTTTATCGATATCGACAATCCAGTCTGATTAAGTCTACAGCGCCTCTGGATCAATCCAGCGGCGCACACTCACCCAAGCACTGCCAATTTTCTCATGCGCTACTCTGGTCACTGCAACAAGTACATCGTCATCAGGTATAAACTGCTTATATGTTGGATACTGACTAAAATCTTGAAAGTCGGTTGCCGCTGGGATCACGTCAACACCTTGTGCATTAAATAAGTCTTTCGCTCGCGGCATGTGGCTCGCTGAGGTGACAAGCGCTGTTTTTCTATCGACTAAATAAATGGCAAGTCGCTGCGCCTCTTCTGCGGTGTCCATGGCGAGAGGATTTTGTTTAATTCTCGATGCTGAGATACCAAGCGCTTTTGCTGTCTCAAACATGAGCTGGCTATTGGTAGCATTAGCAAAGCCGCCTCCTGATACATAGAGGGTGGCATTTGGGTAGTGGTGGGCAAGTTTAACACCTTCAAGTAATCGAGCAAGCGCACAATCGCCTAACTGGTGGTTTGCTTGAAGGCGCGAGTTGGGCATTATAGAGCAGCCAAGTACCACTATATTATCAAGTTTAGGGTGTTTTGCTTGGTTAAATTGCCATGCAGGGTTATTGCTTGCAGCTATCAGTGACTGGCCAATATATGGTGTGCTTATCAGCATTAAAGTTAAAATGCTAACAAAGCCAAAATAGAGTGCTTTGCGTTTATGGGCAATGGCTAAAAATACCATCACTAAAGTAAGCAGCCCGAGCAACGGCAGGGGCATTAATAAAGAGCCAATGATCTTTTTAATTTCAAACATGTATCAACATTATTGTCTGTAACAGATGCAGCTATGTTAGTTATTTTGCCTTGCTTTAGCGACCGTTATTTTGCTTACACGTATTTAAAAAGTGGCGATAAACAGGGTTATCTTTCATATTCTTTTTCATCGCTAAATACATAGGGCGAGTAAGGCCTAGTGCACCTAACGGAATAGACTTAATGAGTCCTTGGCTTTCATAAGGAGTGACTAGCCAGTCTGGTAATGCTGCAACCCCCATACCTGCGCTCACTAATTGGAATATCAATAAGCCTTGGTCAACTGTTTTAAGCGTGCCATCAAAGCGTGCATTTTGAATAAAATGTTTAAAGATATCTTGGCGCTCACGCGGAATAGGGTACGAAATAATTGTTTCGTTCTTTAAATCAAGGGCGGTGACATAGGCTTTTTTTGCCAATTCATGATCCGGTGCGACTATCAGCTTTAATTTAAAATCAAATAGGTGAGCATATTCAAGCTGATCGGGTTCACGAATGTCAGAAGTCAGCACAAGATCTAACTCATCATTAATTAAATCTGGAATGGCGTCATAACTAAAGCCGCGCTCATAATCAATTTTAATATCTGGCCAAAAGTTATTAAATTCTTTGATGGTTGGGAGCAACCAATGAAAGCAGGCATGACACTCAACACTTAAACGTAAATTTGAAATTGGCTGATTAAGGCTTTCTTTTAAACGACACTTTGTCGCTTCAACTCGTGGCAACACCTCATTGGCGAGCTCAAGAAGTAGCATACCTTGTGGAGTAAAACGCACAGGCTGTGTCTTACGCTCGAATAGTTGGCAATCTAACTTATTCTCAAGATCTTTAATTTGATGCGATAAAGCCGATTGAGTTAAAAATAACTCACGGGCGGTATTGACCAAAGAGCCTGTTTCTTTGAGGGTCGCTATGGTTTTTAGGTGCTTTATATCAATCATCTTTAAAAAATCTCATGAAAAATGTGAGTCCAACTCAGATTACGAACATACTACGCCTTAGAATTTGTTTTTTCAACGTCTAGACGTCTAAAAGTGATGGTTATTTTATCTTCTTTTTTACAATACGCGCTTTTATAATTAATTGACAGCGTTGTCATAAAATTATTTGCAGGTTGATTCTGAAATTCCATGAATTTACCTCAAGTTGAAACTTGCAGTTTTAAATGTTTTTAAGCATCTGGTCATTAATTTAATCCTGGATTCTAATGACTAAAAATAGGGCTGACTTTTCACTAAGGTATTATTTTTTAACATGTTAGTATCTTCTAATGAGTGTATTGTGATTTTTTAAAGGGATGCTTGTGTTACGAACTGTACTTTTACTCTGGGCTTGTTGGGTTTTGCCTGCTTTTGCGGGCACTATTTACAGTCAGTTTCCGACAGAAATTGACCCACATGGTCACTATGTTTTTTATTCACATGGTTTTATTGTCGAAGGGACAAACCCTAAGCCTGTTCACAAAACCTTTGGGGTGTATGATTTTATTGCTGTAAAAGAAGCATTGGCAGATGAGAGCTATCATTTAATAGCCTATCACAGGCCAAAAGACACTGAACCTTTTGTGTTTGCGAAAAAGCTCGCTGCAGATGTAGAAGCATTGATCAGTGCCGGTGTTGCTGAGTCGAACATTAGTTTGGTTGGTTTTTCACGGGGCGGGGCATTATCGATACTGGCAGCCAATGAACTTAAACGCACACATATCAACTTAATTATATTGGCAGGGTGTGCAGGCCTTATAAAAAATCACACATCAGTTAAGGCCTACGGCAAGGTGTATTCTATCTTTGAGCGCTCAGATCAGGTTGGCTCTTGCCAATTTTTAGTTGATAGAAGTGACGTAACTAAGTTCGAAGAAATAAGCATCAACACAGGCCTCTCCCATGGTGCATTTTATAGGCCAAAAGATGAGTGGCTGTTACCAATTAAGAAGTGGCTAAAGGATTAACTATGCCTTATTTATTGCTCGTTTTTGTGATCAGTGTTTTCGGCGTGAGCTCAGTAAGCCATGCTGAGCCATTTACTTTGCCGCGCACTAATACTGTTTTAGTTAAAGATAAACATATCGAAAACGAATACCCTATTACAATTAAACTGCCACGCAGCTACCAAAAACAAAACCAGAAGCGCTACCCCGTTGTTTACCTGTTAGATGCAAACTACAGTTTGCCAATTGCCTCTGGTGCTAGTCGCTTCATGATGAATTCGGGGGCGATGGAAGAGGTGATTATCGTCGCAGTAGGGTATCAAATAGGTGTGCCGGGGCTTAATAGCCGTATTTATGACTATACGCCTTTTGAAGATAAAAATTGGCAACGTAAAACTGGCGGAGCAAGCCAGTATCTAAACTTTCTAAAACAATCTCTATTGCCATATATTAAGGCTCACTACAGAACAAACCAAAAAAGTACATTAGTCGGTAACTCGCTGGGTGGTTTATTTGCTTCCTTTACCTTATTTACCGAGCCTTCGCTTTTTTCAAGTTACATTATCGGCAGTCCTTCAGTGTGGTTTAAAGAAAACTCAATATTAGCTATGGCTGTAAAACCAGCTGCCAACACAACAAAAGTTTACATCGCAGTGGGTGAACTTGAAGAAAGCGAAGGTGAAAAAATGGTGTCGGGTGCGAGGCAATTAGCAGCTAAAATTAATAAACAAAGTGGCGCGCTTGTTACAACAAATTTATTTGTTATTCCTCAGGCACGCCATGCAACCGCATTCCCAACAACGATTACCCAAGCCCTAGACTGGATTTACCAGACTAATACCAACCCGCAATAATACTTAATTAAGCGGATTGGTATAAGAGCAATTAAAGAGCGTGACACTTTTTATATTTTTTGCCGCTACCACAAGGGCACTCGTCGTTACGGCCAATTTTAATATCTGCAACTGGCGTTATATCACCATCTAGGTAACGCCATAGGCCATCTTCTTTAATAAAACGCGACTTTTCGTGTAACTCACAATACAAGTTTTGGTAAAAGTAATTTGCTTTAAATTCTACAAAGCCTTCTTGCTCGTTATGTTCAGTCTCTAAAACACTGAGTTTGGTAAAACGGCAGCTATTAGCAAAATCTTTAATTTCGCGAACCGGGTTCGCGGCTTGCTGGCTTTGTGCATAAGTACTAAATACATATTTTGCATCTTTTAGCGCGTATGCACTAAAACGAGAACGCATAAGTTGCTCTGGGGTATCAGCTTGGCTTGCACCGGTATGAAAAGGCTGGCAGCAAAGCTCGTAAGTCGATTCGCTGCCACAAGGACAAAGGGAGTGTGTGAGTGATGTCATAACAACTTACCTAAAAATGTAAATTGTTATTTTAACAAGCCTATTGTGGCTGCGGTACTAAATTGTTTAATTGAGCGCTTTTTGTAAAGCAATAAAACTTAGCTGATGCCTGATCTAGGTTTAAGTTCATCGAATCAAGTTGATGATTGTTTACAATATCTGTCCATGTGATCACAGCAGCAAAGTTACCGTTATGTAATGCTGAGCTAAGTACGTATTCAAGGTTTACTAAATGCTTTTGTCTGATCACAAGTAGTTTGCTGGTATCAATTGAACACGAATCTAATAATGCTTTGCTAGGAACATGATCAGGTGCAATTAATAGTGTCCATGCATTTTGGCTATTGTAATGATGTAATACTTTTAATAGCTCAAAGGTTGCTGATATTTCGTCTTCAATTTGAATTAAATTAACAGACGCTTTGTCGTTATCTTGTTGGTAGCTTTTAACTGTTCTTAAGGTAATTGGCTGTAACATAACTTTCACTCACTGGTTGTTTATACAGTATGTGTATACAGTAGTTTATACAGTGTTTTTGCGCAAGTACTTTTTTGCTATTTTTTAACCAATGATTCAGTTTTATGTTAATTAAAATGATTTAGTTCTTATTAAACATGTAGTTATAATTTTGGTTTGCAGAGTTAAAAAGCTAAAAAATTTAGCATTTAACTCATACAGTGTTTTGTACAGTACTGTGTAAGACGTAACATTTTTCTTTTATACAGGTGTTTTGCATAAAAAAGCCGGTATAAATACCGGCTCTTTATCTTTGCAATCTTGCTACTTATCTAAATAAGTATTCAAAAACTCAAGATATGCATTTGAGGCTTTTATGCGGTTTTCCTTTTTAGTAAAACCATGGCCTTCATCATCAAATAATACATATTCGACAGGCACACCATTTGCCTTAACAGCGGCAACGAGTTCATCGCTTTCAACTTGTAAAACGCGAGGGTCGTTAGCACCTTGGATCACCATTAATGGCTTGGTGATGTTTTTAGCATGAAATAGTGGCGAAATTGCACGGTGACGTTCACCGTCTGTAGCTGGATCGCCCATTTCGTCATACAGCGCCTTTTTAAAGCTTTCCCACCATGGTGGAATCGAGTTTAAGGTTCTAACCCAGTTTGTTACACCAAAGATGTTGATACCTACTTTGAACTCTTCAGGTTCAAAGGCAAGTGCGGCGGCGGTCATAAAGCCACCGTAACTTCCTCCTATGATGCCAATTTTGTCAGCATCGACCCAATCGAGGCTTTGTAGATGCTTTTTGCCGTATACGATATCTTGTAAATCATCAGTGCCATGCTTTTTGTCATCTAAATGGAAGAAGGTTTTACCATAGCCTGAGCTGCCACGGTTATTGACCGCAAAAATGGCATAACCGTGATTGACTAGATGCTGCTGCATTGCACTATAGCCTGTGCGGCTTTGGCCGCCAGGGCCGCCGTGCACCCACACTAAAGCTGGTACTTTGTTGTTGCTGTTAGCTTGCTTAGGCTTATATAAAACCCCAGGGATTTCTAAACCATCAAAACTTTTAAAGCGCACAATTGTGCTTTCAACCAAGTCATTTTGATTAATTGCATCACTTAATGTGTTGGTTAACTGTTTCGCTTTTGATTCACCGAGTTGCCACACAAATAGGTTACTTGGCGAGGTATCTGAATTTAAATAAAACGCCATGGTCTTTTCATCAGCTGAAAAATTAACACCACGTAAGTTACCAGCAGGCAGCGATGGCATGGCTATGCTTTTACCTGTGGTGGTATCGGTTATTGACACCTTAGTGCTTGCGTCGGCATTAACACCGCTTACTTGATAACGACCAGATTCAGAGAAGTAAATAAAGCTCACATCCCACTCATCTTTGAGGGCAGGGCTGTGCTTGCCGGTCGTTAAGTCATAGCGCCAAATTTCTGCAAACTCACCTTTAGCATCGGTTGAGTAATACAGTGATTTACTGTCTGTTGAGAAGGTTTCAGGGCCGTATTTGGCGTCGTCGTCATGGCGGGTAATGAGCTCTGGCTTCAGTGTTTTTTTACGCGTATCGAGAATGAACACATCGCTGTCTTTGTTCGAATTATTTTTCGATAAAGCAATAAAACGGCCATCAGGGCTGATCGCACCGACATCCAGTCCCATGGTGTTTTGATAAACAAGGGTTACTTCATAACTGCTAGCATCGACGCGATAAAGATCCATAAACTTAGCATCACGTTGATTGCTGGTTATAAAAAATTGTTTCGCATCTTCAGTGAAGCCTGCAAAACCCGCGCGGGTTTCTTCACCTGGCGTAAGATCTTTAACTGTGCCGTCTGTTTCGCGAACATAGATGTGATAACGCTCGTTACCGCCAGAGTCTTTGGTAAATAATACGCGCTCATCATTAGGGAAATAAGCAACTGCATAAGTACTGTCTTCAAAGTCAGTTAAACGGGTTTTCTTGGCGCTTTTTATATCTACTTCATAAAGACTATAAATGCCGCTTTCGTCACTACTAACGAGTATTTTGTCGCCTTTTGGTGAAAAGCTGCTGCCCATAATTGACGTTGTGTCAAAAAAGGTTTCAGCATCATACTGTTTTACAGTTTGGTTTTGTTGCACGCTTTCGGTGCTGCTTGTTGATTGGGTTGATTGTGAACATCCTGCAAGTGCAAGGCTAAGTGCGCATGCAACAGCTGCTAGTTGAAAACTCGGTTTCATTGTAATTATTCCTTATCTATTTTTCGCTATAGAGTCTTGCCTGTTCATTATATAAACGCAAGTTTTACCAGTTCGATATTTGTTACAAATCATGTAACTAATTAGGAACAAGGAATGCGCTAGAGGGTTTATAAACAAAAAAACCAGCGCAATTTGCGCTGGTTTGGTTTTTCATAACAATTGGAATTGTTTTGCTAGCTTAAGCAGCGTCAGCTTTTTTATCGCTCTCGCCGCGGGCTACTTTACCTGCAACTAAGTCTGCTGGGTCAAAGTCGTCAACGTTAATAACGTCAAGACGGGCTTTTTCAACAGCAGCTAATTTGTCGGCTTCAGCTTGGCTTAAAATACCTGCTTCTAGGCCCATTTGCGCTACTTTATCAAGTTGGAAGAAAGGCAGTTTCACGCCTTTTTCACGGCATACCTTGTCAAACAGAGGCTCAACTTCTAGTACGTCTTTAAGCGTTTGCTCTTGACGACCAACAAGGTTAAGTGGCTCGTTTTTAAGGTAGATGTAGTTAGCTAAACGGTTACGAGTTTCGCTTGGTACTTGTAATAAGTGTGCAAGTTTGTGCTCAAGCTTATCAGTAGGCTTACGTACTGGACGACCGAATGGGAATAACATAATTTTTAGCATTGCACGTAGTGGTGCAGATGGCATGTTATTGATTAAGTCAGCAAGTGCACGTTGGCAGTGGTAAAGGTGATCTTGGCAGCTCCATTGAACAAGCGCAAAATCTTCTTTTTTACGGCCTTCGTCGTTGTAACGTTTAAGTGTTGCAGATACAAGGTATAAGTAGCTTAGTAAGTCACCTAAACGTGCAGAGATACGCTCTTTACGTTTTAATGAACCACCAAATACCGCCATGCTAATATCTGACATTAATGCTAATGATGCACTGAAACGTGACGCAACACGATAAAACTCAGCGGTTTCGTCTTTGTACGGCGTACTTGTAAAACGGGCATTTGTGAATGCTAACCACTTAGTGCGAACAAGGTTCGAAATAGTAAAGCCAATGTGGCCCATTAACGCTTTATCGAATACTGCAAGCGCTTCTTCACGGTCTTCAATTGCACAAGCACCTAGTTCAGTTAACACGAATGGATGACAACGAATTGCACCTTGACCATAGATGATCATGTTACGTGTTAAGATATTTGCACCTTCAACGGTAATCGCAATTGGCGCACCTTGGTAACCGCGACCTAGGTAGTTGTTTGGACCAAGCATAATGCCTTTACCACCATGAACATCCATGCCGTGAATTGTTGCTTCACGCATTTGCTCAGTTAAGTGGTATTTAATAATTGCAGATACAACCGATGGTTTTTCGCCAAGGTCAACAGCACCTGTAGACATGCTTACTGCAGCATCAGAGCTATATGCGTAACCTGCAAGTTTAGCGAGTGATTCTTCAACACCTTCCATTTGACCAATTGGCAAACGGAATTGACGACGAATACGGCTGTATGAACCCGTTGCAAGCGCAATTGTTTTAATGCCACCTGTAGAGTTAGACGGCAAGGTGATTGCACGACCAACAGATAAACATTCAACAAGCATACGCCAGCCTTGACCAGCCATTTTCGGGCCACCAATGATGTATTCAAGTGGTACGAAGATGTCTTTGCCGCGAGTAGGACCATTTTGGAATGGTACATTTAGCGGGAAGTGACGACGGCCAATTTCGACCCCTGGGGTATCTGTTGGGATCAGCGCACAGGTAATACCAGGTTCTTTATCATCACCTAATAAACCGTCAGGATCTTGTAGTTTAAATGCAAGACCAAGTACAGTCGCAACTGGAGCTAGAGTAATGTAACGCTTGTTCCATGTTAGGCTAATACCGACAACTTCTTCACCATTCCACTGACCTTTACAAACAACACCGTAATCAGGAATTGCACTTGCGTCAGAACCGGCTTCTGGTGATGTTAAAGCAAAACATGGAATTTCTTGACCACTTGCTAAGCGCGGTAAGTAATGATCTTTTTGCTCTTTAGTACCATAGTGCTGAAGTAATTCGCCCGGACCTAATGAGTTAGGTACACCTACGATAGATGAAAGTAACGTTGATTTACTTGTTAGTTTTTGTAGTACACACGATTGTGCATAAGCAGAAAACTCTAAACCGCCGTATTCTTTTTTGATGATCATGGCAAAGAATTTATTATCTTTTAGATATTGCCAAACATCTTGCGGTAAATCAGTTAGTTCGTGAGTTGCGTACCAGTCATCTAACATGCTACACACTTCTTCAACTGGACCATCAATAAACGCTTGCTCTTCGATAGTCAGTTTAGGTGCTGGGTATTGGTGTAATTTGTTCCAGTCAGGACGACCGCAAAATAGATCCGCTTCCCACCACGTAGTACCGGCATCGATTGCTGATTTTTCAGTTTCCGACATCGTCGGGGTTACTTTTTTGAAAGCAGCGAAGATAGGTTTGATGATGTATTGTTGACGAACGCCAGTCACAGAAAGTGGCACAGCGATAAGTAAGAATAGTAGCCAACTAATTGCGCCAAACGCGCCAGCAAATGTGCCAACAAGTAAAGTCGCAACGGCAATACCTAAGCAGGTATTCCAGCTTGCTCTGTGGTAACTCGCAATACTAAGCAGCACGAGTAAACCAAGTAAAAATATGAGAGTCATTGATTGTTCCTTAATAGAGGTCAGACCACCTCTTTTAGAGTAGCGCTTGAAAAGCGAATTATCAAGAGGGGAACAGGGATTAAAACAGTCTGTGCAACGAGTTTTATTCATTTAAAAATGGCTATCAGTGCAAAAACATTTACAGCCAGTGAGGGATTGTTGAGTAATTACTTATAATCAGCGCCGTTATACTGGCAATTAGTTGTGAATTGCTCAGATAGTTCTGAAAATCTCAGCATAGCAGTTGCCATCTTTAATGCTATGTTTAACAATGAGCGCAGGCAGGGATCAGCCCATCATGCCTTCCTTCGATTAGTTTTATAGGTTAAGAGTTCTATGTGTGAGTTGCTTGGCATGTCGGCCAATGTACCAACGGATATTTGTTTCAGTTTTTCAGGATTATTAGAACGCGGTGGTAATACTGGCCCGCATAAAGATGGCTGGGGCATCACTTTTTACGAAGGTAAAGGCTGTCGTACATTTAAAGATCCAGAGCCAAGTTGCCAATCAGAAATTGCCAAGTTGGTTAAAGCGTATCCAATAAAAAGTATTTCAGTGATAAGCCATATTCGCCAAGGAAACCGTGGTCGAGTGTGCCTTGAAAATACCCACCCATTTACTCGCGAGTTATGGGGCCGTGAAATTACGTATGCTCACAACGGGCAACTATCGAATTATCATGATTTAAAACCAGATTACTATCGACCTGTCGGTAATACCGACAGTGAGCTGGCGTTTTGTTGGCTGCTCGATAAAATTCGCGAAAAATACCCTAAACGCCCATCAAATATGGCGTCTGTATTTCGTTATGCTGCCAAGCTTGCCCACACACTGCGTGAAAAAGGCGTATTTAATATGCTGCTTACTGATGGGGTTTATGTTTTAGCCTATTGCACCAATAACTTACATTGGATCACTCGCCGTGCACCGTTTGGCAAAGCGACATTAATTGATGCAGACATGGTGATTGATTTTCAAAAAGAAACCACACCGAACGATGTGGTTACTGTGATTGCAAACGGCCACTCACCAATGATGAACGCTGGCAGAAAATGGAACCCGGTGAGTTTGCCCTGTTTAAAATGGGTGAAAAAATCTAAATAAAAGATGAAGCGCTATTAAGGCGCTTCGTTACTCACTTCATTTGTTACGGCCACTGGCGTGGTCACGGTGAATGAATTAAGCTGCACTTCAAATTGCTCAACGCCTTTTTCACCTTTCCACATACGAACTAGCATGTAGTCCATTTCTGGGGCAAACCAAGCAAGTGCTTGACGTTTATCGTTATCGTATAAACGTTTAACTTTAATTGCTTCTACATTACCAACAGGTAGCGAAATCATTTCTGTGCCGATAACTTCAAAGTCGTAATTGCGAAGGTTGCCTTTTTTATCAATCAATGGATACGATAATTGTGTTTTACCTTGCTTTAGCTCTTCGCGTACTTGCACTTGGTAAGATAGAGAATCTTGAAAATCATCTGACCAATCCAGCTTCAATGGGTATTTACTTTCGCTGCTTTGAACTTGCTTTTGCGCTGCATCAAATTTTAAGCTGTATTCTTTATCAGGCCCGGTGCCCGAACGTTCCATGGTGTAACTTAGCGGAGAAATTTTTTGATCATGGTACGTAAATTTAGATGTTTCTTTTCGTGAGTCTGAAAAAATCATCCATTCGATTTCACTGTGATAAGTGATCACGTAGTTACCGTCTGCGGCTTTTTTCAGCTCGCGTACTGCTTTACCATGGGTTTCGCCTTTACGAAGTACATCGTATTTGGCTTCATATTGAGTGAGGTCGCCAGCTAAAACACTGGTAGGAAGTAATAAAGTGCCCACACAAGCGAGTAGGGCACTTAGATTTTTATTCTGGGTAGTGCGCGCCGTGTGCAGGAAGTTTCTTTTCGTCAAAAACTGCATAATCTGCTTCCATCTTGAGTCGTTGTTCACTGAACCACTTGACCACCAATGGATAGATTATATGTTCTTGCTGATGAACACGTTGTGCGAGTGTCTCTGCGGTATCGTTTTCGAGTACCGGCACTTTGGCTTGAAGAACAACGGGACCGCCGTCTAGTTCTTCTGTGACAAAGTGAACACTAACACCATGAACGTCATCTTTTGCATCTATCGCTCGTTGGTGGGTATTCAGCCCTTGGTACTTAGGCAACAAAGAAGGGTGAATGTTCAACATTTTTCCCTTAAATTTTTGCACTAAGCTAGGTGTAAGAATACGCATAAAACCAGCTAATACAACTAGATTTGGTTCAAAATTGTCAATAATGTCCATTAACTCAGCATCATAGGCCTCGCGCGAGTCAAAATCTTTATGGCTAAGTACACGTGTTTGTATACCTGCATTTTTTGCTCGCTCAAGGCCATAGGCGTCGGCTTTATTACTAATTACAGCGGCGATTTCGGCCTTTATCTCTCCACGCGCACACGCGTCGATGATGGCTTGAAGGTTAGAACCGCTACCAGAAATTAATACAACAAGACGACAAGGGGTCATTAGTCACGACCACCTAAAATTTCTACTTGCTCTTCGCCTGCTTTCGCATCTTGGATCTCACCGATATGCCATGCATTTTCGCCAAGATCTTTAAGAATTGTTAAGCTTTGCTCAAGTTTGTCTGCTGGAACAACTAAAATCATACCAACACCACAGTTGAATGTACGGTACATTTCGTGTGTTGTGATGTTGCCGTTTTCTTGTAACCAGTTGAAAACTACAGGCCATTCCCAGCTGTCACCTTTGATAACTGCTTTTGCAGACTCAGGAAGTACGCGCGGGATGTTTTCCCAGAAACCACCACCCGTGATGTGAGATAAGGCGTGTACATCAACCTGCTTGAATAGCTCAAGTAGTTGTTTAACGTAGATACGAGTTGGCTCTAATAGGTGATCGCCAAGTGTTTTGCCTTCAAGCTCAGCGCTCGTGTCTGCGCCAGATACTTCAAGAACTTTACGAATTAATGAGAAGCCGTTTGAATGAGGACCACTTGATGCAAGGGCGATTAATTGGTCGCCTGCAGCAACTTTAGTACCGTCGATAATTTTTGATTTTTCTACAACACCAGTACAGAAACCAGCCATGTCGTAGTCTTCGCCGTCGTACATACCTGGCATTTCAGCAGTTTCACCACCGATTAATGCACAGCCAGAAAGCTCACAGCCTTTACCAATACCTGTTACAACATCAGCCGCAGTATCTACGTCTAATTTACCCGTTGCATAGTAATCAAGGAAAAATAGTGGCTCTGCACCTTGTACAATAAGGTCGTTTACACACATAGCAACAAGGTCGATACCCACTGTGTCGTGCTTTTTAAGATCGATTGCTAAACGTAGTTTTGTACCAACACCGTCTGTGCCAGCAACCAGTACAGGCTCTTTATAGCCAGTTGGTAGTTCGCAAAGTGCGCCAAAACCACCGATACCGCCCATTACTTCAGGACGTCTGGTTTTTTTAACTACGCCTTTAATACGCTCAACAAGTGCATTACCGGCATCGATATCTACGCCCGCGTCTTTATAGCTAAGAGACTGTTTTTGTTCGCTCACAGGTTTTCCTCAAAAAAGTTGCATGTGGGTTGCTTAGAAACGCGCGTATTTTACAACAATTGCACTGGCGCGGCTAGTTGAAAAATCACTTTAACCGACTTGACAAGGACAGTTGTCCGGTTTTTTTTGCTTTCAAGTTACAAGGCAAAAGTATCAAGCAAATGAACTTTTAACCTTGAAACTCGAAACTTCTCACTATTTGTTAAGCTTTCGCGGTTAAAATAGCGCGAAGAGGGGCAGGGTAACCTTCAATGGTTTTGCTGGTGTCATTTGGATCTAAAAAGTCGACCAGTGATTCGTTTTCCATCCACTGGGTTTTACGCTGTTCTTCAAGCGTTGTGATTGCACAGTCTTTAACTTGTACATCTTTAAAGCCAACACGTTCCATCCATAGTTTTAATGCCGCGGTGCTTGGGATAAACCACACATTACGCATTTTTGCATAGCGGTCGGTTGGCACTAAAACTGTGTGCTCATCACCTTCAACAACCAGTGTTTCAAGGACTAACTCACCCCCTGGGCGAAGCTGTGCTTTTAATTGCGCTAAAAAGTCGATAGGTGAACGACGATGATATAAAACACCCATTGAAAATACTGTATCGAATGCTTTTAGCTCAGGCAGAGCTTCAACACCTAACGGTAATAAATGCACGTTTTCATCTTGGTGATAATGCTTTATCGCTTGGAATTGGCATAAGAATAAATCAGATGGATCGATACCCACCACAAAATTTGCGCCTTCGCCGCGCATACGCCACAAGTGATAACCCGAGCCACAGCCAATATCAAGCACAGTGCGGCCTTTTAACGGTTCGATATGAGGCAGTAAACGATCCCATTTCCAATCACTGCGCCACTCAGTATCAATCTCGATACCGTGTAAGCTAAAGGGTCCTTTACGCCATGGCATCATGCGCTTTAATAAATGCGTTAACTGTTTTTGCTGACCTTCAGATAGCTCATCACCGGTGCCAATTTGTACTTTATCCTGAAGGTTCACATGGTTTGTGCTTATTTCAGGTAAGTTTTTCAGCACTTTTTGCCATTTCGGTAAATCGCCGTGGCTGGCTTCGAGTTCCCAGTGCTTTAATTGACCTGGCAAAGTTTCGAGCCAGTGACTTAGCGGGCTTTGTGCAATCGCAGCGTAAAATTGGTTAAACCATTGAGACATGAAATACTCTTTATATCGTTGTGATGACTACTTGATTGCAATCATCGAGCAGAAGTTAAAACATTGATACCACACTTGCGTTTGGCTAAAACCAATTTCACTTAATCGGTTTAAGTGGGTAGATAAATGATCAGGGCGCATGACATTTTCGATAGCCGTACGCTTTTGGCTGATCTCAAGCTCTGAATAGCCGTTGTGACGTTTGAAATCATGGTGTAAATCAATGAGCAAATTATCGCATTGCTCATTTTCACCTCTAATTTTTTCGCTCAGCAGCAAAACGCCGCCAGGTTTTAAATTTGCGTAAATCTTTTCAAGCACCGCTTGGCGCTTTTCAGGTGGAATAAACTGAAGTGTAAAGTTCATCGCTACCACAGAAGCATTCTCGATGGCTAAATCGTTGATATCACCTAGCGTAACTGTGACCGGCACGTCAGAGCGAAAACCCTGTAAATGTAATTTACAGCGCTCAACCATCGCTTCTGAGTTATCGACGGCAATAATATTACAGTTATCGGTGCGAATATTACGGCGCATACTTAACGTTACAGCACCAAGTGAACAACCTAAGTCGTATAGGTTTGAATTACTTTGCGCGTACTCACCAGCCAGTTTACCTATGGTGCTAACAATGGTTGCGTAACCCGGCACCGAGCGCTGGATCATATCAGGGAAAACTTCTACTACATGTTGGTCAAAGCTAAAGTCTTTAACCGCTTGCTCAGTGGCATAAATACTGTCTTTTTGCGTCACGTGAACAGTCTCTTTAAAAAATAATACCGCTATTTTAGCATTTTTAACTGGATAGTCAGTGATAAATTCAGTAGCTTGGCTAGAATTATCAATAACAAGTACAAAAAAGAGAAGTTTAATGACAAAAAGCAAAGTGATCAGTACAGAAGATATCTTATCAACTCTGTGTCATTCAGTGACTGGAGTTCTGTCTTCAGCAAGCGGTAACAGTATTAGTTATTCTGCTATGGTTCAAAAAATCACCCGCACCTGTATGCGCCCAGATATTGGCTGTTTTGTATTGTTCGATGGTGGCTTTACCGGTCTTGTGGTAACAAACTTCACAGCGCAAGCAGCCATGGAAATTTACCATGACTATATGCGTAACATGGGTATGCCTGAGGACGAAATTGCACAAAGCCATTTATCAGATGATGTGGCAAACGTACTCGGAGAGCTGATGAACCAAATCGTTGGTGACTTTACGTCAAAAGTACGCGACCAGCTGCATACTTCTATCACGCAAAACCAACCTAAGATGATGGCGATTAACAAGCAGGTGCAAATCTCTGTTGATACCACCATGGATAGACCACAAGCGCGCCGTGTGACTTTCACTACAGCGAAGCAAAATATCTTCTATCTTGAACTGGCAATGGATAAAACTGAATTTATCAAACTACATGATTTTGATATTTCAGAAGCTGTTGACCCAGATGACATCATCGAAAATGAAGCTAAACAAAAAGCTGAAAAGCAAAAAGCATCATCACAAGCAGACGATGCAGATGATGATTTTATGGCAGAACTTGGTTTGTAACAGTTTACGTTGGGTAGAGCGCAGCGAAACCCAACGGTATGAGCTGTCAGCTATCAGCTTTCAGCCGTCAGATAAAATAGAGGCGCGGTCTAGACCGCGCTTTTTTGTTGTGAAAGAAGCTATAAACTTCAGTTCAATTTTATAGCTTGGTAGTTAATGAGTGAAGTCAAATAGCTTTATTAGCCATTTGTACTCCAATGCTTAGCGTGAAGTCTTAAAGTATGAGCTACTACCCTTAAGCCACCTACTATCAATTTTATTACCTATCAGCTCCTGAATAATTTTTAGTTCTTCAGCACCGTCTTCAACTTCAACGCCTTTTCTAATAAAACCATGCTCGATGATTACATAATTTTTTTCATAAAAATAATCACAGCCCATTAAACAAATTGGCATAACAATATAAGGATCAGTTCTCTCTGCATCATTACATTCAGAGCGTTTCTTTTTATGGGCTGTAACAAGAGTATTTACACTATAGGTTTTATTGCAGATGGCGCACTTTTCTTGTTTTTTGTCTTTAAATAACCAATCTTGGAGTATTCTTTGTTCCCTTCTAATTTTTTGCTCTAAGGTCTCATCTGTACCTATAGCAAGTAATTTTCTAAGTTTAATTAAAAATTCTTGGTAGCGACCGTGGGCAGGAGGAGACTGATTTTGATAAACTTTTGAATTTGTTAAACTGTATGTGTAATGCGTTCTTCCTCCACTTTTATCAACATATACAAGCGGAGATGAGCTGGTAGCTTTTTGTATATGAGGGTCGCCGTAACCTTTAGATCTTAGGTGTGACCTAAAGTCTGGAAAGCTTACAGATTTTTTACCACCAAGATAATGCGCAACGTCTTTTTCTATATCATTTAATTCTTTAGTTTCCCCGATAAATTTTAGGTTCCCCTCATCATTTTCAAAGAATACAGAACTTTTAAGATATTCCTTAATTATCTTTTCGGGTGGATAAGGATATTTGTAAGATCTGCCATCTAACGCATTTCTATATACTAAAGCTAATCGATCTGCGTTACATTCACTTATAATAGAAAATAGTTTTTCACTATAATTAATAATAGTATTATCACGGTTCTCATAAATATACCAAAATCCTTCTTCGTCTTTTTTTGTCCAGCTAGAGTAGGAATTAATAATTAACTGAGAAACTAAATCATAATATTCATTTACTTCACCCTTTAAATAGTTAAGGTTCGCTATACCACACCGACCAGGAAGTCCCTGAGCTTTTTTCAAAAAGGACTTTATTTTCTTTAGCTCAGAAGCTTTAATAATGAAATTATTTTCGTATAGAGCTAGGCTATTCCTAGATGTTCTATTCAGCTCTGGTGTATAAATCTCAAAGCCACAAACGACACCAAGATCATCGAGTAAATTGAGTATACCTTTAACACTAAAACGTTCTCTAACTAGCCTACTAGAACTTATTTCTTCCTCTAAATCCGAGGCTTTCCAGTAGTTCTTACTGTTAAGTATCTTTTGAAATTCTTTGATTGAAGGAAAATCATTCGGTTCTACAAAATCTCTAAAGTTTTCATTTAAAAGTTGTCTAATTCTTTCTCGTGTACCTACATCAAATCTTTTGGCTGTTTCTTCATATGTAGGCCAATCAGAACCTCTGAATCCATAATAATAAGCTATTATGTTAATATTTCTAGACTTGTTTGTAGTTTCCTTGATGTTCTTTTCTAGAAAATCAATTAACTCAACTTCAATGTTCATTGGAGGATATTCCTTATCTATTTTGCAGCTTATTAATTTCAATATTTGCTAATTAAAATTAGCTTAGAGATAAAAATTGACTGTGTGAATTTACATATAATTAATGAATCTATCAGTGTTTCCATTTAAAGACAATTTACTCCGTTGTATGAAAATAAATTTAAATAACCTGTCAATAATTACATTGATAGTGAACCTAGCCTTATGATAGAGGCTTAAAACTTAGAACTTAAAGCTCGTTTAAAGCTTACATTCATCCAATTTATGCTTTACTCATAAAGCCTTAAATGGATTTGATGATTGCATGAATTACTTAAAAAACTTTATAACTAAATTTGTTTTCATGATGCAGAAGCGGCCGGGGTTGATGGCGGTGTTGGCTTTTTGTAGTGGTGTGGCAAGCTATGTCTTTGTTGAAAGAAAAGAATCGTTTTCGCAGCTTATCTCTATTTTGTTATTAGTCACTTGGTTGTGGTTGTTAATAGATAACTGGCTAAGAAATAAAGTAGAGGAGCGTTTTGGTGTGGCGGTGTCGCCCAACGTGATGCGCTTTGCGCTGCAAGTTGTGCAGCAAGAAAGTTTGTTTTTTGCTTTACCATTCTTCTTGGCGGTGACTACTTGGGACCATGGTCAGGCCGCGTTTACCGCTTTAATTATTCTTTGCGCGTTCGTTTCTGTTGTTGACCCCCTCTATTATAAAAAGCTTGCAAGGCACAGTGTCTGGTTTAGTGTGTTTCATAGCTTTTCTTTGTTTGTCGTGCTGTCGGTTACCTTGCCTATTTTATTAAAGTTAACGACCAGCCAAAGTTTTGAAATTGCACTAATAACAGCGGTTATTTTAACTGTCCCCAGTCTTGGTAATTTGATGCCCAATGCGAGATGGTGGCGTTTCCCGTTGTTAGTGTTATTGCTTTGTACATTAGGTGCCGGGCTTTGGCAATTACGTAGCTTTGTGCCACCTGCGGCACTGCGTTTAACGGATATGAGTATGTCATATCAGTTAGATGCACAGGCTCGTAAACCGCTTTCGTCAATAACAGAACTCACTGAGAAGAGCTTGCATGAAAACGGTCTATATAGTTTTAGTGCGGTAAAAGCACCGCGAGGGTTAAATGAAAAAATCTTCCATGTTTGGGTGCATAATCGAAAAGAAGTTGACCGCATAGCCTTGGATATTTCTGGTGGTCGTAAAGAGGGCTATCGAGCGTGGAGCCATAAAACGAATTTCCCTGCTAATGCAGCAGGGAAATGGGTCGTTAAAGTGGTTACCGAGTCTGGGCAGCTGATAGGGCAAAGAAGGTTTGAGGTTTCAGAAGTCTAGCTGATAGCTTTAATACGGATTTTTCCCTTCACCTACCAACACACTGAATATTCTTAAATCCAGTTCTAGTTGATGGTATTGCGGCTCCATGTGGCAGCAAAGTTGATAGAAGGCTTTGTTGTGGTCTTTTTCTTTAAAATGAGCCAGCTCGTGTACGACGAGTGCTTTGAGAAGTGGTTCAGGTGCGCGAAGCAGGTCGCTATTAATGGCAAGATCGTGTTTTCGGGTTTTACCTTGCATACGAAAAGTATGGGTGCCTAAGGCATTTGTGACCATATCGCCTTGTTTTTTGAATGCAGCACGGCCAAAAGGCAGGGCATTTTTAAGGTAGCGCTTTTTCAGCTCAGTGGCGTAACTGTATAAAGCTTTATCGCTGGTAATGCTATGCGCATCAGGGTATTTGCCCTTTAGGTATTTTGCGGCCCTGTCGCCATTAAAAAGCTGTAAAACTTGCTCAATGATGTGAGGCGGGTAACCTTGAAAATAACGGCTGTAATCTTTCATGTTTTCTCTGATAAATCGGGCGCTAAAATAAACTGCTTTGGCTTGCTTCGCGTTCACCTATAAAAGGTGCAAGCACGGGGTGATTGTAACCTAAATCTTGGCAAAACTGTCTTGCTAAAAGTGGTGATTGGCGATTATCTGCGGTATGAAAAAACAAATAGGGTGATTTTCCTTCATCAAGCCATTGCTTTACTTTTTTCAGCCATGGCTGGTAATACGACTTGTATTCATGTTCAAGACTGGCAATCACAAAGCGCAGCATAGGCTGATTTCCTGTTGCAATGGCATGCACAGGTAAATAAGGCTTTTTCTTTTGCGCATCAATGAGTGCATCGGTATCGGCGGGTACAGCAAATAAAGCGCGGGTATCCATACTGATACGATCTATATTATTTTCAATTAACAGCTGATTTAAGCGAATTTCAGCATCATCTTTATTAAAGAAGCCGGGGTGACGTACTTCTACACCGTAACTAAGTTGTTTGGGGAGTTGTGCAATAAAATTAGCAAGAAGGGGTAGGGCATCTGGTCCAAAGGCGCGGGGTAGCTGTAACATGATTTGCCCCGTTTTAGCAAAAATTGGCTCAAATAAGTTTAGCCATGCATTAAGCTCACTAGTTATATTCGTCAGTTGTAATTCGTGACTAAAACGCCGATGAAACTTAAAAGTAAATTTAAAGTCTTCGGGTACCGCATCATGCCAGCGCAATAATGACTCATGACTTGGGTCAGCATAAAAACTGGTGTTGCCCTCGACTGAATTAAAGCTTTGCGCATACTCACTGAGCATGTCTGCGCTTTTACAGTGGCTAGAGAGCAAATTTCCTTTCCATGCGGTGCTAGACCACTGCGGACAACCTAAATACAGCATTAAATCAACCAATAAATTGAAACTGTGCTTAGTGTAACAAAAGAAATGTTTGCTCAGAAGTCGGGGTGTATATTTAGCCCCCGACAGGCACTGCTGGCACTCGCATTTTGAGATGGTTTGGGTATAATGCTCTGCCTTAAATGATTACTTTGTATAGTGGCTTTTGCTCTCAAAATAGCGAACTCTTAAGAGCAGGCGGCTATAAGTCTTTAACTGACAGGAATACTATGCGCTCTATATATTGCGGACAGCTAAATAAATCTCACGTAGATCAAGAAGTTGAACTATGTGGTTGGATCAACAAACGCCGTGACCTTGGTGGCCTTATCTTCGTCGATTTACGTGACAGAGAAGGTTTAGTACAAGTTGTTTTTGATCCTGAAGTAGAAGGATTAATGGATACTGCGAATAAACTACGTCAAGAGTTTTGTGTGCAGTTAAAAGGTGTTGTTCGCGCACGCCCTGAAAGCCAAGTAAATAAAGACATGGCAACAGGTGAAGTTGAAATTTTAGGCACAAGCTTAACTATCATCAACCGTTCAGAGCCATTACCACTTGATTTTAATCAGCAAAACTCTGAAGAGCGCCGCTTAAAATACCGTTACCTAGATTTACGTCGTCTTGAAATGAGCGACCGTATCAAACTTCGTGCAAAAGCGAGCAGCTTTGTGCGTCGTTTCTTAGATGACAACGGTTTCTTAGATATCGAAACACCGGTACTAACAAAAGCAACACCAGAAGGTGCGCGTGACTACTTAGTACCTAGCCGTGTTCACAAAGGTAGCTTCTACGCTTTACCTCAGTCACCACAGTTATTTAAACAATTATTAATGATGTCGGGTTTTGACCGTTACTATCAAATTGTTAAATGTTTCCGTGACGAAGACTTACGTGCTGACCGTCAGCCAGAATTCACACAAATCGATTTAGAGACGTCATTCATGAGCTCTGATCAAGTGCGTGCAATGACTGAGAAAATGATCCGTGAAATGTGGCAATCATTATTAGACGTTGACTTAGGCGACTTCCCAGTTATGCCTTACAGCGAAGCAATGCGTTTATATGGTTCTGATAAACCAGACCTTCGTAACCCAATGCAGCTTGTTGACGTTGCTGATTTAGTAAAAGACGTTGAGTTTAAAGTATTCTCTGGTCCTGCTAATGACGAAAAAGGCCGTGTTGCTGTATTAACTGTACCAGGCGGTGCTGAGCTTTCTCGTAAACAAATCGACGATTACACTAAATTCATCGGTATCTATGGCGCGAAAGGCCTAGCATGGATGAAAGTGAACGACCGTGCTGCGGGCGTTGAAGGTGTACAATCACCAATCGCTAAGTTCTTAAACGAAGAGGTGATCAACCAGTTACTTGAGCGTACTAACGCACAATCTGGCGATATCATTTTATTTGGTGCTGATAAGCGCAACGTTGTAAACGAAGCGATGGGTGCACTACGTCTTAAGATTGGTGTTGATTTAGGCATTACTAATCTTGATAGCTGGAAACCTTTATGGGTTGTTGACTTCCCGATGTTCGAAGAAGACGACGAAGGTACATTGCATGCGGTTCACCACCCATTCACTGCACCGAAAGCTATTTCTGCTCAAGAGCTTGAAGCAAATCCAGCTGGTGCATTATCAGATGCATACGACATGGTATTAAACGGCTACGAAGTTGGTGGTGGTTCGGTACGTATTCACAATGCTGACATGCAAGAAACTGCATTCAGAATCTTAGGTATCGAAGCGCAAGAGCAACAAGACAAGTTTGGATTCTTACTTGACGCACTTAAATACGGTACACCACCGCATGCGGGTCTTGCGTTTGGTCTTGACCGTTTAGTTATGTTGCTATGTGGTACTGATAACATTCGTGACGTTATTGCTTTCCCTAAAACAACGCAAGCATCATGTTTATTAACAGATGCACCAAGCAAAGCTAATGCAGATGCATTAACTGAGCTTGCAATTAATGTTGTAGCGAAAGACGCTGAATAATTCATAATAACTTGAATTATAAGACTTAATTAATAATAACCCTAAGGTGTATGCCTTAGGGTTTTTTTGTGTTTAAATGAATTTTTAGTATGTTCTTCAAGGAAAGAGTATGAATGTCAATCTAACTTTAATGGGCCAAATAATTGTTATTTTGATCCCTGTGTTTGCTGTTATCAGTTATTTCTTGGGTAAGCGCAAAACCTCCACACCTATCAGAATGGCCATTATTGGTGGGTTACTTGCGTTAGTTCCCTTATTTGGTCTTATTTTTATTGCAGTACTTGCATTTAAACAAGATATTGAGACCACCGCGTGATCGCAAGCCATTCCCTCTATTTTGAACATACCTTTGAAGCAAATCTTGCAGGGCAAACATTTTCACATTGCGAATTTGAGCAATGTGAATTTGTCGACTGTGACTTTAGCAATAGCCAGTTTGAAAACTGCCGGTTTATAGAATGTGAGTTTAAAAACTGTAATTTAGCTGCGCTTGGTCTTAGATACACCTCACTTGAAGAAGTGAGCTTTAAAGAGTGTAAATTAACCAGTGTACGCTTTACTGATGTTGATTGGCCGCTACTCGCCAGCCGTGCCCCAGTGAGTTTTGTTGGCTGTGAACTTAGCCACAGCAGCTTTTTTGAGCTTAGTTTAAAGGCTTTAAAAATGCGCAGCTGCTTTGCCAAAGATGTTGATTTTAGACATGCAGATTTAACATCTGCTGATTTTACTGATACGGATTTTCGTGACAGCTTGTTTCAACAAACTAATCTCAGCAAAGCTAATTTTATAGGTGCTAGTCACTTTGCCATTGATATAACTGCTAACAATATCAGTAAAGCCAAATTTGAACGTTATGCCGCTTTGGACTTGCTCGCAGGGCTCGATATAGAGCTGGTGGATTAAATATTTTTGCTAATTAAGGTTAAGGAAAGTTATGGATTTAAGTCCCATCACCTTGGAAGGTCAATTTGTTAAATTAGTGCCGTTAACGCTTGAGCATCGCGATGCTTTAGTAAACGCCGCTACGGATGGAAAGCTTTGGGAATTATGGTTTACCTCGGTGCCCAATGAAGCACGTGTTGACGATTATTTAAACATGGCGTTTGAACAACAGTCACTTGGTCGCGCATTACCATTTGCTGTTATCGATAAACACACCGATGAGGTGATAGGCTCAACTCGCTTTTGTAATATCGACAGTAAAAACCGCCGTTTAGAAATTGGTTACACCTGGTATGCCAAGCGCTTTCAGCGAACTGGGGTTAATACTGAGAGTAAAAAACTGCTACTGAGTTATGCATTTGAAACACTTAATGTGATTGCTGTTGAGTTTCGTACCCATTGGCATAATCAAGCTTCGCGCAATGCCATTGCTCGCTTAGGGGCGAAACAAGATGGGGTTCTTCGTAATCATCAAATCATGGCCGATGGATGCGTCCGCGATACTGTGGTGTTTTCAATTATTGATGGTGAGTGGCCGATGGTTAAACGTAGCCTAGAATTCAAATTAGCGCAGTCATAAAATGTTAGATATTAAAAAGGTTGCGCTAATGCTCGCTTTAACTCTAAGCGGGCAAACAGCCTATGCAAATCAAACAGAGACACTGTTTGATACACAGCGCACCCGCCATATTCCGCTGACCATTACCGCAGCAGATAGCAAATGCACGATAAAGAAAAAATGCCCCGTGGCGTTTATTGGGGCAGGCTATGGTATGGCGCATACAGAGTATCAATTTGCCCAGCAGGCCTTTCATCAGCATGGTTATTTAACGGTTGAAGTGGCTCATGAATTAAAAGGCGATCCGAGTTTAAACCCTGAGCCACCCTACATGACCACACGCATGGAAAACTGGCACCGTGGTGTACAAACCCTTGAGTTTTTAGCCGTAGAACTTGCAAAGCGTTATCCTGCGTATGACTTTAATCAGCTCACTTTATTTGGGCACTCAAATGGGGGGGATATTGCAGCATTATATGCCGCTATTTATCCCTCTAAAGTAGCTAAGCTGATCACCCTTGATCATCGCCGTATGCTGATCCCGCGAAACAAAAATATTGCTGTACTGACACTACGCGGTAGCGATTACCCAGCAGATGACAACGTATTGCTAACGCCGCAAGAGCTCGCAGTATACCCAGTGACGCAAATTAAGCTTAAAGATTCGCGCCATAACGACATGTATGATGGTGGCCCAAAAGCGCTTGTAGCACGTATGAGTAAAGAACTTAACGCGTTTTTATCTCGCTTTTAATGCTCAGCTAAAACTGAGCATTAATATCGCTGCGAAAATTAAAATAGCCCATCTCGACAAGGTTGTTATACACACCCTCAATATTTAGTGGTAGCCATTGCTGGTACATTTTTAAATGGCTGTATTGAGGCAAGCTTATTTCTTTTTGTAAGGTCGCAAGGTTCTTACCTTTTAACATGCCATCGCGCACTGCAGTGTGTAAGTCTTGAATATAGTGTAAATAAGAGACAACATCATCGCGGTTGCCAGTATCTGCATGGCCACCTATAAATGCAGCAAATGCCGGTTCATTTAACACTGCTTTAGTTGAATGCAGCATGCCGTTAATATCGTAACCAATCAGATTTTTATATGGCATGCGGCCAAGTACAATCCAATCAACAACATAAAGTACATTGGCAGGCATAAAACGCATACTGACATTACCTCGGCCATTATTGGGCCCATAGTATTTCAGTTGCACGTAGCTATCACCTAAATTGACTTTGAGTGTATCGGTAAATGTAAGATCAGGCAGGGCAGTAGGCACTTTATTTAATTTAAGGTCCTCAGCTGCAAATTGATGAGCGACGACCGTTGTGTTGTTATCGATTAGCTCATGACCGCCCATTGCATGGTCAACATGGCTATGGCTGTACAACATGTACTTGATATCGGCGTTAAAGGTTTTTTTGATATAGCTTTTTAAATATTTTGCGGCATCGCTATTAATAGGATCAGTCACCAAGGCAAGGTTATCAACAATCATAAAAGCGCTGTGGTAATGGCCAGCACTAAAGCGATATACATTGTCTTTAATGTTTTCGACTTTATAGTTTGCTGGTTCTGCACAGATGGCCTGATTGGTAACGAATATGAGCGCACAGAAAAGTAAGATTTGCAGACTTTTGAACATTAGCGATCCTTTTGCGTTGAAATGTGTCTAACTAACCATATCAAAGTTTAGCTAATAGTACATATTATACTACTTAAAGGCTTAGTTGATCTGCATCAAAGTTAAGGAGCTAAGCAAGGTGGGGCGGACATAAGTCCTTATGTTTTTGCCTGTGTTTCTCTATCCTCGCGAAGCGCTATAATGAAGAAATGCTATGCTTAGCACAGACTTCTAGAACCTTATTCACTGGAAAAGACAAATGCAACATTTACCTACCGTTGATTATAAAGCGAGCGATGCGGCCGCTCAATTTGTTGAGTCACTAAGAAACACAGGTTTCGGTGTATTAAAAAATCACCCAATTCCTCAGTCATTAGTTGAGTCTATTTACAAAAATTGGCAAGAATTCTTTAATTCTGAGCAAAAGCACGAGTTTTTATTTTCAAAAGAAACACAAGATGGTTACTTCCCACCATCAGTGTCAGAAGTTGCAAAAGGCTTTACCGTTAAAGATATTAAAGAGTACTACCACGTTTATCCAAAAGGCCGTGTTCCAGCACAGCTAGAAGAAGAAATTCGTGAGTACTACCGTTTAGCAAATGAGTTTGCAGCGACATTATTAAGTTGGGTTCAAGCTGAAGCACCAGAAGAGGTGCGTGCTAAGTTCTCTATTGACCTTAAAGATATGATTGCTAACTCTGAGCAAACACTTCTGCGTATTCTTCACTACCCACCAATGACAGGTGATGAAGAGCCAGGTGCAATCCGTGCGGCAGCGCATGGCGACATCAACTTATTAACTGTATTACCTGCGGCAAATGAGCCAGGTTTACAAGTACAAAAAACAGATGGCGGTTGGTTAGACGTACCATGTGATTTTGGTAACCTGATCATCAATATTGGTGACATGCTACAAGAAGCGTCAGGTGGTTACTTCCCATCAACGATTCACCGTGTGATCAACCCAACGGGTAAAGCGTCAACGAAATCACGTATTTCGTTACCATTATTCTTACGCCCGCGTCCTGATGTTGTGCTTTCTGAGCGCTACACAGCAGACAGCTACTTACAAGAGCGTTTACGCGAACTTGGTGTTAAGTAAAGATTGAGTATGAGAACAAAGCGGCATTAGAGCCGCTTTTTTTATGCCTGAAATTTGTCTGCTAAGTTCAGCATTAAGTGTTAGTTTGCAAATAATTCCATGCATTATTGACTATCCTAGGTATAATGCGCGCACTTCGCCGAATCGGCTGAATTTTTTAAAGAGAGATAGTATGAGTTTTGATGGGTTAGGTTTATCACCAGCTTTAGTAAATGCAGTTTTAGAAAAGGGCTATGAAGCACCTACGCCTATTCAATCACAAGCTATCCCTGCGATCATTGAAGGCCGTGATGTTATGGCCGCAGCGCAAACTGGTACAGGTAAAACAGCAGGTTTTACACTGCCGTTAATTGAGCGTTTGTCAAAGGGCCCTAAAGCGGGTGGCAATAAAGTACGCGCATTAGTATTGGCACCAACCCGTGAGCTGGCTCTACAAGTAAGCGAAAATGTTGAGCAATATGCTAAGCATTCAAATGTTAGCTCATTTGTTGTTTATGGTGGCGTTAAAATTAATCCGCAAATGATGCGCCTTCGTAAAGGTGTTGATATTTTAGTGGCCACACCTGGTCGTTTATTAGATCTACACAATCAAAATGCTGTTAAGTTTGATGATTTAGAAGTGCTGATCCTTGATGAAGCAGACCGTATGCTTGATATGGGCTTTATTCATGACATCAAACGTATCATTGCTAAATTGCCTGCTAAACGTCAGAACCTGATGTTCTCAGCGACGTTCTCTGATGAAATTCGTGAACTTGCAAAAGGGCTCATAAATGACCCCGTTGAAATTTCAGTTGCGGCTAAAAACACCACAGCTAAAACGGTTACTCAATCTGTTTATGCGCTAGATAAATCACGTAAAACAGCATTGCTTAGCCACCTGATCCGTACTAACGATTGGCAGCAAGTCTTAGTCTTTTGCCGTACTAAGCATGGTGCGAATCGTTTAGTTAAGCAGCTTGAACGCGATGATATTGTCGGCGCTGCCATTCACGGGAATAAATCGCAAGGCGCTCGTGTTAAAGCACTCGAAGGCTTTAAATCGGGTGAAGTGCGCGTACTAGTTGCAACCGATATCGTTGCCCGTGGTCTTGATATTGTTGAGCTACCTCACGTTGTTAACTACGATCTACCGAATATTTATGAAGATTACGTACACCGTATTGGCCGTACAGGCCGAGCGGGTGCATCAGGTCATGCTATTTCGTTTGTAACAGTAGATGATGCCGACGATTTATATGGTATTGAGCGCTTTATTGGTGAGCTTATTCCGCGTGCAACCGAAGCAGGTTTTGAGCCAAGCAAACCAGTTGCTGAAAAGCCACTAGATACGCGTCCAATCAAGCCGAAAAAACCAAAGAAACCGAAAAAGCCAAAAGCACCAGCTCAAGATGGTCAAGGTGCAGCAAAACCTGCACAAAAGCCAAAACCTAAATCGCAAAAGCGACCTTCACAAGGTAAGTGGCAGGGTAAGGGTAAAGAGCAGGGCCAAAACCCAAAAGGCGCTAACAACGGGAATAAATCAAATAACACTAAACCAGCAGGTAATAAACCTGCGGGTAATCGTCAGCGTGTATCGGGGCCATCTCGCCCAAGACGTAAGCCCGCTGCGGATAGTTAATAGCAGTAAAAACAAAAAACGCGCAATTGCGCGTTTTTTGTTTTAAATGAGTTTAATGCAATATAAGGTGGCGACACCAATAAAGAGTGTCACGGTGACACTTAACAAAGTGCCCAGCATGACATACTCAGTAAGTTGTTTTTCGCTACTTTCTTTTAAATCACCGAATCGAAAGATAGATTTGGCCGCCAGTAGAAAGCCCACGCCGCCGTATTCACCTAACAAGATAAAGCTCAACATTAACACTCGCTCGAGCAAGCCAATAAAATGCCCCGCGGCAGGAATGCTGCCTTCATTGTTTATCTGAATATTGATTTTCTCTAGCATCATGCGAATAAACACAGAGCTTGGGTTAAGCACCAATAAATAAGCTGCAATAACAAACAAAGTATCGAGGGCAATCAGCTTTTGCCACGCTAAGCTATAAAATTCATTCTTATCACTAAGCCAAATGCTTAGCATTACAATCACAACAAGATGCGCCAACTGGTCGAGTAAAAACGGCACCACGCCTTTATTTGAATATGACTTTGCCAAGTCAATGACATAGTGGCTTAGCATAATCGCAACCGTTGCTAACAATACACGAGAGAACTCTTGCCAGCCATAAGTGTATTCCCATAGTGTGAGCACAGCTAAAGAGGTCACGCCGTGTGTTAATACGTGCAAATAGAGTTTACTGGCACGAAAGTGACGGTTGTTTCTGTCGTGTACCCAGCTCATTGGTTGCCAATAAAAGTCTGCAAGTAAGTGGCCCAATACTAATGCGGTGAGTAATAGAGCAAAACTGGTCATAACAATCCTTTGAGTGTGGTTTGGCTGTAATTTATAAAGCGCTCGATAAGTTGATAATGCGCCAGGTTGAGTAACTTCGTGACATTCTCTCGGCTAGTATTAAGCTCTTTAGCAAGCTCTGCATGGCTGTTGTTCTCGGCGGTTAAATAATAAAACAGGGCATTGGCCTGCTTTTGACTCATTTTTTCAAGCAGGACTTCGACAAGCGCAATATTAAGCGCAAAGCCTTCTTCAAGGGCGTTATTTTCAATATTTAACAGTAAGCGTTGCTGGCCGATGTTATCTAAACCACGACCAGATAAGGTATAAGCACTGCCTGTGGCTGTTTTTATATCGGCGCGGGGGTTGTCGAGTGAGCCAATGGCCAAGCTTTGTCGCAGTTCGTAATTGGCTGCTTTCATTTGCAAATACAACAAGATTGCTGCATGACACACCAGTTCTGGCTCTGTTAGCTGTACTTGTAATGCATCGCCACGGTAAATGGTAAAGCTTGCATTAAAACGCTTGGCAACAAAGCGTAAGCTTTGATCAAGCTGATAAAGCATAGCGTCGTATTCTTGTTGTGGAATTTTTTGTGATTTAATTAAATCACCGCTGATCACCGCAATCATTATGATCCCTTAGATTAAGTAACTTAATTTAGTTACATCGCGATAAGTAACCAAATTTGGTTACTTTTTTTTATGTAACCAATTTAGGTTACTTTTTCGTAAATATCAACCTAGATATGCTACAGTGAACACAAATCACTAAAGAACAGAAAACTATGTCAGCAGTTGATAAGCCAAAAGTCGGTATTTTTGTAGATGTACAAAACATTTATTACACCTGTAGAGAAAGCTACAAGAAAAACTTTGACTACAATGCCTTTTGGGCACAAATGAGCGAACGCTATCAAATTGATTGCGCCATTGCATATGCAATATATCGTGGCGATGAAAAGCAATCGCAGTTTCAAAATATTCTGCGCGCAATTGGTTTTGAGGTAAAACTGAAACCTTTTATTCAGCGCAAAGATGGCAGTGCAAAAGGGGATTGGGATGTTGGCATTACCATTGATATGCTAGAGCATGCCAAGCAGCTCGATAAAATGGTATTGCTTTCGGGTGATGGTGATTTTGCCTTATTACTTGGTCACTTAGCGAATAAGTATCAGCTACCGTGTGATGTCTATGGAGCAGAGCAGCTTACCGCTGATATTTTAAAGCAAGCCGCCGCTGAATTTCATTGTATTGACGATTCACTGCTACTATCAAGGTGAAAAAATATTCCTATAAAAATAAAATGTTTAACTAAAGTATTATTTCAGCTAAGCTAACATTAGCTACACTTTATGATAAATAAAGGAATAGTCACGCACAACGCACTAAATTATGCAAAAAAGCATAAATAAAGGTGTAATAGGACATTGTTGATGTGGTTTCTAATTTTCTTGTCTGTTAAATAAAACGTTTTAATTCAATTAATTAAAAATAAATATGAAAGATATACGAATTTTTATAAAAAATATAATGACAACGCTGTCATTTGTTGTGTAACATTAAATCAACAAAGGTTGAGATGATTTCGCATTCTGATAAGAAAAATAATGCGATTTAGACAAAAACTAAACGAAGGCTAGGGGTCGTTAAATGATGGCGAAGAGTGTGAATGAGGACCAATTGTTTATTGGTATTGATGGTGGCGGAACGAAATGTCGAGCAACTATCTACTCTGTTAAACAAGGTGTATTAGGAACTGGCCTAGGTGGTCCTGCAAATCCATTACATGGTTTGGAACGTACTCTCGAATCAATTATGGTCTCAACACAATTAGCACTTCGTGATGCGGGTTTACCGCTTGAAACCGTTCATCAGCTTTATGCCGGCTTAGGTTTAGCAGGTGTAAACCTACCAAGTTTGTACGACAAGATTATGGAATGGGAGCATCCATTCAAACAAATGTTCCTCACCACTGACTTACACACAGCCTGTATCGGCGCCCATAAAGGGAGTGATGGTGCGGTGATCATCACAGGCACTGGCTCTTGTGGTTTTTCTTGTGTAAATGGTCGCACAACTAACTTTGGCGGTCATGGCTTTGCTCTAGGAGATAAAGGCAGTGGTGCCTGGATGGGTCTTGAAGCAATAAAAGCGACCTTGTTAGACCTTGATGGCCTAGGCGAAGCAACAAACCTAACTAACGTGATCACCGAGCATTTTGAAGCTGACAATGCGATGGCAATTGTTGAACAAATGTCTGGTCAGCCTTCGAGTAGTTTTGCCAAATTAGCCCGTTATGTATTTGAAGCAGCCAATAATAATGACAAAGTTGCTATCTCCATTGTGAAAGAAGGGGCTGATTACGTTAGTAAATTAGCGCAGCGCTTATTAGAGAATAACCCGCCACGTTTATCTATGATTGGCGGTTTAGCCGAGCCATTAAATAAGTGGCTTGCAGAAGATATTGCGAAACGCGTTGAATCTCCTATTCAACCACCAGAAATGGGCGCGGTGTATTTTGCTCAGCAATCTGTGCTTGAACAAAACCAAGAGGTAAGTTTGTAATGACGATTTATCATGCAAGTTCATTGTTTACCGGTGACGAATTTTTATCTGATGTGTATTTTAGCGTCGATAATGGTGTGTTTAAGCGTGTTGAAGCAGATGCTAATGCCGTTGCATTAACGGGTTTAGTGGCCCCCGGTTTTATTGATGTACAAGTGAATGGCGGTGGCGGGGCGTTTTTTAACGCTGAACAAACGCCAGATTGCTTAGATAGAATAGCCAAAGCACATGGTCAATTTGGTTCAACTGCGATTATGCCAACCCTGATCACTGACCAAGTCGAAGTCATGGCAAAAGCGGCCGATGCCACTGCACAAGCAATTGCTGAAGGTGTTCCGGGCATAATGGGTGTGCACTTCGAAGGCCCGCACCTTTCATTAGGGAAAAAAGGCACCCACAGCGAGCAATTTATTCGCCCTATTACAGAGCAAGAATTTGCAATTTACGCCCGCCAAGACTTAGGCATTAAAATGGTTACCTTAGCACCTGAAAATGTCAGTGCTGATGATATCGCACGCTTAGTGGAGAGTGGTGTAAAAGTGTGTATTGGCCACACCAATGCAGACTTTGCGACCACCAATGCTGCACTTGCTGCAGGGGCTGATGGTTTTACCCACTTATTTAATGCCATGTCAGCATTTACATCACGAGAGCCAGGTGTTGTTGGTGCTGCACTTTGGGATGATAACAGTTGGTGCGGCTTAATTGTTGATGGTCACCATGTACACCCATCATCAGCAAAATTAGCAATTCGCACCAAACAGCGCGGAAAAATTATGTTAGTCACAGATGCAATGCCACCTGTGGGGACTGATAACATGGAGTTTGATTTCTTTGATGGTCGTAAAGTTATTCGTACTGGCGATCGATTAAATTCAACGACCGGTGAATTAGCAGGCAGCGTACTTGATATGGCAAGTGCGGTGCGCAACACAGTGAACACATTGGATGTTAGCCTTGCTGAGAGCTTACGTATGGCATCACTTTATCCTGCACAATATTTAGGTTTACATAAAAAAGGTCGCTTACTGAGCGGGTTTGACGCTGACTTTGTGGTGTTAGACGCACAGCAAAATGTACAAGCCACCTTTATTGCTGGAAAAGCGCTATAACAAGCTTCCCTGGTAAAAACCCCGCCGTTGTATCGCGGGGCTTTTTCTATTTAAGGTAATACAATGACAACAACACAACCAACAAGAAAACGTTTGGCATCGCTGGATGCACTGCGCGGCATGGATATGTTTTGGATATTAGGCGGACAGTCACTATTCGCAGCGCTCTTCGTTTTAACTGGCTGGACTGGCTGGAAAGTTTTTGAAGCACACACCGTGCACAGCGTTTGGCATGGCTTCACATTTTACGATCTGATTTTCCCATTGTTTATATTTTTATCGGGTGTGGCGATGGGGCTAGCCCCAAAACGCATTGACCATTTACCGTTTGATGAGCGCAAAGTGTATTACCGCAAGGCGGGTAAACGTCTTTTACTATTGTGTTTATTAGGTATTTTGTATAACCACGGCTGGGGCACAGGGATGCCAATGGCGTTGGATGAAATTCGTTATGCCAGTGTGCTTGGCCGCATCGCTATTGCCTGGTTCTTCTGTGCAATGTTGGTTTGGCATACTAGTTTACGAACACAAATTATTACCGCTGCGGCTATTTTAGTGGGTTATTGGTTACTACTTTGTTTTGTTCCAGTGCCGGGTGGCAGTGCTGGTGACCTTTCAGCAGCAGGGAGTTGGAATGCATGGTTTGATGCACACTTACTGCCGGGTATTAGTTATCAAAACCGTGTAGTAGACCCAGAAGGTGTGTTGTCGAATATCCCTGCGATAGTCAATGCATTAATGGGTGTGTTTGCAGGTCAATTAGTGGCTCGAGCTCAGCAAATTGGCGAGTGGAAAATGACCGCCTTATTGTTCGCCGCAGGTGTGGTAAGTGTATGCTTAGGCTGGTTATGGGATTTACAGTTCCCAGTAAATAAAGAACTTTGGACCAGCTCATTTGTGCTTGTAACCGTTGGCTGGAGTGCCATATTGCTCGCCGTTTTTTATGCACTGGTTGATATTTTACCGGGGCAACGCGCTGCGTATCCATTTGTGATCATAGGTGCAAACTCGATTATTATTTATTTAGCGTCAAGTCTTGTGAATTGGGGCTATGTCAGCCAAAGCGTATTTGGTGGGGTGATTCGAGCTGTGCCAGAGGCGTGGCAACCCCTGATGGCGGTCATTGCGTTATTAGCAGTACAAATGCTGGTATTACATTGGATGTATCGCCGTAAGCTCTTTGTTAGTGTTTGATAATTATTAAACACTAACAGAAAGAGTAATTTTTTATTCACTTTTACTTTACAAAGATAAAACTAGAAGTGATAATGACAGCGTTGTCATAATGGTTATAGCTACTGCATCGTATCCTGGCAGTGGTTTGATCTAAAACCCAGCTCGATTGCACGTGGGGTTGGGTTTTAGGTCCCATTTTTTTCCAACTTATAATTAGAGCTAATCGATATGCAAATAGTGATTCTTGATGATGCAGCCCAAGTTGCAGCGTATGGTGCCAACATCTTTGCGAAACAATTACTAAAAAAACCAGCCTCGGTTCTTGGTCTTGCCACAGGTTCAACACCTGTTGCTTTGTACCAACAACTGATCGAAAAAAATAAAGCTGGCGATATTTCGTTTAGCCAAGCGACAACATTTAACTTAGACGAATACTTAGGTTTAACTGGCGAGCATCCACAAAGTTACCGTTACTTTATGAATGAGCAGCTGTTTAACCATGTTGATATCGACAAACAAAACACCCATGTACCGCCGGGTGATGCAGTAAATCCGCTTGTTGCTTGTACTGAATATGAGCAAAAAATCACAGCCGCTGGTGGTGTTGACGTACAACTACTTGGTATTGGCCGTAATGGTCACATCGGTTTTAACGAACCTTCATCAGGTTTGACATCACGCACCCGTGTAAAAACACTGACGAAAGCGACGATTGAAGACAATGCGAGATTTTTTGCAGAAGGCGAATATCAACCGCATTTATCAATCACTATGGGTATTGGTACTATTTTAGAAGCCAAGAAAGTAGTGCTTTTAGCTACGGGTGCAAGTAAAGCGGATGCCGTTCACGCCATGGTAGAAGGCCCGTTAATGGCTAAATGCCCAGCTTCAGCATTGCAACTTCATAAAGATGCGGTGATCATCATTGATAAAGCTGCCGCAAGTAAATTAGAAGATTTAGAGTTCTATCAGCATATTGAAGCTGAGAACCAAAAACTACAAGCGCACCTAGCGACCTTGTAAAATTGTGAGAGAGAATAAAAAAGCCCAGTTTGGGCTTTTTTTATGCCTGTAATAAATTGGGTTTATCATCTGCTTATGGTAGTTTTAGCGAGTAAACTATTTTCAAGGAATGCCATGCTGAATTACTCTCAAATGCCATTGGATCGTGCATCAAATCGCCGTAAAGATCCAAAGTGGTTAAAGGCTCAAATGAATTCTCAGAGTCGCTGGTTATTGGTCAATAACAATCAAAGTTTATTTGTTAAAGACAGTCCTGAAGTGTGTTATTTACGCTTATCTCAAGTGGATCATCTCGATTTATCAAAAGGCATTTTATTGGGTTTAGACGACGATGATGTGGCTCATTTTGCTTTAGATGTCAGCCATGTTCCAGACTCACTCATTGAGCCTATGCTTAATGGCGCTGAATTTGTTGATATTCGCAAGTTAGGCCCACTAGTTGAGCTAAAACAAGGCTCGATTGCCGCACTGGCAAGGGGCTTGTGTTTTTGGCACGCAACGCACCGTTTTTGTGGTCGTTGTGGTCATGAAAATAACATGGTTGAAGCAGGGCATTCACGTTTATGTGAGAACCAAACTTGCCAGCATCAAACTTTTCCGCGAACCGATCCTGCCGTGATAATGATCGTGACTAAAACCTTTTCAGATGGGGTTGAGCGCTGCTTGCTAGGCCGTCAAGCAAGCTGGCCTGACGGTGTTTTTTCAACTCTTGCTGGTTTTGTTGACCCAGGTGAAACACTAGAGCAGGCCGTTGCCCGCGAAGTTATGGAAGAAGCTGGTGTTGCGGTGACAGATATTCAATATATCGCTTCACAGCCTTGGCCATTTCCATCATCAATTATGTTTGGCTTTATGGCCACAGCAGTTTCAGAAGATATTCAAGTAGATAAAGACGAGTTAGACGATGCAAGATGGTTTAGCCGTGCTGAACTTAATGAATTTGGCCAATGGCATGAGCAGGGCAGTCATCTTAAACTAACCCGACAAGATTCTATTTCTCGATTTTTGGTTGAGCACTGGCGCAACCTGTAAAGCACAGCTTGGACAAATTATGACAAAGACAAATAAAAATACCCAAATCGTCTCTGCAGGGCGTAAAAAAGCATATACACAAGGAGTTGTGAACCCTGTGGTGCAACGCGCATCAACAGTGGTATTCGACTCGGTGGCTGATTTAAAAGAAGCGGCTAAGAAGCGAGGTGACAAAACGTTATTTTATGGCCGTCGCGGTACGACCACACATTTTGCTCTGCAAGAAGCGATTACTGAACTTGAAGGCGGCGAAGGCTGTGCGCTATATCCATCAGGGGCGGCTGCAATAAGCAATGCGCTACTCTCGTTTGTGAAAACGGGTGATCATATTTTAATGGTGGATACTGCTTACGAGCCGACCCGTGATTTTTGTGACAAAATACTGGCTGGATTAGGCATTGAAACAACCTATTACCCGCCGGGAATTGGCGCAGGAATTAGTGAGCTTATCAAAGATAACACCCGCGTATTGTTTTTAGAATCACCAGGTTCAATCACTATGGAAGTGCAAGATGTGCCAGCCATGGTTGCTAAGGCTAATGAGCGCGGTGTAATGACCATGCTAGATAACACCTGGGGTAATGGTCTGCATTTTAGACCGCTTGAGCATGGCGTTGATATTAGTATTCAAGCTGCAACAAAATACATCGTGGGTCACTCTGATGTGATGATGGGTGTGGCGGTTGCCAATAAAAAGTATTGGCCAACCCTTCGCGAAAATTCATACCTACTTGGTCAATGTACCTCTGCGGATGATGCCTATTTAGCGCTACGTGGTCTGCGTACTATGGCTGTGCGTTTAAAACAGCATGAACAAGCCGCTATCGAAGTGGCTAAATGGCTTGAAACACACCCATTGGTTGATCATATTCGCCATCCGGCTTTTGCAACGTGCCCGGGTCATGAGTTCTTTAAACGAGATTTTGATGGCAGTAACGGCTTATTTTCATTTGTAATGAAGCAAGGTAATCAACAAGCGATTGATGCGTTTTTAGATAGCCTACACCATTTTAAAATGGGCTTTTCTTGGGGCGGTTATGAGAGCTTAGTCACGGCAAACCTCAGCATGAAAGGGCTGCGCTCTGAAACAGGTTGGTCGCAAGGTCCAGTAATAAGACTTCATATTGGTCTTGAAGATGTGGCTGATTTACTAGCTGACCTTGACCAAGCGCTTGCAGTGTACGAAAGCCACCTCTAGGTTAAAGTTTATACTTTGTTACATAAGACCCGCTTGTCGGGTCTTTTTTTTCTGGTAATTCAAGCTGTTTCAACTTAGTGTAATTCTAATAATAAAATTCATTAAGGATTATGAGTGACGCAGTTACATCCTAAACGACTTGCACAAATTGCCCAATTTGAGCTGGTACGACTATTTCTAACCAAACGTGGTTTGTTGGCGGTTGCCGCTTTTGCCATTTGTTGGCTACTTATTTTACGCTACCCCATTGCCCAATCTGTGACCTTGATTAGCTCACCTGATTTTGCCGATTTTGCTAGGCAAGCATTTGGCGCCATTGGCATCAGTAAATTACTTGATTGGCCTGAATCTGAACTGGCCGTTTATTGGTTGATTGCTTTATTTAGTTTTCCAAGTTTTTGTTTGTTTTTATGTAGTGACCAAACAGTGGGCGACAGACAACGAGGTACGTTGCGCTTTTTATCACTTAGAGCGACTCGTTCAGAAATTATTATTGGCCGCTTTTTAGGGCAGCTACTCATTTTAGCGGCATTGTTATTTGTTACCTTGATGGCAACGGTTGCAATGCTTGGCTATCGTGAGCCAAGTTTGTTGCTTTCTGGCTTATCGCGAAGCTTTATGTTGTTATTTTATTTGCTTGTTGCGGTTATGCCATTTATTGCCTTGATGAGCTTTTTGAACACGTTTGCCCGTTCATCGCGTCTTGCTTTTGTATTGGCTATTTTGTTCTTTGCTGGCGGTAATATTGTGATTGGCTTACTGACGTGGCAATGGCCTGCATTTGAGGTTTTAAATTACATATTTCCCGGCTATCAACTTGATTTAATGGCAGGTCAACGTGCCGGCATCACACTGGCTCTTGGTTTACCACTTTTACAAACGGCAGTGTTACTGCTTGCTGGTGAACGAATTTTTGCAAGGAGCTCATTATGACCGTTTTAATTCAAGCACAAGGCTTGTCAAAAAACTACGGGGCTAAACGAGCGCTCGATAACGTTAGCTTTGAAATAAAGAAAGGAGCGCCGGTAGCGCTAGTTGGCCCAAATGGGGCGGGTAAAACAACGTTATTCAGTTTGTTATGTGGTTATATTTTACCAAGTTCAGGAAAATTATCGGTCATGGGGCATAGCCCAGGCAGTGCGGCGTTATTTGGTAAGCTAACCGCGTTACCACAAGATGCCCAGCTTGATCCTCGTTTTAGTATTGCGCATCAACTTAACTTTTATGGTCAATTACAAGGGCTCAGTGGTGCGGTTCGTAAAAAAGAAACGGCTCGTGTTTTAGAGCTCGTTGGTTTGTCAGAAGTGGCTAAGCAGCGACCGGATGACCTTTCTCATGGTATGCGTAAGCGAGTGACGATTGCACAGGCATTAATTGGTTCACCTAAAATAGTGATGCTTGATGAAGCAACTGCAGGCCTTGATCCAATTCATGCTCGTGAGGTGAGAGAGCTGGTAAGTTCTTTAAGTAACGAAGCAACATTTATTTTAAGCTCCCATGACTTAACTGAGCTTGAGCGTTTATGCTCTGGGGTTTTACACCTCGATAAAGGGGTGTTAAGTGAGCATCAAGCCCGTTCTAGCACGCAAGATAATAAACACTTTATTACGCTGCAGTTAAATCAAAACTATGATGATGTCGAAGCAAAGCTTGCAAGCCTTGCCCATGTACATCATGTTTATATGAGCCAAGCAAAAGAATATGTGATCGAGTTTGAGAAAACCGCTGAGCCTTTTGATATCAATCTTCTACACTTTTGTTATCAACAAGGTTGGCAGTATCGTCAACTAGTGAATGGTCACACACTCGAAAATCAAATTTTTCATAAGGAGAGCTAATTATGGGTTTATTAAGCGGATTAATGGGTAACGCAAGTGAAGTCGATAATGATGATTTAGAAGAACTACTTGCCAATACACTGATCGATGGTGAAACAGTACAAAAAGCCTATAAAGTCATTCGAGATATGTTCATCTTTACCAATAAAAGATTAATTATTATTGATAAACAAGGTGTTACTGGATCTAAAGTTGAAATGCTGAGCATTGCTTACTCAAAAATCACCAAGTTTAGTAAAGAAAGTGCCGGGCATTTTGACCTTGATGCTGAACTAAAAATTTGGGTTGGTTCAGATCCAACGCCAATCAGCAAAGACTTTAAAGCAGGAGATAACATTAATGAGGTTTATAGAATTATAAGCCAATTCGCTTTATAAGGTACTGAGAGACTTTACTTTTTTCACTAAAAGTTGGCTTGGAGACGTAAGTTTCGGCCAACTTTTTCTTTACATTTGCCGACACTTTATTACAATTAATCGAGTAAAAACAACTGCTTAGTTAAGTATCCATTCAGTTTTCTCACGTTAGCATGTGCCCAACTTAGCCATCAGGCTAGTTTTCAACAGCAATGAAACAATGTTAATAGGGAAATCTGTTTATGAAAAAGTTAGCAGTTATTATTTCGAGTATGCTTCTGTCAACTGCCGCGACTGCTGCGGATAGTTACCAATCAATTAGCCATTTAGGGTACATGGACACCGATGGCAACGACACTGTAAGCGTTGATTCAACGTATTACTTCGCACCAAAGAAAACAATGGGTCCTTACGACCAGTTTGAATACATCAACAGAACAACCAACGTGTTTGGTTCGTACGCAGATGATGACTTTGGTGATGTAACTAACATCGGTGGTGAATACTTCGTACAAGATTTTGTATTTGGTGCGGGTTATAGCAACTACGATTACGGTTCAGATACTGATTTATTCAATGTATCTGCAGGTTACTTCTTTAATCCTAACCTTCTTCTTAAAGCAACATTTATCGACGTAGAAGACGGTGACAACACTGTAATGTTCGACCTTAAATACAATCACCAGCTTAACAGCACTGATTACTTAGGTTTCACATTCACAGCTGACGATGAGTTTGATTACCGTGCAGTAAATGCAAAATACTTCATGGATCTTCAACAAGGTAACTACCTAACAATTGAAGGTACAATCTCAGATACAGACGATAGCGGTAGCTCTTGGGAACTAGGTTCTAACTACTACTTCTCTAAAGCAACGTCAGCATTTGTAACGTTTAATAAAGAAGATGACTACAGCTTTGGTGCACAGCACTTCTTTAACAAAAACGTAGGCTTAAAAGCTGGTTATGCAAACAACTGGGATGACTCAGATTACGATGCATACTTTGCAAACGTAAGCTTACAGTTTTAATCATTAATTTGATGATATAAAAAAGCCCGCATAATGCGGGCTTTTTCGTTTTTATAATTACCAACCGCACTGGCGGTCTTTATTTTGCTCATCAAGGTATTTTTGTAACGGTGCAAAGTAATCTAAGATTGCTGTTGCATCCATTTCTTCTTTACCAGTGATCGTCGCAAGAGCTTCTTGCCATGGGCGACTTGAACCCATCTCTAACATTGCATTTAGTTTTTCACCCGCCTCAGCAGAGTTGTAAACTGAACAACGATGAATCGCTTCTTTGTTACCAGCAATTTCACATAAACTTCTGTGGAAGTCGAATTGTAAAATGTGCGCTAAGAAATAACGTGTGTAAGGCGTGTTACCTGGTACGTGATACTTGGCACCTGGATCGAAGTCTGCTTCGCTACGTGCGATAGGCGCTTGGACACCTTGATATTTTTCACGTAATTCCCACCACGCTTTGTTGTAGTTCTCTGGCGTTACTTCACCTGAGAAAACTTTCCAGCGCCATTGGTCTACCAATAAACCAAATGGAATAAATGCTACTTTGTCTAAAGCCATTTTCATTAACAGGCCAATATCTTTTGACTCATCAGGCACCTCGTCTAATAAACCAATTTCTTTTAAATAACCCGGTGTAACAGAAAGCGCAATGGTGTCACCAATTGCTTCGTGGAAACCATCGTTCGCACTTTCTTGGTAGTAAACAGGCTGATCTTTATATGCGCGTTGATAGAAGTTATGGCCTAGCTCGTGGTGAATAACAGAGAACTCTTCACCTGTACGTTGAATACACATTTTAATGCGTAGGTCATCTTTGCTATCGATATCCCATGCTGATGCATGACACTGCACATCACGGTCTTGTGGTTTAGTGAAAAGTGAGCGCTCATAGAAGGTATCTGGTAGTGGTGCAAAGCCCATTGATGTAAAGAACTTCTCGGCACCACGTACCATTTTAAGTTCGTCGTAATCGTGCTCAGCTAATAGTTCAGTTACGTCATAACCAGGATCGGCATTTTCTGGTGCAACAACATCGTAGATGTTACCCCACGTTTGTGCCCACATATTGCCTAGTAAGTGTGCAGGGATAGGTTGGTCTTGTGGTACTTTATCTTCGCCATATTTTTCACCTAGCTTGGCACGAACATGACAATGTAATGAATCATAAAGTGGTTTAACTTGGCCCCAAATGCGGTCAAGTTCTTTCGCAAAATCATCGGCTGGCATGTCGTATTTACTACGCCACATAGCACCTGTATCTGCATAACCTAGCTCTTTTGCACCTTCATTGGTGAGTGCAACTTGTTGCTCATAAAGCGGGCGCATAGGCTTTGAAACTTGACGCCAGCCTTGCCATAAATCAAGCAATTCATTGTAATCACGGCTCGTTGCCATTTTCGCAGTCATCTCGCCAAGGCTTAAACAGCTACCATCTTCTTTACAGTATTTACCTTTACCATAAATACCCCCTAGCTCAGCCACTAGCTGTGAAAGCTTAGCTGTTTTTTCAGCATCTTGTGGCGCAGGTAAGGTGAGCGCTAGTTTAAGTTTATCGAGTTTACGACGCGCATCGTAATCAAGCTCTAAACTATCGAATTTTGCAGCTTCATTAGCAAGGCGAACAACAGCTTCAGTCATCTTGCGATTTACTTCAGCAGATAGTTCAGCAGTATCATGGGTGATGAAGTTGGCATAAATCCATTCAGCACGGCTTGCTTCTAAATAAAGCGCGCTTAATTCTTTTTCAGTATCGGCGATAAATTTAGTGGCATCTTGTGCTGTTACTTGGCTTGTTTTGACTTCAGCAGTCGTTGTTTTAGTGCTTGCAGCGTCATCATTACAGCCAGTAAGTGCTAGTGCACTTGCGACCATAAGTGCGCTCATGCTGAGCTTAAATGGAGTCTTTTTCATAACGTTCCCTAGAAGTTTATTGTTATTTATTGCCCATGCATAATAGCAGTGTCTTAGTAAACAACAAACTGCATCGGTAAAAACAACCTAGGTAAGAGCCGCTTACGTTGTATTTATGGCACGATCAGTCATACTTGAACCAGTTAATTAAAATAAAAGGATTGCACAATGACGACCGTAATCATTCTGTTACTGGTTGCTGTGATTGTAATTTTTGCTGTGAAAGACATTCGCATCAATCTTGTCACACGACCTACGTTTAGTATGTTTAAAAAAGTTTTGCCGCCGTTATCGCAAACAGAACGTGAAGCTATGGAAGCGGGTGATGTTTGGTGGGATGGTGAACTATTCAGTGGTAACCCAGATTGGCAAAAACTGCATCGTTTTCCTAAACCTGAATTAAGCGAAAAAGAACGCGCATTTATGGGCGAGCAAGTCGAAACCTTGTTAGCCATGCTTGATGATTATCAAATCGTACAAAAAGATAAAGACCTACCAAAAGAAGTGTGGGACTACCTAAAAAAAGAAGGGTTCTTTGCGTTAATCATTCCTGAAAAGTTTGGTGGTCGCGAGTTTTCGGCGATTGCAAATTCAACCATCGTATCGAAAATTGCCACTAAGAGTTTAACCGCTGCGGTTACCGTAATGGTACCGAATAGCTTAGGTCCAGGCGAATTACTCCTTCATTATGGAACTAAAGAGCAACAAGAGCGTTGGTTGCCAAGCTTAGCTAAAGGTGATGATGTACCTTGTTTTGCATTGACGGGCCCTGAGGCGGGTTCGGATGCAGGCAGTATTCCTGATACAGGCGTTGTGTGTAAAGGCATGCATGACGGTGAAGAAGTGATTGGTTTAAAACTTAACTGGTCAAAACGTTATATCACCCTTGCACCCATTGCCACCGTGCTGGGTCTTGCATTTAAGATGTACGATCCTGAGGGTTTATTAGGTGATAAAAAAGAGCTTGGTATTACATGTGCGCTTATTCCGACAGACCATGAAGGTGTTCAAACAGGTGAGCGTCATTACCCTTTAAATATGGCATTTATGAATGGCACAACGTACGGTAAAGATGTGTTTATTCCGCTTGATTGGATCATTGGTGGTGAAAAAGGCGCTGGTCGAGGCTGGCGTATGTTAGTTGAATGTTTAAGTGCTGGCCGTGGTATTTCGTTACCAGCGCTTAGTACAGCAACTGGCACTTGGCTTCAAGAATGACATCTGCCTATGCAACCGTACGCCAACAATTTGGTGTGTCGATTGGCCAATTTGAGGGTGTTCAAGAGGCGCTTGCTCGCATAGGTGGTTTAACTTACACCTTAGAAGCGACACGGTTAATGACTGCAGGGGCGATTGATTTAAAACTAAGTCCGTCTGTGGTTACCGCCATAGCTAAGTACCATATGACTGAAATGGGTCGTACAGTTATGAACGACGCTATGGATATTCATTCAGGTAAAGGTATTCAAGTTGGGCCGAATAACTATTTAGCTCATGGTTATATGGGGATCCCAGTTTCGATTACCGTTGAAGGTGCAAACATTCTGACTCGTAACTTGATGATATTTGGTCAAGGTGCCACTCGCTGTCATCCGTTTGTTTTAAAAGAAATGGAAGCGGCTGCAATGGAAGACCATGATGTTGCCTTGAAAGAATTCGACTCATTACTGCTGCAACATATTTTATTTGCAGGTAGTAATGCAGGTATGGCATTTGTTCACGGTTTAACGCGCAGTTACTTCGCTAAAGCCCCTGTATGTGGCGCAACCACTGTTTACTACAAACAGTTGAGCCGGATGAGTCGTGGTTTAGCGTTTTGTACTGACGTTGCGATGTTAGTGTTAGGTGGTGAGTTAAAACGTAAAGAGATGATTTCGGCTCGTTTAGGTGATGTGCTTAGCCACTTATATCTTGCTTCATGTGTACTGAAACGTTATGAAGATGAAGGACGCCAGCAAGCGGACCTACCTTTTGTGCAATATGCAGTAGAGCATTCGTTATTCTGCATTGGTCAGGCATTCGATGGCTTCTTTAAAAACTTCGCTAATCCTGTGGTTAATTTTTTACTCAAACGTATTGTCTTCCCACTAGGTAATCATTACCACCGTCCAAGCGATGAGTTAGCTCAAACAATGTGTGAGCACATGAGCAAACCAGGGGTCTTTAGAGACAGATTAACCCATCTTTGTTATGTCGATGAAAATGCAGGCACGGGTGTCATGGAAAATGCCTTTTTAGCCATGATTGATACCCATGAAGACTTTAAGCAGCTTCGTAAATGGCAAAAAGAAGGCACTATTGCGAAAAACCTTGAGCTTGAGGGCGCAATTGCTGCAGCGAAAGAGAAAAACTTGATTAACGAAACCGTTGCAGAGCGTATGAATCAAGCCAATGAGCTACGTAAACAAGCAATAGCCGTTGATAACTTCGCACCCGGCGAGCTGTAAACTCTTGTTAGAATAAATAAAGCCTTGCATTTGCAAGGCTTTTTTATAGGCCTTGAGTGATGATTTTTTCTGCTTCGCTGGCTGGCATAGGTTTCGCTTTTAAGAAGCCTTGACCAAACTTACATTGAGTTTGCTTTAAGATTGCTAATTGTTTTTCTGTTTCAATCCCTTCTGCAACAACATCGAGCTTTAACGATTGGGCTAACGATAAAATGGCATCAACCAAGGGGTTATGTGCTTTATTTAAATGATCGATAAAGCTTTTATCGATTTTTAAAATATGGATAGGTAATTGGTGTAAATAACCAAGCGCTGAGTACCCAGTACCAAAATCATCTAAACATAGTTTTACTTCAAGAGGCTCAAGGCCTTTTATGATTTTTGTAGCGAGCTCTAAATTACCAATTAGTCCTGACTCGGTAATTTCTAAGCACAGCGAGCCCAAAGGAAGCTTGTATTTAGAGTACAAAGCATGAATTTGTGCCACAAAGTCGAGGCTTGCAAAATGACGTGATGATACATTCACGGTAATTCTGCCAAATGCTTTACCTTCACTCGTCCACTTTTCGATTTGCTTTGCAGCAAGCTCAAGCAAATGTAAATCTAGATTAATAATCTGGCCTGTGTCTTCAGCAACGGGAATAAAATCATTTGGTGAGACAAAGCCTTTACTTGGGTGATGCCAGCGCACAAGCGCCTCAAAACCAACAACCTGTGCATCTTGAATGGTAAAAATTGGCTGGTAGTAAAGTTCAAAATCGTTATGCTCAATACCATGCTGTAAATCATTTTCTATATCTGCATGATTTTTAAGTTTTTTACGCATTGTATTGTTGAAAAACTTAACCTTGCCTCGACCTGACGACTTTGCCTCGTACATTGCAGCATCGGCATGTTGCAATAGCTTATAAGCTTGATCGCGACTGCTTTCACAAAACGCAACACCAATACTTGTTGATGCTTGCAATAAATGACCATCAATATCGAGGGGCTCAGCGAGAACCTGTTGAATGCGTTCAAGGGCATCATTAATTTGTTGTTTATCGGTGATGTTTTCCATAAATATGGCAAATTCATCGCCCCCCAAACGGGCAAAGGTATCGGTATTGCGAATGGTACCTAAGATCAACTCACAGATTTTTACTAAAAAGTGGTCGCCAACCTCATGACCTAATGAATCATTGATACTTTTAAAGCGGTCAAAGTCTAGATAGAGCAGGGCATGTTGGTGACGTTTATCTGCTCTTGCCAGACGCAGAATGGCATGTTTAATACGCTCAATTAACAACGAGCGATTGGCAAGACCGGTTAATTCGTCGTGAAGAGCACGGTGCTCAAGCTCTTGTCTTGATAATTGACGGTCTATTGCCATGCTAATTTGGCGGCTGACATACGTAAGTAAGGCACGGTCATGTTCGTCATAGTGATAGCTTTTACTGTAACTTTGTACAGCGATAACACCACTAATACGCTCATTTACTTTAAATGGTACACCCAGCCAAGACTCGGCCTGACGACCAACCATTTTAAAATGACCTGCATCAATGTGCTGTTGAAACTCTTCTTTAGTAAAAAGTAAGGATTGGTCGATGTTTAATAAATAATAAGATGCGGTGTCTTTTAGTTGTTCTTTCGATATTTTCTTGTGCGCGTTAGAACGTACGCCTTCTTCGATAATATAAACTAAATCAAGCACATCTAGTTGCTTGTCATACAGGCCAATAAAGAAGTTATCTGCCCTCAGCAAAGAGGTAATAATGCCATGTAAAGACTCAAAGAAGCTATCTAGCTCGCTTGATTGATAGGTTAAGTTAGCAATTTGCAGCATGCAGCGTTCAAGTTTTTGCGCGTCGTTTAACTGCATCACGGTTTGCTGTAAGTCTTCTACGGTGCGAACTTGATTTATCTTGGCACTTAATAGATGCGCCACTGTTGATAAAATCTCTAAATGCGCATCATTGTAATAATGTTTTTGTGGGTGCTCACAGTCAATGACACCCAGAAGTTTTTCTTTGTAAACTAATGGTACGCAAAGCTCAGAAAGAGCAGGGCGAGAATCTGCGATATAACGCGGATCTTGACTGACATCGCCAATCATTAACGGCTTACCAGTGCTTGCGACATACCCCGTAATACCCTGATCAAAGCTGATTTCTGTACGGTCAATATGATATGTATCATGGCTGCTTGCTGTGCCAATAGACGCCATTTCTTTGAGGGTACGCGTTTTATCATCTGCTAAGTAAATGACACATTCTATGAAGCCTAAGCGGCTTACCACTTCAGACGTGACATATTCTAACAATTCTTCAACAGTGTCTAATTGCATCACAGATGATGAAAACTGATTAATAATATGTAGTTGGTCTGTTTTGACCTCAAGTGCAAAAGCAGCGTCTAAACTCTTAGGCATAGATTAAAAGGTAACCGAAATGTTGTATTAATTTATTACGTTAACCTACTATCAAACTATCCACAAAGTTATTTTCAAAAAAAACTGGAACTGGTGTAAACTAGGCACCTGAATATGGACTTGAGTGAATAAGCGAGGTTATTTGCTCAACGTTTACGCTATCCCCCTAACTTTAGCCGTGGAAACCAGCAATGTCAGATTTAAATTCGATGCAAACTCTAACAATTACACGCCCTGATGATTGGCACATTCATTTACGTGATGGCGAGCAACTCGTTGATACCGTTCGTGATGCAAGCCGATACATGGGCCGCGCGATCATCATGCCTAACCTTGTTCCACCGGCAACCTGTACAGACACTGCGTTATCTTACTATGAGCGAATTAAAGCTGCGGGCCCGCAAGGTAACTTTGAGCCATTAATGGTGCTCTACCTAACAGATAAAACAACACCAGAAGAAATCAAAAAAGCGAAAGCAACAGGTAAAATTGTTGCTGCTAAGTTGTACCCAGCTGGCGCGACGACCAATTCAGATTCAGGTGTGACATCAATCAAAAACATTTACCCAGTACTTGAAGCAATGCAAGAAGTGGGTATGTTGCTATTAGTGCATGGTGAAGTAACTGATTCATCAATCGATATTTTTGACCGTGAGAAGGTCTTCCTAGAAACAATTCTAGCGGACGTAGTAAATGACTTTCCTAGCCTTAAGATTGTGCTTGAGCACATCACCACACAAGATGCGGTTGAGTTTGTGAATAATGCACCAGAGAATGTAGCTGCAACCATTACAGCTCATCACCTTCTTTATAACCGCAATCATATGTTGGCGGGGGGCATTCGCCCACATTATTACTGCTTGCCTATTCTTAAGCGTAACATTCATCAGCAAGCGCTAATTGGTGCTGCAACAAGCGGTAGCAAAAAATTCTTCTTAGGTACTGACTCTGCACCGCATTATAAAGACAAAAAAGAGGCGGCGTGTGGTTGTGCTGGTGCATATACTGCTCACGCAGCTATTGAACTTTATGCAGAAGCTTTTGAAGAAGCCGGAGCTTTAGACAAGCTTGAAGGTTTCGCAAGCCATTTTGGCCCAGACTTCTACGGCATGCCTCGTAACCAAGATACGATTACACTGGTAAAAGAGAGTTGGACAGTACCTGCAAGCTATAAATTAGGTGATTCAGAAGTAGTACCAATCAAAGCTGAAGCGCAAATGGATTGGCAAGTTAAATAAGTTTTAGCAAGCGATAAATTTAGAATTAAAAGCCCATCAATTTGATGGGCTTTTTTCATTGAATATTAATTGTTTATAAATAGTACTGTCATATATTTTTGTTTAGGCGGTTGACCTTAAAATTATTTTCGATTATTAGAGCTAAAAACTATTTAATGTGTTAGTCTTAAATTGCTTTGAGTTTTTGCGTATTGAATTTACGGATAATGTGCGGCTGTACGGTTACCGGTTTGGTTATTGGTTCTTCCTGTACTTTACCCCAAGTTTATTGGGCATTCACTCAGGGAGGATAGAGCCATATTGGCTGAATTTTAATAATTGACTTACAGGAAAATTTGGTATGTCAAACACGGTTACTGGTAAAGTTAAGTTCTTCAACGAAGCTAAAGGTTTCGGTTTTATTGAACAAGAAAATGGCCCTGACGTATTCGTACACTTCAGCGCTATCACAGGTACAGGCTTCCGCACTCTTAGCGAAGGTCAGCAAGTATCTTTCGGCATCAAACAAGGTCAAAAAGGCCCTGAAGCTGAGAACGTAGAAGTAGCATAATTATTTATGTGAAACTTAGCATTTTGGTGAAACAGTTTCTGTTTCACCAAAATTCATTTTAATACCTAACAACCCCACGTTTACCCTTCACCATATATCACTCTAATTGTACCGAAATTATATTCCTCCAAAGGCATTGAAAATGACTAATTTAGTCAGCCCTTAAGCTAGAAGTTCACGATCTATGCCCTAAAAGCTACTCTCCATAACTAAAGTATTATATGCTGTACCGATGGGATTTTATTTAACATGACATCAGCTGTTATGTTTAGTTAGTAGTTTTGATCAAACATGAAAGTTAACCGCGAAGGAAAGTTTACAGTTATTTTTCACCAATCTAGAAATAACCCGCTAAACTTAACCTATCCACATATGGAAAAAATGCTGAGTAACTTATACTTGTTTGATGAAATATAATGAAGGTTTGCTAATCGATGAGCATAGGAAACAATATACTTTTGGTAGACGACCACCCGATGGTGGCAACAGCAATTAAGATGGTACTTGCAAAGTCTACTCTGGTGAATGAAGTACAAGCTGTTGGAAGTCAAAAGGAAGCATTGCAGTTTTTAAAAAGTAATAATGTAGCGCTGGCGATTTTAGACATCGAGTTAGAAGACTCCGATGGCTTTAGCTTATATAAGCGTGCAGTCAGTAGTGGCTTTACTGGCAAAGTATTGTTTTTATCTGCAAAGCAAGACAAACACATCATCCGCACAGCTGCGAAACTAGGCGCACAGGGATTTGTTAATAAGGCTGAAAGTCTTGAAGATATTTCTTCTGCTGTTGAAATGATTTTGCGTGGTTATACATTCTTTCCGCAAGAGCATCTTATTGCCTCTGAAAAAGACATCGATGAGTTACTAACAGAACGTGAGCTCGCGGTGATGAATTATTTGCTCCAAGGCCTATCGAACAAAGATATTGGTGAAAAGCTTTTCATTAGTAACAAAACGGTAAGTACATACAAAGCGAAAATATTTGAAAAGCTTGAAGTTGATTCAATTATCTCACTTGCAAAGCTGGTAAAAGACCGCGCTGTATTTTAATTCTCTCACCCATAGCGGTGAGAGAATTCAACTCTCTCATTCTTGTGTTTAGTGTCTGTTTTGCCTGCATATTGAGCAGTAATGTAAGCTCGGTGCATAAAAATTCTGCAAAATAGATTTTTTAGATGAATAAACTGAATTTTTTTTTCATTTTTCTTTAGCTCTTTCTGTTTTCATAAAATGTTACATTTATGTTTAAGCTTGAACCTAACATGAATGCAATGTTCGCCAGTAAAGGGCTATAGAAGTAGCAGTTGAATACCTCTGTTATATTTTTGTTAATTCGTTGTTTTGGTTATTTTCATCTCAACGACGAGTCACCAAATTTTTCCGATGAAAGCCGAACATCAAGTTGACAGACTCTGATGCATTTAGCATTATTGGAGGGTTGATATCTATTAAAAGATATCAGGGTTGTCCTCTTCGGAGGGTAATTAAATTATAAAAGTAACATTACTTAATTGGTTGGGAACTATGTCTGTTAAAATCAGAAAGAGTCTTGTAGCATCAGCGTTGGTTGGCGCTTTTGCATTTGCAAGCAGCAATGTGATTGCAGATCCTTTGAAAGATGTGCAAGATGCAGGTCAACAAATTCAAAAGGCTGCTGTTAAGTCTCAAACTAAAATTGACAATGTATATGGTCAAACTCAAGAGCTAATCGCTGAGTACCGTAGCGTTGTTGACGAAACTGAGCTAATGAAGGTTTATAACGATCACGTAGCACGTTTGGTCGCTGACCAAAACGCTTCAATCGAATCGTTTGACCGTCAAATCGCAACTATCGATAACACGAAACAAAACGTTGTGCCTTTGATGTATCGCATGATCGATACGCTTGAGCAATTCATCAAAGCGGACGTTCCGTTCAATCTTGAAAACCGTTTAACACGTGTTGAAAGACTTCGTGACATCATGGCGTCAGCATCAGTTACTACATCTGAAAAATTCCGCCAAGTTCTTGAAGCTTACACTGTTGAAACTGCATACAGCTCAGCTGTAACTGCTTCTCAAGGTACTCTTGAGATCGATGGTAAGAGCATCAACGTTGACTTCGGTCGTTTAGGTCGTATCACATACGTAGCTCAGTCTTTTGACCTTAAGCACGCGTGGGTGTGGGATAACAACACTAAACAGTGGAAAGAATTAGGTGAAGAATACCTAAAACCTGTTAAAGAAGTTATCCGTATGGCGCGTAAACAAGCGACATTAGAACTTGTTAAACTACCAATCTTCGGCGCGGAGTAATCAATAATGAAGAAACTATTTAAAGGTTTTGCTGTTGCAGCAGTACTATCTGTTTCTGCAGGTACCGCGCTTAATGCACACGCAAACACTGATGCTTTAGACAAAATTCTTGAGCAAGTTAAGCAAGAACGTATCTCTGAAGGCAAATTAAACAAGCAACGTGAACAAGAGTTCCTTTCAGCTCGTGCTGACAAGCAAGCGTTACTTAACAAAGCGAAAAGCGACCTAGCTGCTGAAAAAGCACGTGGTGATCGTTTATCTAAAGAATATGCACAAAACGAAAATACTTTAGCTGAAAAAGAGCAAGCTCTTTTAAACGCTCAAGGTACGTTAGGTGAGATGTTCGGTGTTGTACGTCGTGCAGCTGCTGATGCAATCGGTTCAATCGAAGCATCACTTGTTTCTGCTGAAAAACCAGGACGTGCTGAAGTACTTCGTTCACTAGCTGCAGCGAAAGAACTTCCAACTGTACGTGAATTAGAAGAGCTTTGGATTTCTCTTCAAACTGAAATGACTGAATCAGCTAAAGTTTCAACTTTCGAAACTGAAGTTGCAGGTCTTGACGGTTCATCTTCTGTGAAGAAAGTAACGCGTATCGGTAACTTCAACTTAGTAACTGACGACGGTTATTTAATCTACTCTCCAGAAACTAAAGCGATCCAACCTCTAGGTAAGCAACCTGATAGCTACATCCTAGCTGGTATCAGCGATTTAGAAAAAACTTCTGCAGACAACTACGCTGGCGTATACATCGACCCGACTCGTGGCGCGATCTTACGTATCAACACGCAGAAAAAATCGTTAATGGAATACTACGAGCAAGGTGCTGAAGTAGGTTACATCATCACAGTATTACTTGTTGTTGGTCTACTTATCTTCATCGTTCGTTTCATTGATCTTGCGCTTACTAGCACTAAGATTAAGAGCCAGCTTAAAAACCTTTCTACTCCGAATACAAACAACCCTCTGGGTCGTATTCTTAAGGTTTACGCTGACAACAAGAATCAAGACGTTGAAAACCTTGAGCTTAAACTTGACGAAGCAATCCTACGTGAAACGCCTCGCATCGAAGCTGGTATCAACATCATCAAGATCTTGGCAGCAATCGCTCCATTACTAGGTCTACTAGGTACGGTAATCGGTATGATCCTTACGTTCCAAACAATCACATTGTTCGGTACAGGTGATCCGAAGATCATGGCTGGTAATATCTCTCTAGCACTTGTAACTACAGCGTTAGGTCTAATTGCAGCTCTACCACTTATCCTACTTCACTCAATCGTTGCGGGTCGTAGTAAGTCGGTTCTACATGTCCTTGATGAGCAAAGCGCAGGTATCATCGCTGCTCACGCGGAGAAGGAGAAAGCCTAATGCTAGTCCTGATGGAGATCTGGGAATCTATCAGGGATTTTGTTGGCACAGGCGGCCAGGTTTTATACGTGGTCGCGATAGCACTCTTTCTTATGTGGGTTTTAATGATTGAGCGCTATTGGTTCCTACTAGCTGAGTTTCCTCGTATGACGAAGGACATCGTAGCTCAGTGGGATGCCCGCCAAGACACTACGTCTTGGTACGCACACAGAATCCGTGAAGCATGGATTTCTGAAGCGTCTGAAAAATTAGATCAGCGTATGTTGTTGATTAAGACATTGGTAGCTATTTGTCCTTTAATCGGCTTACTAGGTACTGTAACGGGTATGATCGCGGTTTTCGAAACCATGGCTACTCAAGGTACAGGTAACGCACGTTTAATGGCATCAGGTATTTCAATGGCAACAATCCCAACAATGGCTGGAATGGTTGCGGCACTATCTGGAGTATTCTTTAGCTCACGCCTTGAGGCAAGAGCGAGAATGGCGAAAGCTAAACTTGTAGATAGCATGCCTCATCACTAGAGAGAGAATTAAATATGGCACGTAAACAACGTTTTCGTGAAGAAGAAGAAGCAGCGGTTGATATGACGCCAATGCTTGACATCGTATTTATCATGCTTATTTTCTTTATCGTAACTACATCGTTCGTTAAAGAGGCTGGTATCGAAGTCAATAAACCTAAAGCAGCTGCAGCTACGAAGCAAAAAAATGCAAACATTTTTGTTGCTATCCGTGCTGACGGTGCGATCTGGATTGATAAACAACAAGTAGACGTTGAACGTGTATCAGCTAAGCTTGAAAGTTTATTAGCAGAACAACCTACAGAAGTTGTAATTTTGCAAGCTGATAAAGAAGCAAAACACGGCGTAGTAGTTAAAGTTATGGACCAGATCAAAGCGACGGGTGATAACCTTAAAATTTCAATAGCTGGAGATCAGTAATGATTCGTTTTCTGTTTTCACTGATTGCAGGTGGGGCAGTTACTTTCGGCTTGTTCTACTTCATGGCGTACCTCATCTCCGGTGGAGCTGATCGTGCGACTGAACAAAAAGAACAGATCGTAGTCGAAATTATGACGAATCCGCCTGAATCTAAGGTGCAGGAGAGGAAGCGTGTTCCGCCTCCGCCTCCGCCACCGCCAAAGCAGCCGCCTAAACCGCAGCCGCCTCAGCCGGAAAACAGCAACCCGAACACTGGTGGTTTGTCATTTAATATGCCAAGCATCGATGTGGGTAGCACAGCTGGTGGCCTAAGTGGTCCAGGTGCATTTGGACGTGATGGTGACGCGACACCTATCGTTCGTATTGAACCAAAATACCCAACGCAAGCAGCGCGTGATGGTAAAGAAGGTTGGGTACAACTTTCATTCACTATCAACGAAGTTGGTGGTGTAGAAGATATTCAAGTGATCGACGCTGATCCTAAACGTATCTTCGACCGTGAAGCTAAGCGTGCGTTATCTAAGTGGAAATACCGTCCTAAAGTTATTGATGGTAAGCCACAAAGACAACCGGGTCTTCAGGTTCAATTAGACTTTAAACTTAACCAAGGCAACTAAGGAGGCGAGTAATGAGAAATTTATCTAAAGTAACTGCTCTTGCGCTTCTTATGTCACTATCAGGTGTGGCATTCACTGCACCTGCTTTAGCTGCGCCAGATTACGCGAAGATTGAAGCGCGTAAGAAAGCAAAAACTAAAGTTATGGGTGAGCGCGTTGGTAAGAAAGTAATTAAAGCGTTTGACTTGTATAATGAAGAAAAGCTTGACGAAGCGATTGCATTACTTAAAGAAATTGATGCATCAGATGACTTCGACAAAGCGACTGTTGACCGTTATTTAGGTCAAATGTACGCTCAAAAAGAGCAGTATCAGTTAGCTATCAAGCACGTTCAAGCAGCTGTTAAACCTGACGTTTTAAACTTTGCTGACCAAGAGCAAGGCCTAAAACTATTAGGTGATATGTACGCAGGTACAGAGCAATATGCAAAAGCGAAAGAAGCTTATGCAGCTTGGATGGACTTCACAGGTGAGGAAGACGACAAAGTTTATACACGTATTGCGCAAGCTAACTACGAGTTAAAACTTTATAAAGACGTACTTCCTGCTGCAAACAAAGCAATCGAATTGGCAAAAGAGCCTGCTAAAGCCTCTTACCAATTAAAGCTAGCTGCCTATTTTGAACTTAAACAGTACAAAAACATGGTAGAAGTAGCTGAAGAGATTGTTCGTGTTTGGCCTGAAGACAAAAAAGCCTGGGTTGGTTTAGGTAAATATTACCTACAAACCGAAGACTTCAAGAAAGGTCTTGCGACCATGGAAGTTGCCTATAAAAATGGCTATTTTGAAAACGAAGTTGAATACAAAGTACTTTCTAACTTTTATTCGTTAAACGATATTCCTTACAAAGCAGCTGTAGTGCTTGAAAAGGCAATCAACGAAAACAAAGTTAAGCGTAACAAGCAAAATATCAGTGCAGTGGCATCTAACTACCACCGCTCAAAAGATATTGAAAAAGCAGCTAAATACTATGAAGAAGCGGCTAAATTTGATGACGATGCAGAGCTTTACCGCAAAGCTGGTTCATTACTTTTACAATCGCAAAACTATAGTGCAGCCGTTGTTCGTTTGAACAAGGCGTTAGAGCTTGGTTCTGATAAAAAAGGAACTATTTACTCTGACTTAGCTGAAGCTTACTACTACCAAGAGAAGTATAAGCAAGCTTACAACGCTATCACTAAAGCAATGGATGATCCGCGTACGCGTAAATTCGCGAAGAGCTGGTCAACCTTCATCAAAGATAAAGCGAACCGTAATGGCGTGAAAATCTAATTGATGTTGTTTTAAATTAAAAAGCCCCTCTGGGGCTTTTTTTATGGAATTTTATAATGCTAAGACAGATCGTATTATTACTTGTCGCCAGTGTGATGCTGATAGCTTGCTCTGAGCAAACTACAAAATTCAACACGGTTCACGAAGGACAGCAAGAACTTCGAAACATTAATAATTTATTATCTAACCAAAATGAACATAGCAAGGTAACAAGTTGGCCTTTCTCTGAGAGCTATTTACAGGCACGACACCTAGCTTATAAAGGGCTACAAGAAACAGAGTTAACTGACTCTCAACGAGCGCAATTGAACTATTTGATCATCGCTGAGCGTTACCCTGAGCGTTATTTTGTATGGCCAATTCAACGTGATGTTATTAGCAACGCTCGTCTACAAGGTGATTTCAGTGAGCAGGGATTAGCAGCCTGGTTAGAATTGGTTGAAACACGTTTAATTGCAGCTGAGCAGAGTAATCTTAAACTGAATAAAATCGAATTAACCTTGTTACATAATATGGTTACAGCTCATTTAAATAACAATGATAACCACGTGCAAACAGCGCTCAATAAACTTAATCAATATTTAACGCAATATAAGCCACGCACAAAACTGGGTTTGGTTGGTTTGGCGAATGGGAAAGATTGGTATCAGAGTAAATTAAATTACTTTAGTGGTGTGACTAAACCACCGTTAGATTGGCTTAGCGAGATACAACAGGCTTTAAAGCAGCCTCACAGTGCTGATTTTTTACTACCTTTAACTGATTCGCATACTAAACCATTAGTAATGAGCTATTTTACTCAAGAACATCAGCACGATGGTTTTGATTGGCAGTTAGAATTCATTGATCCGCTGAAAAATAAACGTGAATTATCAGAAGGCGAGCAATACTTTTGGCAAGTAATGATGGAAACTGATGTGGGGATCCATTATCACACGTGGAGTGAACAGCAAGCTCGTGTCAACTTAATGAAGCGTTTGAATGTTGATCAGCTGCAAGCTGATTGGTTAATTGAGGATATTGTCCTTTATCCTGCGATGAGTTTTATATTTGTAAATTAATGTGCTGCGCTCTAAGGAGCGCATCGCCGACAGCGCTGACTTGCTGGATCTGCAAGTAAACGTTCATCATCAATTTTCTCTTCACAATCACAACAATAACCATATTGCCCAATATCAATCTGGCATAGAGCTGCTTCTAATTTTTCTATGCGAGCAATTAATAGTTGATATTCAGGGCCAAGATTATTCGCTGTCAGCTCTAACCACTCTGAAGGGGGATTATCCTTGAGTTGCGATAGCAGTTGCTGATGATAGCCTTGATCAGATTTAGCCAGCATATCCAGTAAACGTTGTCTAACCTGCGCAAGTTCCGCAGATAACTTTGTTTGAATTTCAGTATTGTTCATCGCGTTTCTTCCAAGTGGGCAATACTGGTATTATCAAACAAAAATCGTTAGCTAATTATGATTTGTATCAATACTCGGCGCTTTGGCGTACTTTCTTAGTACGTCAGCGACTTCATCTTTCGCTTTTAAACGTCTGATCTCATCAAAAAGTGCGTTGGCTTGCGGGTATTGGCGCTTTAAATAACCAAGCCATTGCTTGGTTCGAGAGGCAAAATACTTCTCACATTTACTTTCTTCTTGATGCATCGAAGAATGGATGATGTGGTATATCACATGTTCCCAAAGCATCGGACTGTACTGCTCATTTTCTACATGCGATTTTATTTGTTTTGCTAAATCAGGCATTGCTAGCGCACCACGACCTAGCATTAGGTCTTGGCAATGGCTACGTTTTTGGCACAACATAGCATCCTCAACTTGCCAGATTTCACCGTTGGCAACCACAGTAATGTTCTTGCCTTCAATTAATGGTGGAATTTTTTCCCAGTATGCCGGTGGATTATATCCATCTCTTTTCGTTCTAGCATGAATAGCAAGACTTGATGCACCTGCACTCACCACAGCATCAACAATTTCTTGACTGTTGCTGTCATCATCAAAACCAAGTCTAATTTTTGCACTCACCTCATGTCGCGGATCGACAGCATCACGAACGGCTTTAATAATTTCGTACATGTGTTCTGGGTCTTTTAAAAGTACTGCACCACCTTTACTTTTGTTTACCGTTTTAGCCGGACAACCAAAGTTTAAATCGATACCATGAGACCCTAAATTGATAGCTTTAACTGCATTTTCAGCTAGCGCATTGGCTACTTGACCAAGTAACTGAATACGCACAGGGGTGCCTGCACGGGTATAGCCAGCAGTTTTTAACTCAGGACAATAGCGATGAAATACGCGCTCGGGCAGTGTGTCTTCAACGACACGAACAAACTCAGTTACGCATAAATCGAATCCACCTAAATCAGTTAGGAGTTGTCGCATTTTAAAATCTACAACGCCTTCCATCGGTGCTAAAACTAGTCGCATGATACCTGTTAACTCATCAAAAATTAGGACGCGTATTCTAGCTGTTCTTGATTGTTTTATAAATCGTAATTTGCAATCTTGGCACTTTCAGAAAATAATTATAAAAAATTTGAAAGTAATTTTTAGTTCTCGGGTCTTGTTAAATAACCCTTTATAAAAAAGAGAGTCATCGAATGAACACAGTTAAGAAAAATTCAATTGCATTAACATTAGGTGCAGTTGTAGTAGGTGCATCAAGTTTTGTAGCGACTGATGCCAGTGCAAACCCATTTGAATTTCAGCAAATGCAAGCTGGTTATCAGCTAGACGCCGCTGAAGGTAAGTGTGGCGAAGGCAAATGCGGCGCAGACAAAAAAGCTGAAAAAGAAGGTAAGTGCGGCGAAGGTAAATGTGGCGCAGACAAAAAAGCAGCTAAAGAAGGCAAGTGCGGCGAAGGTAAATGTGGCGCAGACAAAAAAGCAGCTAAAGAAGGTAAGTGCGGCGAA
>NZ_PQBX01000004.1:80398-458121 GCF_002964625.1 Pseudoalteromonas sp. T1lg21
CGGCGAAGGTAAATGTGGCGCAGACAAAAAAGCAGCTAAAGAAGGTAAGTGTGGCGAAGGTAAATGTGGTTCTAACCACTAAACGCTCACTTAGCTTTTGAAAGGGCCGTAAAGGCCCTTTTTAGTAGGAGGTAGTATGTTAAATAAATCAGCAGCAGATTTTGGGCAAATAGGATTAGGTTTGCGCCGAGAAATGCTTGACGAAATGCTCATCGATGTTCCGAAACCCATTGAGTTCTTAGAAGTTGCGCCTGAAAATTGGCTAAAGCTTGGGGGGCGTTTTGGTAAACAATTTAAACAGCTTACTGAACAGCACGCCTTTGTTTGTCATGGCTTATCGTTATCAATTGGCTCACCAGAAGCGCTTGATATTGAATTTGTGCAATCGCTAAAAGCTTTCTTTAAAGAGCATAATATTCGTTTATTCAGCGAGCACCTAAGCTACTGCTCTGGTGAAGGGCATATGTATGATTTAATGCCTATTCCGTTTACTGAAGAGGCTATTAAACATGTGGCCTCTCGTATTAGGCAAGTACAAGATATTCTAGAGCAGCCAATTGCTATCGAAAATGTTTCTTACTATGGCGCGCCTGGCCAACAAATGACTGAACTTGAGTTCACTAATGCAGTGTTAGAAGAAGCCGATTGTCAATTACTGCTTGATGTGAATAACATTTACGTTAATTCGATTAATCATGGTTATGATGCTGAGCAGTTTTTAGCTGCATTACCAACAAAGCGCATCGCCTATGGACATGTTGCGGGTCATTATACTGAAGCTAAAGATTTATTGGTTGATACCCATGGTGCGCCTGTCATTGACCCTGTTTGGCGATTGCTTGAAAAAGCTTATGACGTTCATGGGGTATTTCCCACCTTATTAGAACGTGATTTTAATATTCCGCCGATGAGTGAGTTATTAGCAGAGCTTAAAACCATTGAAACACTGCAGCACACAGCCAATAAGCAAAATCAAGTAACGGTGAAACACAGTGCCTAATCATTTTATGCAAGTACAGCAAGCGTTTATGGCGCATATCCGCGACCCTGAGCAACATGCTAAGCCCGTTGATGTTTCAGAGCGCCGTATGGCGATTTACCGCGACTTATTTTTTAATAATGTGGATGGGTTTGTCAGCTCTGCCTATCCTGTTCTAAAAAGTTTATATTCAGAGCAAGCGTGGCACAGACTCGTTAGGCAGTTTTTTAGTCAACATAATTGTAAATCGCCTTATTTTTTAGATATTGCCGGGGAGTTTTTGGCCTTTCTTGCAAATGACTATGAAATGCAAAGTGATGATCCTGCGTTCATGTTAGAACTGGCGCATTATGAGTGGGTTGAGCTCGATGTGTCGGTTGCGAAGGAGCTGGAAAACGAAACGAACTTATCGGCTCATCAAGTCACCAGTTCTGAATTGTATTTAAGCTCCCTTGCTCGCAATTTGAGTTATCGTTTTCCAGTTCATACCATCAGTGTGGATAATCAACCAAGTGAGCCCGCAGCTGAGGCAAGCTATTTTGTGGTATATCGGGATAGCGATGACGAAGTGCAGTTTTTATCAACTAATGCGATGACCGCGTTACTGCTAAACATGATTGAATCTCAGCCAGGAATCGATTTAAACCATGTGTGCCAAGTAGTTGCAAAGCATGCACCTCAGTTTAGTCAAGAACAGCTTTATCAAGGAGCGCTTAATACCTTAAGTGCCATGGCTGAGCGAGGTATTGTGGTTAGTAATACATTGGTTTAAAAATCGGCTAAAGCTCTTTATTGATGAGGGCAGTTCGACTATTATGTCTGCCTTATTTTGTCGTGCTTAAATAAAGGTAGTAACTATGTCGAATGATAAAGACTTTAAAGATCCGTTCAATGCAACTTATTTCATTGCGTTTTTAGCTGTATTCGGTGGCATTGGCTGCCTTAACGCTATCCTTGGTTGGATCACTTCTTTATCTTAATCTGCGTAAGCAAATTTAAGACAATAGGCTGCATTATGCAGCCTTTTTTATTGCTGCTTATATTATTTCGAAACTTGCTACCGACTTTCTACTAAGGTGATGTTATACTCTCGAGCTTTGTTAGATAAACTTTTTGAGCAGTATAATTATGACTCAAGCAACTTCAACGCTCATCAAACAGAGCATTGCAACGATCGCTGATTACCCTAAGCCGGGCATTATGTTCCGCGATGTAACCACTTTAATGGCTAACGCTGAGGCATTTAAAGCAACTATCGACAGCTTTATTGCCGCATATAAAGACCAAGGCTTTACAAAAATCATTGGTACTGAATCACGTGGCTTTATTTTTGGTGCGCCACTGTCATATGCACTTGGTGTTCCGTTCATTCCAGTTCGTAAACCGGGCAAACTTCCTCGCGAAGTGATTTCACAAAGCTACCAATTAGAGTATGGTGAAGATATTCTTGAGCTTCATACAGATGCAATTGTCCCTGGCGATAAAGTGTTATTAGTAGACGACTTACTGGCTACAGGTGGCACAATCGAAGCAACGGCAAAATTAGTCGCTAAGCTAGGCGGTAACGCAACTGATGCTGCATTTGTTGTTTCTTTACCTGAACTGGGCGGTGAACAACGTGTTGCTGATATGGGCATCAAAATCTTAAAGTTGGTTGAATTCGAAGGCGAATAATTAATGAGTTATCAGGTTCTAGCAAGGAAATGGCGACCACAAACCTTTCACGAGTTAGTGGGGCAGTCTCATGTTAAACAAGCATTAGTTAATGCATTAACACAAAATAGACTCCATCATGCTTATCTCTTTACTGGAACCCGTGGGGTGGGTAAAACAACCATCGCACGTATATTCGCAAAAAGCCTCAACTGCGATAAGGGTATCTCTGCTGAGCCATGCGGCCAATGTTCAAGTTGTACTGACATCGAAGCAGGTCGTTATATTGATTTATTAGAAATCGATGCGGCATCGCGTACTAAAGTAGAAGATACCCGCGAAATCCTTGATAACGTTCAATATGCACCAACACGTGGACGTTACAAGGTATACCTAATCGATGAAGTTCACATGCTGTCAAAGCATAGTTTCAATGCTTTACTAAAAACATTGGAAGAGCCCCCGGAGCATGTGAAGTTTTTATTAGCGACAACCGATCCGCAAAAACTGCCTGTGACGATCTTATCGCGTTGCTTACAGTTTAATTTAAATGCTTTGTCGCAATCAGAAATTCATGATCAACTTGCCCATGTTCTTAATCAAGAACAACTAAGTTTTGACGATAAATCATTGTCTATTTTGGCGAAAGCAGCTGACGGCAGTATGCGTGATGCACTGAGCCTTACAGACCAAGCAATTGCGCAAACCAATGGCAATATTAATCATCAGGCTGTGCAAACCATGCTTGGCTTGATGGATACTCAATATAGCCAAACCATGTTAGCAGCGTTACTATGCCAAGATGGCGATGCATTACTTCAAGAAGTAAAAGCAGTTGTTAGCCGAAACCCTAATTTTGTAGCCTTGCTCGACGATTTAATTGCACTTACGCATCTTATTCAACTTGTGCAACTCGTGCCTAGTGCAGCGGCACTTGATGATACTAACCGAGATTTTATTGAGCAGGTGGCACAAACCACTGATGCACAGCAGATGCAGGTTTACTACCAATTACTATTAAATGGTAAAAAGGATTTGCAATGGGCACCCGATGCTAAACTTGGCTTTGAAATGATCATGTTGCGACTGCTTGCATTCCAACCTACTCAATTTGCACAAAGCCAAACTCCAGCGAATACCCAGCAGCAGGTTAAGCCAACAGGCGCCAGTGCACTGCGCGATATTTTAAAAAAATCAACGGCGCAACGTGAACAAGCTGCATCAGCCCAAGCACCAGTAACGCAAAGCTCTGAGCATACAAATCCTGTGCCTTCAGAGGCTCAGCAAACACAAGCAGCACCTATTCAAACAGCTAGGGCAGAAACGGCACAAAGCCAAGAGTCTGATCAGCAAGTTGAAGCTAAGCCTTTAGAACAATCTGCTCAACCAGCTGAAATTGCAATGGCCGCTGACGTTAAACCAGCGCCACAACAGCAAGAGCAAAGTAATGCAGAACAGATGCCTGCTGCTGATGATTCTTCGCAAGCTTACTCTACACCAGAGTACTCCGCGCAAGATTACATGGATGATGATGCCGAAATGGATCCATCACTTGCTGCGCAATACGATGATGTGATGAATAGCGCCTATGATCAGGGCTTTACAGCAAATGAAGCTGCTGCGCCCCAGCAACAGCAAACTGCACCTGCACAATTGCAACAGCAGCAAAGCCAAGCGCAATCGGCTATTGCACGTATTTTACAAGACCGTAATATCTCAGGAGCCGGGCGTTTAAGTGGTGCGGCGACGCAAACGGATGTAAAAGCAGAGCCACAGCCTGAAGCAAAGCCGGTAGTAGAGCCGCTCAGGCAACAAAACCAAGCCACGACCAATATTCAGCCTCAGCAGCAAGCAATGGCTGCTGAAGTAAAAAAGCCCATCCCCCAGCAAACGGGGGAGAGCACTAATAAAGTAAAAAAAGTCGACTTTAGAGAAAAGCATCAAACAATCACCGAAAATTTAGCGCCAGAGCTGCTTGAGCAGATCAATCCGCAAAAAGCGCCAGAGCCAGTCGTTGAAGAAGCTAGTATTCCGGTACCCGATGATTTTGAAAGCCCGATCAGCAGTATTAAATTTGCACACGAACAAGATGAATGGGCGTATTTAATAAAACGCATGGGACTGGGTGGGCGCATGCGCCAATTTGCGCTGCATTCAATCTTTACCAAGCAGAATAATCAGCTGCACATTGAAGTTGATTCATCACAGCGCCATTTAGATAGCGCTGTGCTAAGACAAAAGCTCAATGCCGCATTAAGTGAAATTTACGGCCATAATGTAGAGCTCAGTATTGAGTTTGCTGATGGCGTAATTGATTCACCGTATTTAATTCAACAAAAAATTGATGCGGGACGTCATCAACAAGCGATTGATGTAATAAATAGCGATGAAAATATAGTGCAATTTCAGCAGTTATTTAGCGCTATAATCGATGAAAACAGTATTCAGGCATTGTAATTAGTTACAATAGCCCTTATCTTCATGCCAATTAAAGTAGTTTAGAAAGAGAGACAGTTATGTTTAAAGGTGGAATGGGTAACATGATGAAGCAAGCGCAGCAAATGCAAGAGCGCATGCAAAAAGCCCAAGAAGAAATCGCAAACCTTGAAGTTGTAGGTGAAGCAGGTGCAGGCCTAGTTAAAGTAACTATGCTTGGTAACCACAATGTTCGTCGTGTTGAATTAGATGACAGCCTAATGGAAGACGACAAAGACATGATCGAAGATTTATTAGCGGCAGCGTGTAATGATGCTGTTCGTCGTGTTGCTGAAGAAACTCAAGAGCGCATGAGCAAAGTAACTGGCGGTATGCAATTACCACCAGGTATGAAAATGCCATTCTAAGTGATTTTGTATGCAACTATCTCCTAGTTTAACACAGCTAATTGAAGCGCTAAGATGTCAGCCGGGCATAGGCCCTAAGTCGGCACAGCGCATCGCTTTTCATTTGCTTGAGCGTGACCGTCAGGGTGGTAAACAGCTTGGTCATGCATTAACCAAAGCAATGGATGAAGTAGGGCATTGTCAATCTTGTCGTACTTTTACAGAGCAAGCTGTATGCGATATTTGTTTAAGTGTTAAACGCCAAGATAGTGGTTTATTGTGTGTGGTCGAATCACCAACCGATGTACTCGCTATTGAGCAAACTGGTCAATATCAAGGGCTTTACTTTGTTTTAATGGGTCACTTGTCGCCAATTGATGGCATAGGACCAAAAGAAATTGGCCTTGATATTCTTGAAAGCAAGTTGCAACAAGGCGGTATTAATGAGGTGATCCTCGCAACAAATCCAAGTGTTGAGGGGGAAACCACCGCTCATTATATTGCTGAGCTTTGCCACAAGTACCAAGTGAGTGCATCTCGTATTGCTCACGGTGTGCCTGTTGGTGGTGAGCTCGACTTACTTGATGGCATGACCCTAATGCATGCATTTAGTGGACGACGCGCCGTAAACCAAAACTAATACCTGATATGGTATCAAAAGCCTGCTTTAAGCAGGCTTTTTTGTTTGTAAGATGTTACTTAAGTGGGGACGGTTTAATTTGTGTTTTAATTGTAGTATTGTCTTATTAAGTGGTTTGATAAGGATTTTAAACAATGAAAATACTGATAACACTTAGCTTTTTATATACATTCTCTTCAGTTGCATTTGCTACAGATACAAAATGCAATCTGGTTAATCAGAAACCTGAATTTTACAAAGAATGCCCATTAAAACTTTTGGTCACTGCTAAAGATACACTCACGGTTGAGGGTGAGCGTATAAATGAAGGGAATAAATTAACCATAAAATATTTCTTCACAGTTACTACAGAGTCTAACTACAAAGGCGCTTGGTTACTGAGTAATAAAGAAAGTATCAAATTAAATAATATTAACATTGAATTGCCACAGAGAAACTGTGTATTTAATGAATGTAAATTTTCAGATTACATTCATTCTTTAGAGTTAAATTCTTTTGAGAAATCAGTAGCTAATAATATTGATAGACAAGTACTAATTAAAAAAGTTGATGAGAAGCTAGTTGAATTAGGAGCTGAGCTTACGCCTACTGATGTGCAAACCTCGCTTGATGTTTTCTTAAAAGATTCAAACAAACCAGTGTTCTTTAAGTTTCTAAATTCGCAAGGGGATTTTACTGCTTACTTCAAGTCTAATATTGACTCTGATGGAAAAATGTATCCTTCTGAATTTATATATAAAGTTTATAGTCAAGGTGAAAATACTTGGCTAGGGAACCGAAATTATGATCTTGAAGCAAGTCATGCTATGTGGACTTTTCTTGGTGAAAAAAATTTAAGAAGAGTTAAAGAGTGTTCTCATTTGAACGTTTCTGTATTGCGCTCGAACAAAGAATTACAGACCTTACCTGCTACTCAGTGCTCATATTTTTGATGCAATTGTTTATTCATTAATAGATTAAGTATCACTTATTAATTAGAGATCTTGTTTTAGGTTGGAATCAGTATTGAAACCTCCAATGTTAATATCTTAAATATAATTGATAAGTTTTACTCGTAATAGCCGATATGAAAGTTGCTAATTAGATGGAGCAACCTCAATTTTCCCCGCAAATTTAATTTTTTGCCTTGAAGTTCCAAAAGCCTACCCCATATATGAGTCATAGTGCAGATTAGACACTTTGTTAATTGGAGATTTACACAATGACTGCAGCACAAAAAGAAACATTAGGCTTTCAAACAGAAGTCAAACAACTATTAAACCTGATGATTCACTCTCTTTACTCTAATAAAGAGATTTTCCTACGTGAGCTTGTATCAAACGCGTCAGATGCAGCAGATAAATTGCGTTTCCTAGCGCTTTCTAATGGCGATTTATACGAAAACGATGCAGATTTGAAAGTCCGTATCAGCGCCGATAAAGACGCAAACACGGTCACCATTACTGATAACGGTATTGGTATGAGCCGTGAAGATGTGATCAATTCACTGGGTACGATTGCCAAATCAGGCACCGCAGAATTTTTCCAGAACCTAACAGGTGACCAAAGCAAAGATTCACAATTGATTGGTCAATTTGGTGTGGGTTTTTACTCAGCATTTATCGTTGCTGATAAAGTAACCGTACGTACGCGTAAAGCAGGTGAAAGCCAAGGTATCGAATGGCAATCTGCAGGTGAAGGCGATTACACCTTACAAGAGATTGAGAAACCAACACGCGGTACTGAAATTATTCTTCACCTTCGTGAAGACGAAACAGAATTTGCTGATGAGTTCCGTTTACGTAGCATCGTAACTAAATACTCTGATCATATTTCGATTCCTGTTGAAATGTATAAAGCAGAAGTACCAGAGTCAGAAGGTCCAGATGGCGAAAAAATTCCTGCGCAGCCAGGCGAGTGGGAAGGTATTAACCGCGCGACAGCACTATGGACTCGTGATAAGTCAGAAGTCACAGACGAAGAGTACAAAGAGTTTTATAAGCACATTGGCCATGATTGGGAAGAGCCATTAAGCTGGGCACATAACAAGGTTGAAGGTAAAACTGAATACACGAGCTTGTTATATATTCCTAAAAAAGCGCCTTTTGATTTATGGAACCGTGACCGCCAAACGGGTTTAAAACTATACGTACAACGCGTTTTCATTATGGATGACGCAGAGCAATTCATGCCAAGTTACCTTCGCTTTGTAAAAGGTCTGCTTGATTCAAACGACTTACCACTTAACGTGTCGCGTGAAATCTTACAAGATAACAAGGTAACGCAAGCAATCCGTAAAGGTTGTACATCGCGTGTACTGAAAATGCTTGAGCGCATGGCGAAAAATCGTGAAGAAGATTACCAAACGTTCTGGAATGAATTTGGTCAGGTGTTAAAAGAAGGTCCAGCTGAAGATATGGCAAACAAAGAAGCCATTGCTAAGCTATTGCGTTTTGCTTCTACACACACTGACGAAAGCACACAAAATGTATCGCTTGAGCAATACATTGAGCGTATGAAGCCAGAGCAAGATAAAATCTACTATGTGGTTGCAGATTCGTTTGCAGCAGCGAAGAGCTCACCACATTTAGAGATCTTCCGTAAGAAAGGCATCGAAGTATTGCTACTAAGCGACCGTGTTGATGAGTGGATGATGAGCTACTTAACTGAGTTCAACGAAAAATCATTCCAGTCAATCACCCGTGGTGACTTAGATTTAGGCAACATGGATGACGAAGACACGAAAAAAGCGCAAGAAGAGTCAGAAAAAGAAGTTGCTGGCCTAGTTGAGCGTATTAAAACTGCGTTAGGTGATAATGTTAAAGATGTACGCTTTACGCATCGTTTAACAGACTCACCAGCTTGTGTTGTTGCTGATGAGCATGATATGAGCTCGCAAATGCAAAAGCTAATGGAGTCTGTAGGTCAAACTGTACCTGAGCAAAAGCCAATTTTTGAGCTTAACCCTGAGCATCAGCTTGTTAAACACTTAAACGTTGAACAAGATGAAGACAAGTTTGCCCAGTGGTCACATGTACTTCTTGACCAAGCATTACTGGCCGAGCGCGGTACGTTAAAAGACCCAGCAGGCTTTGTAACTCGTTTGAACAAACTTATGCTAGATTTAAGCAAATAAGCGTTTTAACTGAATGAGTTGAAAAAGGGAGCAAGGCTCCCTTTTTTATTGCTGCTAATATAGGCAATTGGTATAAGTTACTTGAGGTATAGCCTCAGTTGTGGAAGAATTCAGGCTCTAAAAACAAAACTCCACTGATCGACCATTTTTAAGATTAGTATCACACAGAGGACAATGATATGCGCATTATTCTTTTGGGCGCGCCGGGTGCAGGTAAAGGTACTCAAGCTCAGTTTTTGATGGACAAATACGGTATTCCACAAATTTCTACGGGCGATATGCTGCGTGCAGCAATCAAAGAAGGTACACCACTTGGTCTTGAAGCTAAAAAAGTAATGGATGCAGGTCAATTAGTATCTGACGAAATTATTATCGGTCTAGTTAAAGAGCGCATCGCTAAGCCAGATTGCGAAAAAGGTTTCTTACTAGACGGTTTCCCACGTACGATCCCTCAAGCTGATGCAATGAAAGAGAATGGTGTGGTTGTTGATCACGTTATCGAATTTGACGTTGCTGACGAAATCATCGTTGAGCGTATGGGTGGCCGTCGCGTACACCCAGGTTCTGGTCGTGTTTATCACGTTGTTTATAATCCACCAAAAGTTGATGGCAAAGATGACATCACAGGTGAAGACCTTATCATTCGTGATGACGACACTGAAGAAACAGTGCGTAAGCGTTTAGGTATCTACCACGACCAAACTAAACCATTAGTTGATTACTACCAAGCTGAAGCAACAGCAGGCAACACTCAGTACCACAAGTTAGACGGTACACAAGCTGTTGAAGCTGTTAGCCAACAACTTGGTGAGCTTTTAGGTTAATAGCCTAATAGCAGATATAAAAAAACCGCCACTGGGCGGTTTTTTTATGCGAGTTGATATTGAGTTTTTACAGTTTTTTCAACGCAGCAATAGCACTGTCGTAATCAGGCTCTTTTGAAAGGTTATCAACGAGCTGTTTGTAAACGATTTTATGCTCTTTATCTAATACAAATACCGCACGGGTTAGCAGGCCCATATCCTTGATAATCAAACCGTAGTTCTTACCAAAGTCATGCCATACAGAATCCGATAAAGTCACCACTTTGTCGATATTCTCTGCTTTACAAAAACGTTTTTGAGCAAATGGTAAGTCAGCGCTTAGAGTAAGCATGGCTACACTTGGGTATTCTGAAGCTACCTTTTCATTAAAGTGTTTGGTTTGAATACTGCATACACCGGTGTCTAAACTTGGCACTACGCTTAAAAGCACCGCTTGGCCTTGGTAGTTGTCTAGTGTAACGGGTGTAAAGCTACCATCTACTACTTTAAAATTAGGTGCATTTTGACCAACTTCAACACCTTGTCCTAGTAAGGTGACAGGCTTTGACTGCGCAGAAACCTTACCAGCATCTAAACTATTTTCTGATAAATCACCCGCATAACTAAACGTGCATACTGCTCCAAGTGCAAATATAAGTGGACGTAACATAATAAGATTCCTTCAAATTAACGCATTTAACATCAGTGTATTATACTCAAGGAGTCGGTCCAAGGATTAGTACAATTTAAAATTGTAAATAACCAATAGTTTGATTAACATGTGTTCGTGACCCTATTTTTTATATATAAAAATAAGAATAAAGTTACTAGTCAAATTTGTGTCTAGTTAAAAAGTACGGATTTAGAGAGAGAGTATGTCAACATCGGTATTAGTTTGTGATGATTCAAAGTTAGCTCGTCGACAATTAGCGCGCTCTTTACCCGATGATTGGGATATTAAAGTTGAGTTTGCTGAGGACGGTGTGCACTGTATTGAGCAAATCAAAAAACTCCAGCCAGAAATTCTATTTCTCGATTTAAACATGCCTGAAATGGATGGTTACGAAGTACTTCAAGCCATTCAAGATCAAGGCCTTCATGTGCTTACTGTCGTTGTTTCTGGTGATATCCAGCCTAACGCCCATCAACGTGTGCTTGAGTTAGGTGCTATCGACTTTATTCAAAAACCGTGTTCTGCAGAAAAGCTTGCCAATATCATCGAGCATCATGGCATTAAAGACAAAGCCATGCGTGAACGACTTGCTAATAAGCTAGGTGAGCAAGTTGACCCTGATGTACGTGACATCTATCAAGAACTCACAAACGTGGCTATGGGGCAAGCAGGGGACTTATTAGCGCGTCTTCTTAATGTATTCGTAAAACTTCCAATCCCTAATGTAAATGTATTAGAAGTAAATGAGCTAGATATGGCTCTACGCTCAATTGATGCTAACGCAACGACATCAGGTGTATGCCAAGGATTTATTGGCGGCGGTGTGTCTGGTGAAGCCTTATTACTGCTAAATGATTCAAGCTTTAAAGAAATTGCATCACTAATGAATTACGAAGGTGAGCTTAACGATAAAGTTGAGCTTGAGCTGTTGATGGATGTCAGCAACATTCTGATCGGTGCAATTTTATCAGGGCTTTCTAAACAGCTCGATATGCGTTTTAGCCAAGGTCATCCTGTGGTACTAGGTCAGCATTGTGATGTGACCGATTTAGTAAAAGCCAATAAATCTCGCTGGCAACGAACGCTGGCGATTGAGATCAGCTATGGCATCGAAAATCACAATATCAACTGTGATTTGATGTTGCTGTTCACCGAGGACTCATTAAAAACCCTTAAGTACAAAGTAGCTTATTTATTAGAAGACTAGACTATGCCTGCAGCCGATTTTAATATGAATGAACTCCATTGGTTAATGGATATGTTTAATACCGTTGATGTAGGCCTAGTAGTGCTCGATAGAGACTACAAAGTATGCATATGGAATGGGTTTATGGAAAACCATTCTGGCTTATTGCCCAGCGCGGTGAAAGACAAAGATCTGTTCGACTTATTTCCATCAATCGATGAAAAGTGGTTTCGCAGCAAATCAGAGTCTGTGTTCATCTTAAATAATCGCTCGTTTACTATCTGGGAGCAGCAGCCGTATATTTTCCGCTTTAAAAATTACCGCCCAATTACAGGTAAAGCGGATCATATGTATCAAAATGCCACCTTTATACCACTGACGACGACCACAGGCGAAGTGTCGCATATTTGTATCATTATCTATGATGTAACCGATGAAGCGGTGAATAAAAAAGAGCTAGAAGAAGCCAACAGCAAGCTTGAACAAATGAGCCGCACTGATGCACTTACCAAGCTAACCAATCGCGGTTATTGGGAAGAAAAGTTACGCAAAGAATATATGCGTATTGTTCGTAGTGGCGGGTGCAGCACCTTATTGATGTTTGATATCGATCACTTTAAAAAGGTCAATGATGAACATGGTCACCGCGGTGGGGATGAGGCGTTGCGTCATATTGCAGACTTGCTTCGTAAAACTCTACGTGAAACAGACTTAGCTGGACGCTACGGTGGGGAAGAGTTTGCGGTAACCTTGCTCGATACTGATCATGAAGGAGCGCATATCTTCGCTGAGCGATTAAGAACGCTGATTGAGAATTCATCGATTTACTTTGGTGGCAAACAAATTCAACTGACGGTCAGTATTGGTTTTGCGTGCTTTGACGAAAAATTTGATCGTTACGAAAAATGGGTTGAAGCGGCAGATAAAGCCTTGTATCACTCTAAAGAAAATGGCCGTAACAGGGTTACAGCTTATACAGATTTATAAAGAAGGGGCTAATAAGCCCCTTTTTCATAACAATTCTATTAAGTGATACGAGTTAAACGCCAAGCGGCGGTAAAACGAGAATATCTGTTTTAAGTAGTTTCATAACCTTTTCAGCGGTATTACCAATTAAATGACCTTTAATTCCGGTATTGCCCACCGAACCCATAATCACTAAATCGGCATTTAATTTTGCAGCAATACTAGGGATCACTTGTTCAACCACACCCGCTTTAATCTCAAGTTTATCTTTTAAGTCATGTGCTTCAATTAAGGCACGCTGCGCTATCGGTAGCTTTTCGAACGCATTAATGACTTGCTCATCTGAAAATACAATCCCCAAATCACGTAAAAACGGCGATACATGCACGGTATAACAGGCATAAAACTCGCTGTCGTAGTCATTAGCATAGGCTAATCCCGCTTTAATAATCGCTTCGTTTAAGCGGTATTTGGTTGCTTTTTCACTGCCCAAATCAAGTGCTGCTAACACATTGGTATTGTTTCGCCATTTGTTATCAGCAGCTAAATAAAGTGGTAACGGGCTAAAGCGAATAAGTTGCCAGTCAAGCTCTGTAAATTGCGTTTGTTCGTCAATATGGCGAGTTTTAATCACCATTTCATAATCTGACGTATCAAGTTCATTGGCAAGCCACTGCACTGGGTTTTCATGCCACAGTGTTTGCAACGTATAGCTGCTAGCGTCTAAATGCTCGCTAATAAGAGGGCTTAGCGCATTACGAACTTTTGCGAGCTCCTTATCTTGAATAGCGAGCGCTTCATCGGGTGGAATAGAATATAAAATACTGTTGGTGTCTTCATAGCTAAAGGCGACGATATCAATATGCTTCACTCCTTTGGCTTTTTGTTTTGCGTGTAATATTGACGTTTTAGCATCGGCTATCGAGTCGATGATCACCAGTATTTTTTTATCCATTTTGCCTACTCTGTTGTGTGTCGGGTATCACTGCTTGGGCATTCACCCAATAATGAAACTTCACCTGTTGAGGTTTCTTGTTCCAGTTTTACCTTAAAGCCCCATAGCCTGTAAAGGTGTTTTAGTACTTCATCTTTTGATTTCGCTAATGGAATATTGTTATGGGGTACATAACGCAGGGTAAGTGAACGATCTCCTCTAATATCAACGTTATAGACTTGAATGTTTGGTTCGTGATTACTTAAGTTATATTGTGCAGAAAGCGTTTCACGAACCTTGTGATAGCCCATTTCATCATGAATAGCGCCGACATTAAGGGTTGGCTCTTTTTCATGATCAATAATGGTAAAGAGCTTAAAATCTCGGATAATTTTTGGCGATAAAAACTGGCTTATAAAACTCTCATCTTTAAAGTTTTGCATTGCAAAATGTAAGGTTTCTAACCAATCACTGCCGGCATACTCTGGAAACCATTTCTTGTCTTCTTCGGTTGGGTTTTCGCAAATACGGCGAATATCAACCATCATATTAAAGCCAAGAGCATAAGGGTTGATCCCTGAATAATAATTGCTGTTGTAGGGCGGTTGATACACTACATTGGTGTGGCTTTGTAAAAACTCGAGCATAAAGGCATCGGTGAGCTTACCTTCATCGTACAGGTGGTTCAAAATGGTGTAATGCCAAAACGTAGCCCAGCCCTCATTCATCACTTGAGTTTGTTTTTGGGGATAAAAATATTGCGAAATTTTACGCACAATACGAATTACTTCACGCTGCCATGACTCAAGCAGCGGCGCATTTTTTTCGATGAAATATAAAATGTTTTCTTGTGGCTCAGCAGGGAAGCGGCGCTCACGTTTTTTTGATTCTTGCTGCGAAGTAGGGATTGTGCGCCACAACTCGTTGACTTGCGATTGTAAGTAATCTTCACGTTCTTGCTGGCGCTTTTGTTCTTCGTACAGTGAAATACGTTGCGGGCGTTTGTAGCGGTCCACACCGTAATTCATTAACGCATGGCATGAGTCGATGAGATTCTCAACTTCATTGATGCCGTATTTTTCTTCGCATTTAGCAATATAATTTTTGGCAAATAATAAGTAATCGATAATAGAGCTGGCATCAGTCCAAGTTTTAAAAAGGTAATTACCTTTAAAAAATGAATTGTGGCCATAGCAAGCGTGCGCCATTACCAAGGCTTGCATTGGCAGGGTGTTTTCTTCCATTAAATAAGCAATACACGGATCTGAGTTAATCACAATCTCATAAGCAAGACCCATTTGCCCACGTTTATAGTTTTGTTCTGTTTGAATGAATTTTTTACCATACGACCAGTGGCTATAGCCAATCGGCATACCCACACTCGAATAGGCATCCATCATTTGTTCAGCAGTGATCACCTCAATTTGATTTGGGTAGGTATCGAGTTTATAAATTTTCGCTACCCGTTCAATCTCAGTTTGATACTCTGCTAATAAATCAAATGTCCAATCAGGACCGTCGCTAATACGTTTATCGGCCATACTTTACCTCACTCGCAAGGCTATGCGACGCCTTGCTGCTGACGATTCTTTTTAAATAATTCACGGAAAATTGGGTAAATGTCCTCAACGCCACGAATGTGTTGCATGGCAAAATTGTCGTGGGTTTGTGCTATCGATTGATACTCACGCCATAAGCTTTGATGAGCACGGGCGGTAATTTCAATATAGGCGTAATAGCGCACCGCCTTTAACAGTTTATTACGTAAAATTTCGCCACAGTTTGGCGAGTCATCGGCCCAATTATCGCCATCAGAGGCTTGTGCTGCGTAAATGTTCCACTCTTCAGGGTTATAACGCTCCGCGATGATTTCGTTCATCAGTTTCAATGCACTAGAAACAATGGTGCCACCCGTTTCTTGAGAATAGAAAAACTCTTGCTCATCGACTTCTTTCGCTTGGGTATGATGACGAATGTAGACTACCTCTATATTTTTGTAGCTACGGGTTAAAAATTGATACAGCAAAATATAAAAGCGTTTTGCCATGTCTTTGGTCGCTTGATCCATCGAGCCTGACACATCCATTAAACAAAACATCACGGCTTTGCTTGTAGGGTGTGGTCGTTTTTCATAGTTACGAAAACGTAAGTCGTAATTATCAATAAAAGGCACCGCTTTAATGCGACTTTGTAGTTCCTCAATTTGACGTTCAAGTAAAGCGATGGCCGCTTTATCAGGTTGCTCTTCTGCTTTGAGTAACGCGAGTTGTCCTTCAAGCTCTGCAAGGTGACGTTTTTTGCCTGCGGTCATTGCCACCCTGCGGGCGAGTGAACCTTGTAATGAACGAACAATATCAATATTACTGGGCATGCCGTCGTTACAAAAACCAGCACGATGGGTTTTCATTTGCACCAGTTTATCGAGCTGGTTTTGTTGCAGATTAGGCAGTTCAAGGTCTTCGAACAATAAGTCTAGGTATTCATCTTTTGAAATAGAGAATACAAAGTCGTCTTGTCCTTCACCAGAATCACTGGCTTCACCTTCGCCACTGCCACCCCCTTGAGCGCCTCCTTGCGGGCGCTTAATTCTGTCGCCCGTAGAGAATTGGTCATTACCAGGGTGGATCTGTTCACGGTCGCCACCACGTCCTTGATGAAAAATAGGCTCACTGATATCACGTTGCGGAATCGAGATACTCTCGCCGCTAGTGGTATCGGTTACGCTACGCTTATTAATGGCATCAGATACCGCTTCTTTAATCTGTTTTTTATAACGCCTGATGAACCGTTGACGATTCAAGGTACTTTTGTTTTTTCCATTCAGGCGTCGGTCAATAAAATGCGCCATAACAACCCCCTTAAAACAAACGTTTTTTTACTGCGATTTTCTAACGCGTAAATACCATTCAGAAAGTAAACGTACTTGTTTTTGGGTATAGCCTTTCTCAACCATACGATTGACAAAGTCTTCGTGTTTTTTCTGATCTTCAGCCGAGGTTTTCGCATTGAAGGAAATAACCGGCAGCAGATCTTCGGTATTTGAGAACATTTTCTTCTCAATAACCGTGCGAAGTTTTTCGTAGCTGGTCCAAAGCGGATTCTTGCCTTGGTTGTGCGCACGCGCACGCAGTACGAAATTGACTATTTCATTCCGGAAATCTTTAGGGTTTGAAATACCCGCAGGTTTTTCAATCTTCTCAAGCTCTGCGTTAAGTGCAGCACGGTCAAATAGCTGGCCAGTATCTGGGTCGCGGTATTCTTGATCTTGGATCCAGAAATCAGCATACGTCACGTAGCGGTCAAAGATGTTTTGCCCATATTCAGAGTACGATTCTAAGTAGGCCGTTTGTAACTCTTTACCAATAAACTCCACGTACTGAGGAATGAGATACCCTTTTAAGTGGCTTAAGTAACGCTCTTCAACGTCGGCGGTAAATTGCTCACGCTCTATTTGCTGCTCAAGAACATAGAATAAGTGCACTGGGTTGGCCGCCACTTCAGTGGTATCGAAGTTAAACACTCGCGATAGAATTTTAAACGCAAAGCGGGTAGAGAGCCCGGTCATGCCTTCATCAACACCCGCGTAGTCGCGGTACTCTTGATACGACTTCGCTTTCGGGTCGGTGTCTTTTAAGCTTTCACCATCATAGACGCGCATTTTTGAATAAATACTTGAGTTTTCAGGCTCTTTCATACGAGAAAGGGTGGTAAATTGTGCCAGTGTTTTTAATGTGCCCGGTGCACAAGGGGCATCATGTAATTCACTGTTTTCAAGCAATTTATTGTAAATCTTAACTTCTTCAGAAACACGTAAACAGTAAGGCACTTTGACGATGTAAACACGGTCTAAAAATGCTTCATTGTTTTTGTTGTTTTTAAATGTTTGCCACTCAGATTCATTTGAGTGAGCTAAAATCATGCCGCTAAACGGCAGGGCACTGATACCTTCTGTTCCGTTGTAGTTACCTTCTTGCGTGGCTGTAAGTAGTGGGTGTAGCACCTTGATTGGCGCTTTAAACATTTCCACAAACTCCATTAAGCCTTGATTTGCTAAACAAAGCGCACCTGAATAGGCATACGCATCAGGGTCGTTTTGCGCAAAGTGTTCAGCTGGCGAATATCGACTTTACCGACTAGCGCTGAAATGTCTTGGTTGTTTTCATCGCCCGGCTCGGTTTTAGCAATCGCAACTTGATTTAAAATAGATGGATAGCGCTTAACCACTCTAAATTGGCTAATATCACCATTAAATTCACTTAAGCGTTTTGCAGCCCACGGTGACATCACCGTTTTTAAATAACGCGGTTTAATGCCGTATTCTTTTTCTAAAAGCTCAGCGTCTTCATTTGGGTCAAATAACGCTAAAGGGTGGTCGTTAACAGGCGAGCCTTTAATCGAATAAATAGGTACCTGCTGCATTAAGTATTTAAGCTTTTCAGCAATGGATGATTTACCCCCACCTACCGGGCCAAGTAAATACAGTACTTGCTTACATTCTTCTAAGCCTTGCGCAGCATGTTTTAAATAAGAGACGATTTGCTCAATGGCATCTTCCATACCATAAAAATCGTGAAATGCAGGGTAGCGTGCGACTACGCGATTAGAAAACAGCCTGCTTAAGCGCGCATCGGTTGAAGTGTCGATAATCTCCGGCTCACCGATGGCCATTAATAGCCGCTCTGGTGCGCTGGCATAAGCTGATTTATCCTTCTTACAGATCTCGAGAAATTCCTCAATACTGTATTCTTCTTCTTGCGCTGCTTCGTATCGTGATTGGTAATGCTCAAAAATACTCATAGAGACCTCCGAAAACCCGCTAAAATGACGTGTAATTAGATTAAGAGAAAAGCAAAGGCTAATTAAAGCTTAGTCACGATTTTGAATTTTTGCGCAAGAAAATTAAGAATTTAATTGAAAAAAGCTCATCTTGATTACGCTTTTTGGCTGAGGGCTTGGCTGCGACTTAGAAGGGGCGTGCACTGGCAATAAAAAAGACGCCGAAGCGTCTTTTTTTGATTACTGCTAGTAACAGAAGATTAAGCGAAGTTAGCGTTCGCGAAGTCCCAGTTAACTAATGCCCAGAAACCTTTTAGGTAATCTGGACGAACGTTACGGTAATCGATGTAGTAAGCGTGTTCCCAAAGATCCACAGTTAGGATTGGTGTAACACCTTCATCAGTTAATGGCGTTGCAGCATTTGATGTGTTAACGATATCAAGTGTGCCGTCAGCTAGTTTAACTAACCAAGTCCAGCTTGAACCGAAGTTGTTAACTGCTTTGTCGTTTAACGCTTCTTTGAATGCGTCGAAAGAACCCCATTTAGCGTTGATCGCGTCAGCGATTGCGCCCGTAGGCTCGCCACCACCGTTTGGAGATAGGCTGTTCCAGTAGAACGTGTGGTTCCAGATTTGTGCAGCATTGTTAAATACGCCACCTTCTGAAGAACATACGATTTCTTCTAGAGATTTGTTTTCGAATTCTGTGCCTGGGATCAGACCGTTTAATTTCACAACGTAAGTGTTGTGGTGTTTACCGTGGTGAAACTCTAGAGTCTCTTTTGAAATATGTGGCTCTAATGCATCGATTGCGTATGGTAGTGACGGTAGTTCAAATGCCATTTTTTATCTCCATCTTCTTGGTTGATAGTCCACTCAGTTATAGGTAATAGCAAGGTAAACAGCGTACTTCCCTATACCAAGTGGTATTATAGTGTTACTATAATTGTTGAGTATTTTACTCAAGTTTTAGCAAACAGCAATGCTATTGCTAAAGACTATTTAAAATTGTGGCTACGAATGCCGATTTTAAGTTATATATCTGAGGCCACAGTGAAACTTTTTCAAGGCCAATGTAGTAAGCCAATGTCTTTTTTGAGGTTGTAAATGGAAACCATCGATAAAATTAAACAGCAAATTTCTGAAAATCCAATCCTTCTTTACATGAAAGGATCACCAAAGTTACCTAACTGTGGTTTTTCTTCACAAGCATCACAAGCACTTATGGCGTGTGGTGAGCAGTTTGCTTACGTTGACATTCTACTTAACCCAGATATTCGTGCAGAGTTACCTGCATACGCAAACTGGCCAACATTCCCACAACTATGGGTAGAAGGCGAGCTTATCGGTGGTTGTGACATTATCATCGAAATGTTTCAACGTGGTGAATTACAGCCATTAATCACTGAAACAGCTGCAAAGTACAAAGAAAAAGACGCTGAATAATTATATTTAGTGTAGAGAAAAGCCGCTGATTGCGGCTTTTTTTATATCTGTTGTATTACGCGGGCAGCAAAACATGCACGCTTAATCCACCTTGCTCGCGGTTATGTAAGCTAATTTGCCCGTGGTGTGCTTCAACTATTTCCCTGCAAAGTGCTAGCCCTAAGCCACTGCCTGTTGCTTTAGTGGAGTAAAAGGGAATAAGTGCGTTAGCCATTACAGCTTCACTCATACCTTTACCTTTATCACTCACTGTGATGTGTGTGCCACTTGCTTCTTGTTGCACAGTTAAACTGACATCTTCGGGGTTTGACCCTGATTCATAGGCATTTTTTAATAAGTTTATAAGTAACTGTTCGAGCTGAGTGTGATCAGCGTCAGTTGTCACTCGCTCATCAAGTGATACTTCAACCTGCCACTGACTTTTTAATTGCTCAATCAGCGTCGGCCAGTTAATCGTTGATAGTTGAGGGGTGGGTAACTTGGCAAATTTACCATAGCCTTGTACAAACTCATTAAGGTGTTTTATGCGGTCTTCAATGGTGGTAAATACTCGTTTTAAGCGTGGTTCATCGACTTCTTTCGTTAATAGTTGCGCGCTATGAAGCATCGACGACATTGGCCCTAGGGAGTTGTTAAGCTCATGGCTAATGATACGAATAACTTTTTTCCATACCTCTACTTCTTGGCGGCTTAGTTCGCGAGTCAGCTGTTTAAAAACATACAGTTGATGAAACTGATTATTAAGCAATAATCGGCCTGTTGCCATATGCCAAGTTTGTGATTCTTGATCTGCTTTGTCCAGGGTAAATAAGCCATCAACGCCTTTGTGAATGGCACGCGTTAATTGCTCGCAGCTTGAATCTAATAAGTTTTCGAGCTTGGCGCCTTCAAGGGCTGATTTAGCATCGAGTAAGCTGCGGGCACTGTGGTTGCTAAACACAATAAAGCCTTGGTCGTTAGTCAAAAGTACAGCTTGTGGCGAGCTTTGCAGCACTTTGTCGAGCATCAACTCACGCTGATAAATCCATTGTTTTTCTTGGCGAAGCTGTTTTGCGGTTTGGTTATAAAGCCGGCATAAATCACCTAGCTCATCACTGCCATCATAGGCTAATAATGTGGCCAGCTCACCATCTTTAAAATTAAGCAGCCCGGTTTCGAGCGAGTTCATACCATCAATGAGCGGAGCTGATAATTGCGCGGCAAAAAATCCGCTGATCAAGGCGCAAGCGAGCAGGGCTAATAGGCTGTAAAGCAAGCTGATGCCCGCAAAATAACACACCAACACAAGCGGCAATGCAGACGCTGCAATACACAAAGTTATGATTTTATATCGAAACGAAGAACGCATTAGTATTCAATCTTAAATTTATCAAGCCTGCGATAGAGCGCTTGGCGGCTTAAGCCAAAATGGCGAGCCACTTTAGCAATCACACCTTTGTATTCGCGCATGGCAAGTTCGATCTCTTGTCTGTTAGGCTCTGCTCTTGTTTGTGTTGGGCTGTTTGTTTCAACTTGTAAGCCAAAATCAGCAAGCTCAATCACCCCTGTGGGTTTTAAAACGCCAGCGCGTTTACAGGCATTTTCAAGCTCACGAACATTACCCGGCCAGCTATGGGCGAGCAGGGCTTTTTCTGTACTTAGTGACAGTGTGCGCTCAGGTAAAAAGTGTGCGACCAAAGCTAAAATATCATCTGGGCGATGGGCAAGGCTTGGTAAATTTAACTCAATTACATTTAAGCGGTAGTAAAGGTCTTCACGAAATTGACCTGTTCTAATTGCATGGCTTAAATCTTCATTGGTTGCTGAAATCACCCGCACATTCACTTTACGTGTTTGTGTTGAGCCTAAACGTTCAAATTCACCAGTTTGTAAAATGCGTAATAATTTCATTTGCCCAGAAAGTGGTAAGTTACCAATTTCGTCTAAAAATAGGGTGCCACCATCGGCCGCTTCAAAACGACCAATACGCTGTTTAGTAATACCTGTATAGGCGCCAGCTTCGGCACCAAATAACTCAGCCTCAATAAGCTCGCTTGGCAAAGCACCGGCATTAACAGTGATAAAGGGTTTATCAGCTAATAATGAATTAGCCTGTATTATTTGCGCAATGCGCTCTTTACCACTGCCGTTAGGGCCTGTGATCAGCACTGAAATATCCGATTTAGCCACTTGAATCGCAAGATTAACAATGTGCTCCATAGCGGTACTTTTATAAACCAAGCCCACCAAATTTGCTTGTTGCACAGATGCGTCACGTTCTTGCTGGTGGCGGGTAAAGGTTTCGTTTTGTTGTTTTGCTTTACCCAGCTCGATTAGGTTATTTACACAAGTAAGTAGCTTGGCATCGTCCCATGGTTTTGGTAAATAATCAGCAGCCCCTGCTTTGACAAGTTCAACGGCAGTAGAAAGCTCTGTCCATGCGGTGATCAAAATAATCGGTAAGTGAGGATTAATGTCTCGTAAGGCATAAAAAAGTTCTTTGCCTTCTTCGCCGGAAGTGGTGTCGGCGGTGAAGTTCATGTCTTGAATAACAAGCGCTATGCGTTGGTATTGTACGGCTTGAATTGCCTCAAACGGGTTACTTGCTGTAACAACATCAAAACCGTGAATTTCGAGTAATAACGACAATGCATCCAAAATGGCTGGGTTATCGTCGACGATAAGTATTTTTTCCATATTATTGTTTTAGTTATTTTCCTAATAAGGGTGCAAGATGAATGCTACACTGTTAATCCAGTGTAGCATAGGTTGGGAGAACTAAATTGTTCGAGTTGCAATGCTCGGTGAGATATTCGCCGCCCGTTTTGCAGGTGCAAGTACTGCTAATAAACTCATAACGAACACTGCCAGCGCCGTAGCAAGCACGTAGCTAATATCAAGCTGAGCAATTGAAAAGTGCTGCATGAGCAACTGGCCTAAATACACGGCAGCAATTACACCAATCACTAAACCAACTATACATATCATGGCGTTTTCAACTAAGAAGTAGCTGATGATGGCAGATTTTCTGGCGCCTAAAGCGCGGCGAGTGCCTATTTGTTTAGTACGCTTACTAATATTGAACAGCGTTAGGCCGAAAATACCCAGGGCCGTCACCAACACTAAAATAGTAATAAGTACAATCAACATGCGCATCATTAATGTATCTTCAGCCATGTATGACTCTTTATCGTCATCTAAGCCACGAATGCGAGAAATAACGCGTTTGTTGTAGTTTTTCAGCATGGCTTCTTCAACACGATTCATGACTGATTGACGTTGACCAGGCTCTGTTCTAACCACAAAGCGTGCATTTGTACCAGGCTTAATAAAAGGCAGCAGTGCTACGTTATCTGGGCGGCTGTCTTTAAGCCATGGGCCTTTCATCAGTTCAACAACACCAATTACTTTCATTGGAATGTCACCAAAATAGACAGTTTGACCTAAACCATTGCCGTCAGGAAACAGCTCATCGAGTAGGGTTTTAGTGACAACGGTTACTTTTGAAAGCTCATCATAGTTATCGGTAACGATCACTTCGTCTTCGGTGTAGTTACGCCCAGCAATGAGTTTTACACCATAAGTATTTATGCCATGCTCATCGATAAACATGTAAGAGCTACGCGCTGATTTACTCTCTTCAGGTGCTGGCTTTAAACTAAAATCTGACGAAGAGCCACTGCCCGAAAGCGGTGTGTTACTCGAATAAGCAGCATCAACTACACCAGGTATTTGACGAAGCATGGCTTCATCAAGCTCATATTGCTGAGATGGCGACACATCTTTGCCAAACATCATGACATTAAAAACGAAAATGTCTTGTTCAGGGTAGCCAGTCTCTTGGCTTAAATAGCTAATTCTGTCTTGAATAATAAACGCTGCGTTACTGACAATCGCAGTGGTGATGGCAATTTGGATCAGTAATAAAATAGCGCCAACTTTTGAGCGGCATAAGGCGTGAAAGATAGGTTTAATTTCTAACATGGGTGTCTTCCTTATTGGCTCTTAAGATAAATAGCAGGGTTGGTTTTACATACCAGCCAAGCAGGGTACAGACCCGCTATCACACAGGTGCTAATTGCAATCACAGGTGCGCTGAGTAGCATGGTTAAATCCATAGTGGCTAAGCTTTGGTAGTAGCTATAGCTTTGACGTACGCCTAATAAGCCCACTTGCGCCAAAATAATTCCGAAGATGCCACCTAAGAAACCTAACATCGCGACCTCAACAATATGTTGAAAGAATATTTGGCGTTTGCTGGCACCTAATGCACGGCGCACACCGACTTCCGGAGCGCGGCGTAAAAATTTCGCTAGTAATAGACCTAAAATGTTGGCAAGGCATACCGCCAAAAACATAAAGCTTAGGCCAACCAGAATTTCGTTGTCTTCGCTAACGACATTGTTGTATTGCATCCACTCATTTACATCGCGTAAGGTGGCGGTTAATTTTTCGCGGTTAAAACGACCTAGCTTTTGTTGCTCTTGCATATAGGCCATTAAAAAGTCTTGGTAAGCTTGTTTTTCTGCAGGTGTTTTTAGTTCAACCCAAAATTGTAACCACACCATTTCAGAATTGAGTTTGTCGTTAAAGGTGTTGGTTTTTTCGTGCTTCCAACCATTGGTATTACCCCAGTTTTCAAGCTGGCGTGCTTTCATTAGGCTAAATGGTAAAAATAGTTGCTCGGTCTTATTAAATGCACCGTTGTTCAGATCATAATATTTGGTGGTGATATCCCAATCATCAATCACGCCAATAACTTCGTAGCTGGCATCATCGAGGTACACCATTTTGCCGACAGGGTTTTCACCTGCGAATAGCTTGTCGTTTAATTCTTTATTGATCACCACAACAGGGGCTGCATCGGCTTCTTGTTGCGCGCTCCAAACCCCACCATAAATAAATGATAGGTTAAACATATCGAAAAAATCAGGCGTGGTTAGGCGTGCTTGTCCAATAAATGGTTTAACTTTATCTGAGTCTAAATAAACCGAAAAACCCGTTCTAACCATAGTGACACGTTTGCCACCCGCATTCGCTTGATTAAGGTTAACGGCATCCTGATAAGTTAATTGCAGTGGCATGTTATCGACTGTCCACCACGTACGGCCTTCATCCATGGTTTGTAGCTGTACAGTATAAAGGTCGCTACTTTTTTCAGGAATAGGGTCTGCTGACATCATGTGATACACAGATAAGCTTGTCATGGTTACGCCAATACCAATGGCAATGGCCAGTACCATTAAAAAGCTCACAAGTGGCGTGCGCTTAAAGCTGCGCCAGCTTAAATCTAAATAATGAAGGAACATGGTTACACTCCAGCCGCTTTAAGATTTTGAGTGCCTTGATACAAGGTGAAGTCAGCTAATTGGCCGTCAACAACTTGGATATTACGTGGTGCTCTGCGGGCAAGCTCTGGATCATGTGTAACCATGATGATGGTTGCGCCATCACGGTTGATTTGCTCAAGTAGCTCCATTACTTGACGCGCCATTAAGCTATCTAAATTACCGGTTGGCTCATCGGCAAGTAAAAAGCGCGGTTCACCTGCAAGAGCTCTGGCAATCGCCACACGTTGTTGTTGACCACCAGAAAGTTGTTGCGGTAAGTGTTTAGCGCGTGATGCTAAACCAACTTGCTCTAGGCATTGCTCGATTCGGCGTTTACGCTCGGCGGCTTTGATACCGCGATAACGCAGTGGTACTTCAATATTTTCATAGAGATTCAAATCTGGAATAAGGTTGAAGCCTTGGAAAATAAAACCAATTTTTTGATTACGTAAGTCAGCACGCTGGTTGTCGTTGAGCTTACCCACATCAATACCGTCTAGCATGTATTGGCCTTCGCTAAATGGTTCTAACATACCGGCGATGTTTAAAAATGTGGTTTTACCTGAGCCACTTGGCCCTGTTACGGCAATAAATTCACCTTCTTCTACTTGTAGATTAAAGTCACGAAGGGCATGTGTTTGTACCATATCTGTTTGATACACTTTGCTGATGTTGTTCATTGTAAGCATGTTGATTATTCCTTTTATTTGTTAGCGTAAAACCAGTGTGGTTGCTTTTTTAAAGCGATCGTAGTTCGAGATAATTAACTTATCGCCAGGCTCTACGCCTTCAATTATCTCGACAGCATTAATACTGCTTGCACCGGTTTTTATATCGATTAAATAAGCCATGTCACCGTCAACCTTATAGGCATGGGTGCCACCTTGTTGTAAGAATGCGCCGCGTTTTACTTGTAATACATCGTCGCGATTCTCTAATAAAATACGTGCGGTTAAGCGTTGGTTTTGGCGGATGCCAGAAATCTCATTGTCAAAACGTACGCGGGTTGTCACCTCGCGGTTATTCACTTCAGGTGAAATGGCTGAAAGAGTGCCTGTGACATGACGAGCACCTAACGTAAGCTCAACTTGCATACCAAGACCTAGCTCATTGGCGTAGCTTTCTGGTACTTGCAGTTCTGCTTCAAAGTTACTTAAATCGACCAATGTCATTAATGGTTGGCTTTGTGTGACAGCTTCTTTTTGTTGCACTAATAAGTTACCCACAATGCCGCTTACACTGGCAGTGATAGTAAGTTCATTTACTTGTCTGAGTAAGTCGTCAACAATCAGTTGTTGACGAGCCAGATCACGCTCTGCGGCTTTTAGCTCAAATGCGAGGGTATCTTTGGCTAGATTAACTTCTTGCTCGGCGTGCTTATAAGAAAGCTTGGCACGGGCTAAGTCATCAACCGCTTTTTCTAGATCTATTTGGCTAATTAAATGTTTCTCGATAGAGATTTTAGCTCGGCGGTTTTCTCTATCAGCGGCATTGAGTTCAACTTGCGCTAAATCGAGCGCTTTAGTCAGGCTCAGTTTTTGTCTGCGCGCTTCAAGTTGCTTGCGTTGTAATTCACCTTCTAAACGTGCTAATACCGATTGCTGTTGCTTTAGCTCGTTGGTTAGCTCAGGACTGGTTACGGTTGCGATCACTTCATTTACCTCAACGCTGTCACCGGCTTTTACTTTTAAATCGACAAAACCACGTTCAGGGCTATAAACCTTCGGCGCATTAGCTGCAACGATTTTACCGCTCGCGGCCACATCTCTGATGAGCGTCTTTTGAGTCACTTCGCTAATTTGTAAGCTCGCTGCATCTACCGAAATGCTGCCATCGCTACTTGCAAATAATGCTTGAAAGCCAAGCGCACCAACAAGTATTACACCCGCTACTACTATAAGTGGTTTTTTTATGGTGTTTTTCTTCGCCACGGTAATATCTTGGGCGCTGGTATCCTTAATCATTTTAACTCCTTACGATTCTCAAAACACACGATCATGAAGCCAACGGCAAGCATGGTAAGTGGAGAAGCCATAAACAAACTGATAGTGAACATTTTGAAATCCTTAATTTCGCTGATGTCTTATCAATACCAGTAGCGTGCCAACTTTTAAATTGTTGATTTTTATTAGGATTTATTTTTGTTGCAGGTTTATTATCTGTCCGCGGACAGAAAAAGTGTCCGCAGCGGACACTTTTAAATTGCTGATTGTTGACGCAAGGGTAAACAGACTAAGACATTGCGACTAAGGTCGGCTGCTCAGATACATAGTTTGTAACTATGCTAAAGCCAAGAGTAAATAATGATGCAGCTGTACTGCACTAGAGCCCATTAAAAACTGCATTGATATTCATAGCGTGAATAATTATTCAATATTGCGCGCAGTTTACGTTAACGTAAAGGTGCGGGTTTTTAGATTATTTTTTTACAAGTTGTTAAATTTGACACCAGTGTCATAAAAAAATAACGGGTAAAATACGACTAAATGTAAAAATTTAGCTTAGAATTTAAAGTGTGCCTTAAGTGAGAAATATTCATGAATATGAATATGTATTCAAAACTCTATTGACTCATGGGATATTTGGCGATAGTTTTGTTCGTCTGCTAGCACTGTCACAAAAGACTGAACCGCTAGTCGTTGTAGCAAGGGGAGGGGTCTATGTTATACGACTCAAAATTAGAAAAAGATAATTGTGGCTTTGGTTTAATAGCCCAGGTCAATGGTCAGGCGAGCCATCGCTTGATTCGAACAGCAATCACTGGCTTAGATCGCATGGAGCACCGTGGGGGTATTTCTGCCGATGGTAAAACCGGTGATGGTTGTGGTTTATTAATGCAAAAACCTGATAGTTTCTTTCGTGCTATTGCCAGCGAACATGATTGGCATTTAGGAAAGAACTACGCCGTAGGCATGGTATTTTTAAATGCCGATCCTGTACTTGCGCAAACAGCTAAAGATGTGTTGAGTGAAGAACTCGAAAAAGAAACCTTGAGCATTCAAGGCTGGCGCGTAGTACCGACTGATGCGTCATGTTTAGGACCAATTGCAAAAAAACAACTACCAGGCTTTGAACAAATTTTTGTTAGCGCACCAGAAGGCTGGCGTCCAAAAGATTTAGAACGTCGCTTATATGTAGCGCGTCGTCGTGCTGAAAAGCGCCTTGAAAACGATGAACATTTTTATATTGCCAGCTTATCCGGTTTGGTCACTGTCTATAAAGGCTTAATGATGCCTGTAGACTTGCCTAACTTTTATTTAGATTTAGCTGACATTCGCATGACCAGTGCGATTTGTGTATTTCACCAACGTTTCTCTACTAATACACAACCTCGTTGGCCACTTGCACAACCATTCCGTTATTTAGCGCATAATGGTGAAATCAATACGATTCAAGGTAACCGCCAGTGGGCCCGTGCCCGTGCGTACAAGTTTGCCTCACCACTTATTCCTGATTTGCAATCAGCTGCACCATTCGTTAACGAAAGCGGCTCAGACTCTTCAAGCTTAGATAATATGCTTGAGTTGTTCTTAGCCGGTGGCATGGATTTATTCCGTGCAATGCGTATGCTTGTGCCGCCAGCATGGCAAAAGAACCGTGCTATGGATGAGGACCTACGTGCATTCTATGACTTTAACTCAATGCATATGGAACCATGGGATGGCCCGGCTGGTATTGTTATGTCTGATGGCCGTTTTGCAGCCTGTAACCTTGACCGTAACGGCTTACGCCCAGCGCGCTATGTAATCACGCAAGATGGTTTTATTACCCTTGCCTCTGAAGTCGGTATTTGGGACTACGCGCCTGATGAAGTGGTTGAGAAAGGCCGTGTAGGCCCGGGTGAACTGTTAGTTATTGATACTCACCAAGGTAAAATTTGGCATTCAGATGAAATTGACCAAGATCTTAAGTCACGTCATCCATATAAAGCATGGCTTGAAGCAAACGTTAAGCGTTTAACGCCATTTGAACAGCTTGCAGAAAAAGACGCAGGTAACCGTTCATTTGATGATGAAACATTGCTTAAGTATCAAAAAATGTTTGGCTACACCAACGAAGAACTTGATAGCGTTATTCGTGTAATGGGTGAAAATGGCCAAGAAGCGACAGGTTCAATGGGGGATGACACGCCATTTGCGGTACTGTCAGAAGGTCATCGTTCATTGTTTGATTACTTCAGACAAAAATTTGCGCAAGTAACCAATCCACCGATTGATCCGCTTCGTGAAAACCATGTTATGTCACTGGCAACCTGTATTGGTAGTGAGCAAAACGTATTCAACGAAACAACTGGTCACGCAAAGCGTTTACAGTTTGATACACCTATTTTGATGTATGCAGACATGAAACAGCTTTTAAGTGCTGATCAAGCGCATTATAGCTATTGTAAAATCGATATTACTTACACTGCAGAAGAAGGCCTTGAAAACGCCATCACGCGTATTTGTGATGAAGCGCAAGAAAAAGCGGCAGCGGGTTGCGTAATGCTCGTGTTAAGTGACCGTAACTTCAGTGAAACACAGTTACCTATTCCGGCAGCAATGGCGGTTGGTTCTATTCAAAAGCGTTTAGTTGATAATAACTTACGTTGTGAATCAAATATTATCATCGAATCGGGTAGTGTCCGTGATGCGCATCAGTTTGCGGTATTACTTGGTTTTGGCGCGACGGCTATTTATCCGTACCTTGCTTATGAATCTTTAGTTGCGATGAGTGACAAAAAGATTCTTAACAAGAGCTATTGTGAGGTCACACTTGCCTATCGTAACGCGATAAATAAAGGCTTGTATAAAATCATGTCGAAAATGGGTATCAGTACCGTTGCATCTTATCGCTGCTCAATGTTGTTTGAAGCAGTCGGTTTGTCTGACGCGATTGTAGAAGCCTGTTTTAATGGCGTAGCAAGTCGTATTAAAGGAGCCTGTTTCACTGATTTTGATGATGACCAACGCAAGCTTCATAAATTGGCATTTAGTAAACGTAAATTATTAAGCCATGGCGGCTTATTAAAATATGTTCATGGCGGTGAATACCATGCTTATAACCCAGACGTTATTCAAACACTGCAAAAAGCTGTGCGTTCTGGAGAATATAGTGACTATGTAGCGTACGCTGATCTGGTTAATAATCGTCCGATCACTAACTTGCGTGACATGCTTGCACTGAAAGTGCCTGATGCAGGCATCAGTATTGATGACGTAGAACCTGCAACTGAGCTATACAAACGTTTTGACTCAGCAGCAATGAGTATTGGTGCGTTATCGCCAGAAGCGCATGAAGCGTTAGCAATAGCGATGAACCGTTTAGGTGGTTGTTCAAACTCTGGCGAGGGTGGTGAAGACAAGCTTCGCTACGGCACAGAGAAAAACTCACGTATTAAACAGGTTGCTTCTGGCCGCTTTGGTGTAACACCGCATTACTTACGTAGCGCTGATGTGATTCAGATTAAAGTGGCGCAAGGTGCAAAACCAGGCGAGGGTGGTCAATTACCAGGTGAAAAAGTGACGCCGTATATTGCAAAATTGCGTTACTCAGTGCCAGGTGTGACTTTGATTTCTCCACCGCCGCATCACGATATTTATTCGATTGAAGATTTAGCCCAGCTAATTTTCGATTTAAAACAAGTAAACCCAGAAGCACTAATTTCGGTGAAACTAGTGTCTGAGCCGGGTGTCGGTACTATCGCAACGGGTGTTGCCAAAGCGTATGCCGATTTAATTACCATTGCAGGTTATGACGGTGGTACCGGTGCAAGCCCGCTTACTTCGGTGAAATATGCGGGTAGCCCATGGGAGCTTGGCCTTGCTGAAACTCAACAAGCGCTAGTAGAAAATGGCTTACGTCACCGTATTCGTTTACAAACCGATGGTGGTCTTAAAACGGGTCTAGACATCATTAAAGCTGCTATTTTAGGTGCTGAAAGCTTTGGCTTTGGTACTGGTCCTATGGTGGCACTTGGTTGTAAGTATCTGCGTATTTGTCACTTAAATAACTGTGCGACCGGTGTTGCAACGCAAGACGATACACTGCGTCAAAAGCATTATCATGGTTTGCCTGAAATGGCGATGAACTACTTCAAGTTTATTGCCCAAGAAGCACGCCAAATTATGGCAAGTTTAGGGGTGACTCGTTTAACTGATTTAATTGGTCGTTTGGACTTACTTGAAGCAATTGAAGGTAATACTGAGAAACAAAAGAAAGTGGATCTGTCGTCTGTAATTGCTGTGCCGAACAACCCAACAGGTGAAACACTGTATTGTAGTGCGCCAAATAGCTCACACTACTTAGGTCAGCTAAATGAAACCTTGCTTGAAAAAGCAAAACAAGCAATTGACGAAAAATCGGGCACCTCATTGGTAAGCCGTATTTGTAATACCGACCGCTCTGTGGGCGCGATGTTATCGGGTTATATTGCCTCTAAACATGGCAACCAAGGTATGGCTGCTGATCCTGTCTCTATTGAGCTTCATGGTACAGCGGGTCAATCATTTGGGGTATGGAATGCGGGTGGTCTTGAAATGACCCTCGTTGGTGATGCCAATGACTATGTTGGTAAAGGCATGGCTGGCGGTAAGCTGGTAATTCGCCCGCCGCTTGGTTCATCGTTCGAAAGCCACAAAGCAACGATTGCTGGCAATACCTGTCTATACGGGGCAACGGGTGGTAAGTTATTTGCTGCTGGCTCTGCAGGTGAACGTTTTGCTGTTCGTAACTCAGGCGTACAAGCAGTTGTAGAAGGTGTCGGTGATAACGGCTGTGAGTATATGACTGGCGGTGTAGTGTGCGTACTTGGCAAAGTGGGTATTAACTTTGGTGCGGGTATGACAGGTGGCTTTGCCTATATTCTTGATGAAGGCAAAGACTTTGAAAAACGCATTAACCCAGAGCTTGTTGAAATTGTTACGCTTGAGGGCTTAGCTTCTCATCAAGAGCATTTACGCGGTCTTATTGCTGAGCATTTAGAGCTGACTGGCTCAAACCGCGCTGAGCAGATTTTAGCTAACTTTGATTTATACATGCCGATGTTTAAATTGGTTAAGCCAAAATCTAGTGATGTAAAAAGTTTACTCGGACACCGAGCGCGCAGCAGCGCAGAGCTTCGTGTTCAGGCTCAGTAAGGGGGTAGTATGAGCGAAAATGTATACCAGTTTATCGATGTACAACGTGTTGATCCGCGTAAAAAGCCAATTTCAGCACGTAAGCAATCTTTCGTAGAAATATATGAGCCGTTCTCTGAGACTCAAGTTAACTCACAGGCGGACCGTTGTTTAGATTGTGGTAACCCTTACTGTGAATGGAAATGCCCAGTACATAACTATATTCCACAATGGTTAAAGTTAATTCGTACTGGCCGTATTTTAGAAGCGGCAGAGCTTTCTCACCGTACCAACAGCTTACCCGAGGTGTGTGGCCGAGTTTGTCCACAAGATCGCTTATGTGAAGGCTCATGTACGCTAGAAGAAGAGTTTGGTGCTGTCACTATCGGTAATATCGAAAAGTACATTACAGATACGGCCTTCAAGATGGGCTGGAAACCAGATATGTCGTATGTGGTTTGGTCTGACAAAAAAGTGGCTATCATCGGTGCAGGCCCAGCTGGCTTGGGCTGTGCAGATATTTTAGTTCGTAATGGGGTAAAACCTGTGGTGTTTGACCGTCACCCAGAAATCGGCGGCCTTCTTACATTTGGTATTCCATCATTCAAACTTGAAAAAGAAGTGATGCAAAAGCGTCGCGAAATTTTCACGGAAATGGGTGTCGAGTTTAAGCTAAACACTGAAGTTGGCGTTGACATCACCCTTGATGAAATTTTGGCTGAATATGATGCCGTATTCTTAGGGGTGGGTACCTATCAAAGTATGCGTGCAGGGCTTGAAAATGAAGATGCAGACGGTGTGTTTGATGCACTGCCATTCTTAATAGGTAACACCAACCGTGTTATGGGCTATGCAGAAGACAAGCAAGCTTATATCGATATGGCGAACGAAAAAGTCGTTGTATTAGGCGGTGGTGATACAGCAATGGACTGTGTGAGAACCTCTATTCGACAAGGTGCTACACAGGTTACCTGTGCGTATCGTCGTGACGAAGAAAACATGCCAGGCTCAAAACGGGAAGTTAAAAATGCCCGTGAAGAGGGCGTTGAGTTTACCTTCAACGTTCAGCCAAAAGGTATTGTGGTTGATGAGCAAGGTAAAGTTGCTGGCGTTAAAATGGTGAAAACACAACTCGGTGAGCCGGATGAAAATGGTCGTCGCCGTGCTGAAGAAGTAGCAGGCTCTGAGCATATTATTGAAGCAACCAAGGTGCTCATGGCATTTGGTTTTAAACCTCATAAAATGGATTGGTTAGAACCGTATGGTGTTGAAATCAATCATTGGGGCGGTATCAATGCACCAGAAAAAGGCGAGTTTACTCACCAAACAACTAATCCTAAAATCTTTGCTGGTGGCGATATTGTCCGCGGCTCAGACTTAGTGGTAACGGCTATTTTCGAAGGCCGAAATGCCGCTGAAGGGATTATGGACTATTTAGGCGTTTAATTACGAAGTTGCCGATTCATTTGTTTAAAAGCAAGCTGCCTAGCTTGCTTTTTTTTGCCTACTTTTTAGCTGTTTTGAAAATTTAATCAAGATTCAGAAAAATAATGAAAAAATAGCGCTTATTACCTACAATCTACGAATGAATTTTACTGCAGAATCGATAAAATTCATTATTTCGTATTAACTCCATATTTGCTCCACATTGTTGCGTTTTAATGTTCATTAGAGGCAGAAGCCCATCTGAATATTTGATGCTAACAACATGGATAAAAAGAAAATGTTTTGCGAACACACAAATACCGAGCAGTTAAATTTTTTTCAGCCAAGTTCAAAATCTGAAAATGATTTACTCGATGAGGTCATGAACAGTGAAGACCTGCACGATATTCTGACCATGGTTTTATTAGATGAAACCTTATCAGATGCGCTTAAAGCGATGGTGAAGCAACAATTAAAAACAATAAAAAAAATATAAAACGGAAATAAAAATGCCCCAGATATTAGTCGTCGAAGACGACTTAGATATTGCAGAGCAAGTACTGTTGTTCTTCAATGCATCTGGCTTTACCACTCACCACATCACTGATGGCAGTGCTGTGGTTTCGTGGGTTAAAGCAAATAAACCAGATGCGATAATTTTAGATGTAATGTTACCTAATTTAGATGGCGTGGAGTGCATGAAGCAGATCCGCGCTTTTTCTATGGTGCCAATTATCATGGTAACCGCAAAAGTTGAAGAGGCAGATAGATTAAAAGGGCTAGAACATGGCGCTGATGACTATGTCTGTAAACCTTTTAGCGGTGCAGAGCTGGTGATGCGCGTAAAAGCTATTTTAAGACGCTGTGCACCAGCGCCGGTTGTAAGCGATGCGATGAATTCGCCTGCTGCGATTTGCTTAAACGAAGACGCCCTCGAAGTTGAAATAAAAGGTGTGTCTTTGGGTTTAACTAAAGTGGAATTTGACGTATTTAAGCTTTTGTACAAAGCCCCTAAGCGTGTTTTTTCTAGGCAGCAGATACTTGATCATATCCAACCTAATAATTTTGATATTACCGACCGCGTGATCGACAGCCATATCAAAAATATTCGCAAAAAACTGAAGAATTTACAGTTCTCTCCTAAGATAGTCGCTTCCGTTTATGGAGCAGGCTATCGCTATGATGAACGTCAAATCAATTGATTTGGCGTTCATCGCTTTTCTATTAGTTACACACTGTACGTTCACCTTTTCGAATCGAATGGGTGAACACATACACAGATAACTCTCTTGCTTGAATATCTTGCCAAATGCGTTTGCTTGGAACTGGGCATAGAGCGTAATGTAAATATTGGCTTAGTGCTTCACCTTCAAGGGCAATCGCAGAGGGTGTTTGTACGTATACTTGAATAGCATCAGTTGAGTACTTAATTTGATTTAAACGCCATTGACCTAATAAAAATTGCTTTGCAAAGAACTGAGAAATACGTTGCTTAGCAGCTTCAGAGAGGGGTGGGTACTCTATTGGTTTTTCGTAGCTTGCATAATAAAGCCCTGCACTTATCAATAAGCTGGCAAACGCCACGTAAATAGGAAGTGGGGACTTCTTGGTTGTTTTAATTTGGCTTTGGCGGTGTTTACGCTCAACAGATTTAGCCCATTGAGCATGCTTTAATGACTCTGACATGGTTCCATTCCACAGTAGTTTATAGTGCTATTTAAGCAATAAAATGTGGTGGAAAAATGGAGAGGTTTATTTTCTGCTTAAAGGGAGCAAGATTCTGATACATAACCCCCCTGACTTTCCTGGTAATGCGTTGATATTCCCAGACATCAATTCAACAAAGCTCTGACAAATTGACAGCCCTAAACCTGAGCCTCCTGATGCGCGGCTTCGAGATTCTTCGACACGATATAAACGGTCAAAGAGTTTGCCAATATGTGCTTTGCCGACACCAGGAGAGGTATCATCGACTTGAATAAACAGCTCTTGCTTGTTTGCTCTTACTTTAAGGCGAACATGGCCTGGGCTGTCTGTATAAAGGCATGCATTAGTAAAAATATTGTTGAGAATTTGGTCGAGTTTTTGTTTATCTACCGTGATTGCAACATCATCTGCAATAACAATGTCAGCAAAAAATGTGAGCTGATGACTGCAAACATAACGACGCATGTCTTGCTCGTATTCAGCAAAAATCTGCGCGGCATTATATTGTTGAAGATTCAATGTCAGGGTTTTATTTTCAGCTTGAGACAACTGGTACACATCTGAAATTAAGTTATTTAGTTGCGCTATTTTGCCATTAATCTTGCTGTAGGCGAGATCGCGGTTTTCTTGAATATCAAGCTCAAGCGCTTCTATATGCAGCTTTAAAACGCTCAGTGGGGTGCGTAATTCATGGGAAATATCAGCAAGCATCTTGTCTTTTTCAATCAAGTTGTATTGATAAAGCTTTGCTTTAAATAATGCTTTTCGATGTTTAAAGTAATAGAGCACTAAGGCAAGGGTGCTAAACAACAAAACAATACCGGCAGTTAGCAACCAAATTTGTTTTTCTAGTCGTTGGTTATTCATTTGTGCCGTAGCGAGTTTATTTTTTTGAATCTCATCATCAATGCGTTGCTGTTGCTCAATAGCTGTTAGTTGCTTTTTGTTTTTTTCGACAGCTTGATTTAAATGCTCTTCAAACAAAGATTCGGCCAGTTTATTTTCAAGCTTTAGCTGCTCTGCTGCTAGTTTGTAATCACCGATAAGTTCGGCATAAATTGCGGTATAGCCATGCTGTTTTTGATTCAATAAGCGATTATCAATACCCACTAACAACTCTTTTGTGCGGCTTAAATAAAGACCAATGAGCTCAGGGTTTTTAAGTGCTAAATGCAGTTCAATTAAATTAAAGTAAGAATAGAGTTGGCTTAACGTTGATCCTGATTTAAGTGCCGCATTGAGACCAGACTCAGCACTGCTGAGCGCCATATGCTGGTTGTCTATCTTCAAATACAATTGCATCAATGTATGTTTAGCTGTAGCCATATTTTCATAAGCCTTTACGTCGGCTAAACGAGTATAGGCATTATTTAGTAAAGGGAGCGCTTGCTCCAAATCACCACGCTTATACACCAGCTTGGCAAGTTGTAAGCTGGTATCGGCAATATTAATTTGGTTTTTGGTTTTAATATCAAACTCGAGTGCTTTTTTATAGAAGTACTCAGATTGAGAGAGGTCATCAAGTCTTTGAGCAAGATTTGCTAGGTTATAAAAATTAGTGGCAATCAGTTCATAATTATCGCTGTTTTCTAATAAACCTTGTGCTTTTACCTGATGATGCATTGATTGTTCAAGATCATTGAGTGTGTCATATAGCGAACCTAAATTGCTATGGCTTTGTGCTTGTAGGTTCTTGTCTTCAAGCTCGTTGGCAAGCGCTAAGGCTGCCATATAATGATTTTTTGCTTCTATTGTTTTTACTTGGCGACGATAATTGATCCCCAACTCTTTTTGAATATGGTATTGGTCCTTTTTACTCAGACTAGCTAGCTTCTGTAATGGCAGTAACAGTTCTATCGCCTCGTTATAATGACCTTGTTTACGCAAAAGAGGCGCTTGTGCCATGGCAACATCAGGGCCTGATGTCGTGTTATTTTTATCCTTATATTGCTCAAGAATAGTGAGAGCTTCACTGAGCTTGCCTTGATTCTCAAGATCAGTGACTTGATTTAATAGAGAGCTTGGCAGTGAGGTTGCTACACACGAAAAAGACAGAAAATACGCAGCGATAAGTAAAGAGTATTTCATTTGCAGTTAGAATAAGCTTAATGTGCGCTTATACTAACCAGCAAATGTGTGCAAATTATGGAGCTATTACCAGCAACCAGTCAGGGTACTTTTCACTCTATTCGTGTGTTGCTTAACGAGTAAATAACTTATACCAACAAGCAATGTATGGCTGACCGCTAAAGCAATCAACCAAGACGACATACTCTGTGTTAATTGATTTACTGTTACTAGGCTAATAAGCATGAAAACTAACGATGAATTTAACACCGTTTGTAGTAACTGCTTAAAACGTAAATGCTTCCAACGACTCCAAACAATCAAAAATAATGCGCTAGTAGGGAGGGCAATTAAAAAGCATTCAAATAAAGTAACGATTATTTGCGCACCTTGATAAGGTGAATCTGTTGTTGCGCCCTGTGAATGGTTTGAGAAAAGCAAAATCAAGCCAAATACTAAAGCGGTAAACATATTTTTAATATTCATTAGTAAACTCTAACCCACTTAAACTCTCAAAGTATTAATTATCAATTTATGCATGTGCGCTAATAAGCTCTTTGGCATTCGCTCGTGCCATTTTACTGATGTTGTCACCAGCAAGTAGTCGAGCAATTTCATCAATACGGCCATCTTTAGATAGTTTACTCATTTGCGTGAATGTTTCGCCGTCTGCAATTTCTTTGGCTACAAAAAATTGTTGATGCCCAGAGCTTGCAACCTGCGGTAAGTGAGTCACACAAATAACTTGGGTCGATTTACCTAATTGGCGTAATAGCTTGCCGACTGCAGAAGCAGTAGGGCCTGATATACCCACATCAACTTCATCGAAAATAAGTGTAGGCGTTGTAACCCGCTGAGCAATAATTACCTGAATAGCTAAACTAATACGCGATAATTCACCACCAGAAGCAACTTTAGAAAGCGCTTGCATTGGTTGCCCCGGGTTGGTTGAAACTAAAAATGAGACAGTATCAAAACCCATCGCACTTGGTGCTTTATCGCTAGTTTGTTGGATATCAATCGCAAACTTGCCGTTTTCCATTGATAAGTTCGCCATGCTATCGCTAATTAACTGATTGAGTGTATCTGCGTAACTATGGCGGCTTTCACTTAACTGTTTTGCTGCTTGTTTGTAGTGTTCAAGCGCATTGCTAATTTCGCTTTCAAGTGCCACAAGGCGGTCGCTGTTATAACTAATTGATGCTAATTCTTCGGCAATAGACTGATGAAATTCAACCAGTTCTTCGGGTTTTATGTGATGTTTACGGGCAAGGTCCATAGCACCTGTTAAACGAGTCTCAACTTCGTCTAATCGTGCCGGATCTAAGTCGGTCACATCAACGTAGCTGCGAATTTCACGGCTTGCTTCTTCAACTTGAACGGCAGCTTCACTTAATAACGATGCAATGCTTGAAAGGCTTTCATCATAGCTTGCCAATTCAGCAAATTGCTGAGCACTGTGTTGTAATAACGAACACGCGCTTTGCTCATCACTTTCGTATAAATGCTGTAGCTCTCGCTGACATGATTCTAAAATAGTCTGGCTGTGGCTTAATTTGTGGTGCTCAGCTTCAATCTCTTCAAATTCACCCGGTTGTAGCGCAAATTCATCAAGCTCGGCGACTTGATACTCAAGTAATTGCTTTTGAGCTGCTTGTTGCTGCTGTTGTTGTTCAAGCTGGTTAAACTCTTTAAGTAATGCTTGGTAGGCTTTATAGCGCTCTTTAACATCCGCTATTAGCTGATTGTGGCCTGCATAGGCATCGAGCAGGTGTAACTGATGTTCAGCTTTTAATAGATGCTGGTGAGCATGTTGGCCGTGAATTGAAATTAAATACTGACCTAACTCTTTCAACTGTGCAGCGGTGACGGAGCTGCCATTAATATAACTTTTGCTACGACCATTCTTGCAAATAACACGTCGCAGTAAACATTCACCTTCAGTGCTTGAAAGTAAATGTTGCTCTAAAAAGTGTTGGGCAAGAGGGAGCTGGCTAATATCGAATTGTGCACAAATTTCTGCGCGTTCAGTACCAGGGCGAACAGCACCTGCATCAGCACGTTCGCCTAAACATAATGACAGGGCATCAATAGCAATTGATTTACCCGCACCTGTTTCACCTGTAATGGCTGTCATACCATTGTGCCACTCAGTACTTAAATTACTCACAATGGCAAAGTTTTTAATTTCTAACCCGATTAACATACTGTTTATCCATCCAGCTAATTAACTGTTAATTTATACAGTGTTTTCGGGTTTTGCAAATTAAATTTTTATGCTTTGCTTAATTCTGACAGCTGATTTTCTTGGTATGAATCATTTGGCGCCGGTGTGCTCTGGGCTGGCGGCTGATCATCTTGTAAATCTGTGGGGGGCTGATATTTAATTACTTCGATCAGAGAAGGGAGGGCTTCTTGGTAAAACGCTTTATTGTATTCAATACCATTGTAAGGTAATTCAGCCATAAAATACTGAAGTCGGTCAGCAAGTTGGTCTATTTGTTCTGGGCCTTGTGCTTTACTTGCCTCCATCATGATTGTATTAATCAATAGGTCACTAATGTATTCAAGGTATGTGAGGTTTTCTTCGTTATGGGCTTGTACAACAAAGTAATTACTAGTGATCATGCTTAGGCGCGAAATATTTTTCGGGCGAATAAGCTTCCCTTCACTAAAGTCGATTAGTTTGTCTTTGAAATCGTTATTAATTTCTTTTACTCGCTGATTAAAACGCTTTTTTTCAGCTTCAATCGCTTTGCGACGGTTGCTCTCAACCATCCAGTAACAACCTAGCAAGGTAATAAGTAATAATAGAGCAAGAAAAACGATATAGCTCATTTCGGCTTAGAATCCTTAAAATAATACAGCATTAAGTTTGAATATTTTGCGCTAATCAAGGTGCCTTGGCAATCAATTGAGATAAAAAAGCCGCTTAAAATAAGCGGCTTCCCCAGTTTAATTTTTTTCTTAATACATTGTAATAAGAGTATTCCTTCGGATGAATCAAGCGCAGGCGTTTATCTGCCTTTTTTATCACCACTTCATCGCCAGGTAACACAGCTAAAACCACATGACTGTCACAACTGACTTGCAGGCTATCGGTATTTTCAAGACTGAGCTTTAAACGTACTTCGTTGTCGGCATCAACCACAAGAGGGCGGCTTGATAATGTATGTGGGAACATAGGAACTAATGAGATCGCATTGAGCTCAGGTGTCAAAATCGGCCCGCCACCAGATAATGAATAAGCAGTTGAACCTGTTGGGGTTGAGACAATTAAACCGTCTGAACGCTGTGAAAATACAAAGTCGTTGTTAATAAAGGCCTCAAACTCAATCATGTGGGCAACTTTATCAGCATGAAGTACTGCTTCATTCACTGCCAAGTTTGCACTTTTCAGTTCGGCGTGACGATATACTTCAACTTCAAGCAAGAAGCGTTTTTCTTCGAGGAATTGACCACTTAAGACTTGTTCCAAGCTGGCTTCAAAACCTTCTGGGTTTAAATCGGTTAAAAACCCTAAATTACCACGGTTTACACCAATAACTGCCACATCAAAACGTGCCAAAACTCGTGCAGCACCAAGCATGTTACCATCACCGCCCACGACAATCGCTAAATCTGCTCGTTCACCTAAATCAACGAGTTTGACTAAGTTTTCTGCAGGAACCTCATCAAGCTGGCGGCCAGTTCGTTGTTCTACTAGCACTTCAAAACCTAATGCGCGCAAAAATGTGTGTAGACGACCAAGTGTAGCAGCCGCAGCACTGTGATTAGGTTTGCCAATTAAACCTATGGTTTTAAACGGTGAATCCATGTTATTTGCACTTAAACTTTCATATCGCTAGATTACATTAAAAATTAATGCTTTGAAAATAACTTGAAATAAACTTGCTGTGCCCAAATATCCACTGGCAAGAAGCAAGATGTATAAATTATGAAATTAAATCCGCGTGACCAACAAATTTTTTCAGCTGTAATGAGCCTTTACTGTAACGGTGAAGGACAGCCTGTTGCCTCTACCCGCATTGCCAAACAAAAAGGCATGGCGGTATGTTCGGCAACAGTACGTAACGCAATGGCACGGCTTGAAAAAGAAGGCTTACTATATTCGCCGCATACTTCTGCTGGTCGCGTGCCTACCAATGCAGGGTTTGATTATTGGCTCAGCGAATTCTTTGCATTGCCAGAAATCGCAACATATTGGCAGCCACAGCAAGCACAATTGGTCGAGCTTGCCCACGGTTTGAGCCAGCGCTATAAAGTGTGCTGTTGTGTGGGATTACCGCAAGTTAGCTCTCAACTGGTTTTTCGTGTAGAGGTACTTGATTTCGATGGCAGTAATTGGCTTATATTGTTAATCGATAGAGCAGGGCAAAGCCATAATATTTGCATCAGTAAACCGGAAGATTCATCGGATGCAGTGCGTTACCAGTTTGCTACTTGGCTTAATACTGTCTTTAGCCAACAAACCTTGATGGAAGGTTTATACCGTATGCAGGCGATGGCAAACACAGCTCCGCATAACTGCCATGATTCACTAACGCAATGGACACGGCAATTAAGTCAAAAGCTTGGTTCCGATAACAGCATCGTGGTAGGTGAAAATTACCTATATCGTCAAGTTGATTGCCAAACCAGTTTGAATATAGGTGTATCGTTTTTAAATTTTGTAGAAGATAAACTCGCTTTCAAAAATGGTTTATCGGTTTTAAATACCGAGCAGTTACCATTTACTGATTGCAATGAGTTAATGGTGATCAGCGTTCCCTACTTTAATAACCATGAATATCAAAGTCGATTTTGTATAATTTGTCCAAAATCAGCGCAAATCGAAGCAATCATCCAAGAATTTGAGTTAATCGGGTCATCCGCCTCTTGAATCTTTTAATTCAATCCCCATAATTACCGCAGTTGTAAAGAATTGGAGCATGTAAGCTATGTCTGAGCAGACAAAATCACCAGAGCAAGAAGTTGAACTAAACGAAGAATTTGAACAAATGCAAGCTGAAGTAGAAGCAGCAGAAAAAGCAGCTGAGCAAGTGGAAGGCGATGAAATAAGCCCAGAAGCTGAAATCGCATTACTATACAGCGAACTAGAAGCAGCTAAACAAACGATTAACGATCAAAAAGACAGTGTTGTTCGTGCTGCTGCAGATGTTGAGAACATGCGTCGTCGTGCCGCTCAAGATGTAGAAAAAGCACATAAGTTTGCACTTGAAAAGTTTGCTAACGAATTACTTCCAGTTATTGATAACCTAGAGCGTGCAATTGAGTTTTCTGATAAAGAAAATGAGCAGCTTAAGCCTGTGCTTGAAGGTATCGAAATGACTGTGAAAAGCTTTAATGATGCAGTAGCGAAGTTTGGTGTTGAAATTGTTAACCCACAAGGTGAGCAATTTAACCCTGAATTCCATCAAGCAATGTCAATTCAACCAAGCAATGATGTAGCGCCGAATACTGTTCTTGCAGTAATGCAGAAAGGTTATACATTAAACGGTCGTTTATTACGTCCTGCAATGGTTATGGTATCAAAAGAAGCTGAATAAGCTTTAAAGTGATATAAAAAAATGCCTGTTATTCACAGGCATTTTTTTTGTCTAGTTTTCGATGCCAAAGCTGCACCAGTAAGATAAGTATCAGTGCGCTGAACATCATCGCAGAAAATGGAATGGCACTTTGCGGGTGAACAAAAGCAAGGATAGGCCCAACCAAAGCACCGCTGCCGAATCTCAAGGTACCAATCACGGCTGTAGCAGTACCTGACTTTTCCTCAAATTGCATCAGTATCAACGAGTCTGCATTACTCGCTACAATACCTAAACTCATCATCAGCGGGGCGATAGCGGCTACGATAAAATACAGCGATAAATGCATCACACTGAACAACAGTAAGGCAGCGCCAGAAACAAAACCAATAGCAAGGCCAATAAACAAAAGTTTACGAGACCCTAAACGAGGCACCAAGCGCGTATTCATAAAGTTACCAAACATCAACGCTAATACATTAAAAGCGAATAACACACCGAACAATTGCTCATCTACTTTAAAAAAATCGAGATATACATAAGGTACCGATGTTAAAAAACAGAAGAATGCAAACGAGGCAAACATCGAGCTGGCAATATCAGCAAGGGCGCTACGACGTGAAAATACGGTTTTATAACTATTAAAAAACAGTGCAAAACCACGTTGCTGGCTTTTGAAAATAGGGATATCGATTAAATGAATTTGCACTAACGCCAATATTGCAAAGCTATAGGCAGCTAATGCAATAAAAATAACCTGCCATGTTGAAATACCCATGATCAATGAGCCAAGGGTCGGTGCAATTAGCGGGGCAACCATCATAATCATCGAGACATAAGACATGCCTTTGGCGGTGTTTTCTCGATAAATGTGGCGAATAATACCCGGCACTACGACGGTTGCAGCAGCGCCAGTGAATGCTTGCACGGCCCTTAAAGACCAAAATAATTCGATGTTAGTACAGAACGCCAGTGCTAACGAACTAATCCCAAACAATGCTAAGCCCACTTTAGCGAGTAATCGCCTACCAAGCTCATCAGCAATGGGGCCAAAAAACAGCATACCAAGGGCATAACCTGCTAAATAAATGCTAAGCGAGATTTGCACATTTGGCATGGTTGTTTGCAAGTCGTTGGCAATCACCAACATCGCGGGTAAATATAAATCAATTGCCAAAGGCGTAATCGCGACAATACTTGCCAGCAAAGGCAATAAAATGCGTTTATTTAAAGTCTCAGGGGAAGGCATTGTTTACTCATTCATCAAATAGTAGGTCACTATTGTAGCAGTGTGAATCACTGTGGTGAACTTAGTTTGCCTGCTAAGTAAAAGAATTAACTAAATGATAACAACTGAGTGGGTGATTGTTCATTTTCATATAAAATTAAGCAATGCTTTGCTATATTAGCCTCAATTGCACTAAGTATTTGAAGGACTAGTATGAAAAAGTTAATGATGGCTGTGTTAGCAACCGCAGTTTTAGCGGGTTGTAAAACCTCTCCAACAGGGCGCACACAAATCGCACTCTATTCAGACTCGCAAATGAGCCAAATGGGTCAAGCAAGTTTTGCTGAAATGAAAAAAACACAACCTGTTAATACTGATCCAGGTGTCAATGCTTATGTGAAGTGTATTGCTGATGATGTTATTGCCGTTTTACCTAACGAGTATGCAAAGCAATCGTGGGAAGTAGTCGTGTTTGAAGAAGATTCAGCAAACGCATTTGCATTACCAGGTGGCTATATTGGCGTTCATACAGGTTTATTAAAAGTTGCTGTAAATCAAGACCAATTGGCAACAGTACTAGGTCATGAAGTAGCACACGTTATTGCAGAGCATTCTAATGAGCGTGTATCGCAAAACGCACTTTTACAAACAGGCCTGCAAGTTGGTGGTGCAGCACTAGATATGGGGAATGTGCAATACCGCGGTGAGATCATGCAAGCTTTAGGTTTGGGGGCACAGTATGGTGTTGTCTTACCGTTTAGTCGCTCACATGAATCAGAAGCAGATATTGTTGGCTTAGATTTAATGGCAAAAGCAGGGTTTAACCCAGAGCAATCTGTATCGCTTTGGCAAAATATGAGTGCTGCAGGCAATAGCGGTACTCCAGAATTTATGTCGACTCACCCTGCACCGGGTAACCGCATTAAAGAGCTTCAAAAGCACATGTCGGATGCATTAAAAGCCCAACAAGCCGCTAAAGCAAAAGGCAAAACCCCACAGTGTAAACTGTAATTAAATCTTTCCAGAGCTGCTTATGCAGCTCTTTTTGTTTCATTTTTCGTCGATGTCTATTATCATCAAATAACTATCTGATTTAATAATAAAAACAATTAAATGGAATTAATATGAAGTATTCTATCCCTACTTTTTTGCTATGTACTTTAGTGTCTTTAACCGCCTGTAAAAGCACCAAACAGCAGCAAACTCAAGCAATTGCCTTAAAGCCTACACCTCCTATAGCGTTAAATGCAGTGCATTTTGCCCTTGGAGTTGAAGCAGATAAAGTTCAACGTGATTGTGTCATGCTTGATAAGTTAGCTAGTTCAATTACTGATTCAGCAAAAAAATATTTAGTAACATTAGTTGAACAACAAGAAAAATCCAAAGCAGAGTATGTCGTTGAAGCGAAATATATTGAAATTAACTCGCATAGATGGGTTTTTCCATCGGTGAGACCAAGCTCATCAGCAACATTACATGTGCAACTTAAAAAAGGTGATGAGATTATAGCTAAAACAACGAAGGAAATTGGTTCAGGAGTTGCTTTTGGTGCCTGCGACCGTTTAGAGAAAATAGCTGTTGCAGGTGGTCGCTATGTGTCTAAATGGACTTCTAATCAATTTAATTAAAACAAAGCCTGTATTCTAGCTGACTACAGGCTTTAATTCTAATAACTCGTAACTCGTTAGAACGTCCACTCAACGTGAAGCTGTGGTACTGACTCAGTTGTGTCTGTACCTAGTTTGTTGTGCCAATATTGCCACTCAATGCCAAGTAGCAGGGTATTTTCTTTCATGCTCATTGCATGACCTAAGTCCCAAGTAACGATTGGCTGCGCTAAAATCCATGCGTTAACATCTTCGCCAAACTCATTTTCACGTTCAGCAATGTATTCAACATGACCTGTTACGTTGAACTTTTGAGAACCAATAGTGAATGGGTAGCCCCAAGCAACATCAATCATCCAGCTGTTTGTTTCAGTAGGTGCACCACCACGTGCTACCCCTTCACTGTCATCGATGTAAGCTGTAAATAAAGTTGATAAAAAGCTAAAGCCCGGTGCTTGCCAGCTAAGTTTTACACCTGGTAAATACTTAAGAACTTTTGAATCACCCGCAGCATTAAAACCTGCCGTTAAACCTACATCAGCAATTGCCCCGTATGAGAAATCACTGCCAGAGATTTTTGATAAGCTAAATGTTGAATACCACTCACCGTAAAAGTCTTTATCTTGATAGCCATCTTGACGGTCGTCATTGCTGTAATCAATAAAAAAGAAGTTGTCGCCATAGTCATAACCAGACGCATGCTGTAGTGATACAACTGTGGTATTTGACTTAGTTAATGAAAACGGATTTTTGTGTTCACCGTTATTAACGTGTAATTGCGTAGAGCTCCAATTAGCGGCATAGCTCGAAGTACTTACTGCACAAAGCGCAGCAACAGAAAGGATCTTTTTCAAGTTCATATCTCAATATTGATGGTGTAAAGGGGGATATAAAGACAGGATTATAGCAGATACGCCCATATTTGGGCGTATCGAGAGAAAAAATTATTTAACTTATGCTTTATTTCGGCGTAAGCAAATTACTGCAACGGCAGTAAAGGCAAGAATAAAGCAGTAATAAGAAGAGGTAGAAACTTCCCACGGACTAATTTTGAACGTTGCGCCCAGTAGAAGTGCTTGTGCGCCATACGGCAATGAGCCTTGCGTAACACAAGCAAAAATATCAAGTAAGCTTGCTGAACGCTTTCCTGTAATTTCACCATCATCCGCTAACTTTTTAGCAATCGGGCCTGCAACTATAATAGACACGGTATTATTAGCGATACATAAGTTACTGGTCATAACCAGTGCTGCAATCCCTAATTGATCCGCAACTTTACGGTGCCATTTTGCAATGATTTTTGTAATTGCTTGAATTTTGTTAGCAATATAATCAAGGCCACCATTAATACGGATAAACTCTGAAAGACCGCCAATAAACATCGATAGCAAGAAGATTTCCTGCATATCCGTAAAGCCTTTATAAACATCTTTTACAAAGCTTGCACCTTCATAGCTGCCAGTAAAGCCCATGAGTGCAGCAAAGATAATACCGCTAAACAGTACTACGAATACATTAAAGCCCATTACCGCGAGTATTAAGATAAATGCATAAGGTAATACTAATAAAATATCAAAGTCTTGCGTTTCAACAGCTTCTGCAGTAGGCGTTAAGAAGAATAACAAGCCGATAGTTAATGCCGCAGCGGGTAAGGCAATTTTTAAGTTCTCACGGAATTTATCTTTCATTTCACAGCCTTGCGTGCGAGTTGCCGCAATTGTTGTGTCAGAGATGATTGATAAGTTATCACCAAACATGGCACCCGATACAATCGTGCCAGCCATTAGAGATGGATCAATGCCTGTTTTTTGGGCGACGGCATAAGCAATCGGGCCAATCGCACCGATAGTACCCATTGAAGTGCCCATCGCAGTCGACACAACCGCAGCAATTAAAAATAATCCAGGTAGTAAAAGAGCCGGCGGAATAAGTGATAAACCGGCATTAACAACGGCATCAACACCACCGGTTGCGCCAGCAACCGCAGAAAAGGCACCGGCAAGCAGATAAATCAAACACATAGTGATGATGTTGCTATGGCCAGCACCTTTAATAAAGGTTTCAACACTGTGGTTGATGGTATTTTTATTTAAGATAAATGCCAACATAATGGCTGGCAAAATTGCCACAGGAGCAGGCAATTGATAGAAGGCGTAATCGACACCTTGAGACTGTAAGTATAAGCCAGCGCCTAAAAATAAGCCGACAAACACCAAAAGCGGCAGCAAAGAAAGTTTTGCTTTTGTTTTATTAAATGATGGCTGCATCATATTCCTCGTTAGATAACCAATAACACAGCCAAACACTTCTTTTAGCTGTATTTAGTCGCTGTCTTAAACAATGAAAGACAACAACAGCGCCCGCAAGCCAAAGACCAAATCGGCGCAAAGGAAGAAGTTTAAATGTATAGATGGCTAAATGCAAAGACTATCTGTTATTATTGTTGTTCTATTAATAAATCTAAAATTAGCTCTGTATTTTTTATAAGCTAACCTGACTATTACATGAGTTTTCGATAAAATCCAGCCAGCTAAGAAGAATAGATAAGGTAACTATATGAACCGCATAGGTGTATTTGGCGCAAACGGCCGCATGGGACTTGCACTTTTAGAAGCAGTCTCAAAAAAAGATGACGCAACATTAACGGGCGCGTACGTACGCGAAAACTCACCACTTTTAGATATAGCGGTTAATCAATTAAACAGCGCTGCTTCAGCAGATGTATCATTTAGCAAAGAAACAGACGTAAAAGATGCAGATGTATTGATAGATTTCACCTTACCTCAAGGCATGCGCAACCACTTAAAAACAGCGGTCGAAAAAAATATCGCGATGGTAATTGGTACTACGGGCCTTAACCAAGATGATCTTGATACCCTTAATGAAGCTGCGAAACACATTCCGATTGTTTTTGCCCGCAACTATAGCGTAGGTGTGAATTTACTGCTTAACTTAGTGCAGACTGCGGCTGTGAAGTTTGGCGAAGACATGGATATCGAAATATTTGAAGCTCATCATCGTCATAAAATCGATGCGCCATCGGGAACTGCATTGGCAATTGGTGAAGCAATTGCTGAGGCAAAAGGCTGGCAGCATGATGAAGTCGCGCGTTTTGATAGAAGCAAAGACGAACACGCAAAATCGCAAAATGAAATCGGTTATTCGGTCATGAGAGGCGGAGATATTGTAGGTGAACACACCGCATATTTCGCAACTTCTGGCGAAAGGCTAGAATTAACTCATAAAGCAAGTTCAAGAATGACCTTCGCGTTAGGAGCTGTAAGAGCTGCAGGCTGGTTGAAAAATAAACCAGCTGGACTTTATGACATGCAAGATGTGCTTGACTTGAAGTAGTTTAGTCTCTTTTTTGGCAGTTTCAGTGAATTTTTCGTTAATAACGCTTATTTTTACTATTTTATTAATTAAGATTAGATCTGAAAGCTAAATTACTGTAGAATAGCGCCAATTTGCCAAAAATTCATAAATGCGTGTTTCCAATCGCTTTAAACGGGCAGTAGAGCAAATGACTTTACTCCCGTTTTTTACTGTTAGGAGGTTAACTTGACTAAATCCGCTCTGTTAGTCCTAGAAGACGGCACAGTGTTTCGCGGTACTGCAATCGGCGCTGACGGCATGTCAGTCGGTGAAGTAGTATTCAATACGTCTATGACTGGTTATCAAGAAATTTTGACTGACCCTTCATACGCGGAACAAATCGTAACTTTGACGTACCCACATATCGGTAATACGGGTACTAACAGCGAAGACGAAGAAGCGGGTCAAATCTGGGCTAAAGGCCTAGTGATCCGTGATTTGCCACTGCTAGCAAGTAATTTCCGTAACGAGCAATCGTTAAGTGATTACTTAAAAGAACGCAATATCTTAGGTATTGCAGACATCGACACTCGTAAATTAACGCGTATCTTACGTGATAAAGGCGCTCAAAATGGTTGTATCATTGCAGGCGACGAGTTAGATGAGAATAAAGCGCTTGAAGCTGCGCAAGCCTTCCCAGGCTTAAAAGGCATGGATTTAGCAAAAGTTGTCTCAACCAAGGAAAATTTTGAGTGGCGTGATTCAAGCTGGACATTAGGTTCAGGTTTTAAAACGCTAGAAGCAGCAGACGAGAAGTTCCACGTTGTTGCTTATGACTTCGGTGTTAAACGTAATATCTTACGTATGTTAGTTGACCGCGGTTGTAAATTAACCGTTGTTCCTGCACAAACATCTGCAGAAGACGTATTGGCATTAAACCCAGACGGTATCTTCTTATCAAATGGCCCTGGCGACCCTGAGCCGTGTACCTACGCGATTGAAGCAATTAAAACTTTCCTAGAAACAGACACGCCAATCTTTGGTATCTGTTTAGGTCACCAATTACTAGCGCTTGCCTCAGGTGCTAAAACGATGAAAATGAAGTTTGGTCACCACGGTGGTAACCACCCAGTTAAAGATCTTGATCGCAATGTTGTAATGATCACAGCGCAAAACCACGGTTTCGCAGCTGACGAAGCAACATTACCAGCGAATTTACGTGCAACTCACGTATCATTATTCGATGGCACGCTACAAGGTATTCACCGCACAGATAAGCCTGCATTTAGCTTCCAAGGTCACCCAGAAGCAAGCCCAGGTCCACATGATGCGGCGCCATTATTTGACCACTTCATCGATTTGAGCAAGCACGTTCTAACTAATTTAACCGGAGTAACAATGCCAAAACGTACCGACATAAAAAGCATTCTTATCTTAGGCGCAGGCCCGATCGTTATCGGTCAAGCTTGTGAATTTGACTACTCTGGTGCACAAGCGTGTAAAGCACTACGAGAAGAAGGCTTTCGAGTAATTCTTGTAAACTCGAACCCTGCAACTATCATGACTGACCCTGAAATGGCGGATGCGACGTACATCGAGCCAATTCACTGGGAAGTGGTAGAGAAAATCATTGAAAAAGAAAAGCCTGATGCAGTACTGCCTACTATGGGTGGTCAAACAGCATTAAACTGTGCACTTGATTTAGATAAGCACGGCGTACTGGCTAAACATGGTGTTGAACTTATCGGTGCAACTGCTGATGCAATCGATAAAGCTGAAAACCGTGAGCGTTTTGACTTAGCAATGAAAAACATTGGCCTTGAGTGTCCGCGTGCAGAAATCGCTCACTCAATGGAAGAAGCACACGATGTACTTAGCCGCATCGGTTTCCCATGTATCATTCGTCCATCATTCACGATGGGTGGTACCGGTGGTGGTGTTGCATACAACCAAGAAGAATTTGATGAAATTTGTGAGCGTGGTCTAGATTTATCACCAACAAATGAACTTCTAATCGACGAATCATTAATCGGTTGGAAAGAATACGAAATGGAAGTTGTGCGTGACAAAAACGACAACTGTATCATCGTATGTTCTATCGAAAACTTTGACCCTATGGGTGTTCATACTGGTGACTCAATCACGGTTGCTCCAGCGCAAACATTGACGGATAAAGAATACCAAATCATGCGTAATGCATCGATGGCGGTACTTCGTGAAATCGGTGTTGAAACAGGTGGTTCAAACGTACAATTTGGTGTGAACCCAGTTGATGGCCGTATGGTTATCATCGAGATGAACCCGCGTGTATCGCGTTCATCTGCTCTAGCATCAAAAGCAACGGGTTTCCCAATTGCGAAAATCGCTGCAAAACTAGCTGTAGGTTACACCCTTGATGAGCTACAAAACGACATCACTGGCGGTAAAACACCAGCGTCTTTCGAGCCGTCAATTGACTACGTTGTAACTAAGATCCCACGTTTTAACTTCGAAAAATTCGCAGGTTCAAACGACCGTCTTACAACACAGATGAAGTCTGTGGGTGAGGTTATGGCGATTGGTCGTAACCAACAAGAGTCACTACATAAAGCATTACGTGGTCTTGAAGTAGGCGCAACGGGCTTTAACCCAATTGTTGCTCTTGATGATCCGAAAGCAAAAGAAAAAATCATCCGTGAATTACGTGAGCCAGGTGCAGAGCGTATTTGGTACGTTGCTGATGCAATGCGTCACGGTATGAGCGTAGAGGACGTTTTCGAACTAACTAAGATTGACCCTTGGTACCTAGTGCAAATCGAAGACATCTTAAAAGATGAAGCAACAATCAGCGAAGTAGGTATGGCTGGTTTAAATGCTGAGTTCTTACGCAAGCTTAAGCGTAAAGGTTTCGCTGATGCGCGTATCGCTGAAATTGCCGGTGTTTCTGAAGCAGAAATTCGTAAAAAGCGTCACCAGTTAGATATCGTGCCTGTATACAAGCGCGTTGATACGTGTGCTGCAGAGTTTAGTTCAGATACAGCTTACATGTACTCAACTTATGATGAAGAGTGTGAAGCGAATCCATCTGACAAAGATAAAATCATGGTAATCGGTGGCGGCCCTAACCGTATCGGTCAAGGTATCGAATTCGATTACTGCTGTGTTCACGCAGCATTAGCTTTACGTGAAGACGGCTACGAAACAATCATGGTTAACTGTAACCCTGAAACTGTTTCGACTGACTACGACACATCAGATCGCTTATTCTTCGAGCCAATCACTCTAGAAGACGTATTAGAAATCGTACGTGTTGAAAAGCCTAAAGGTGTGATCGTTCAGTACGGTGGTCAAACGCCACTTAAACTTGCACGTGCACTAGAAGCGAATGGCGTGCCAGTTATTGGTACTTCTCCAGATGCAATCGACCGTGCTGAAGACCGTGAGCGTTTCCAACAACTTGTTGAGCGTTTGAACCTTCTGCAACCAGAAAATGCAACAGTGACTTCTTTAGAAGAAGCGGTTGTTAAGTCTGCTGAAATCGGTTTCCCACTGGTTGTACGTCCTTCGTACGTACTAGGTGGTCGTGCGATGGAAATCGTATACGATGAAGACGACTTACGTCGTTACATGACTGAAGCGGTATCTGCATCAAATGAAGCGCCAGTACTACTTGATCACTTCTTAGATAACGCAATCGAAGTTGACGTTGACGCTATCTGTGACGGTGAACAAGTAATCATCGGTGGTATTATGGAGCACATCGAGCAAGCAGGTGTTCACTCAGGTGACTCAGCATGTTCTTTACCAGCTCATTCATTAACAGCTGAAGTACAAGACGTAATGCGTAAGCAAGTGACAGATATGGCACTAGAGCTTGGCGTAATTGGTCTGATGAATACACAGTTTGCTGTGAAAGACGGTCAAGTTTACTTAATCGAAGTAAACCCACGTGCTGCACGTACAGTACCGTTTGTTTCTAAAGCAACAGGTATCGCACTTGCTAAAGTAGCGGCACGTTGTATGGCGGGTCAATCACTGGCAAGCCAAGGTATTACAAAAGAAGTAATTCCTCCTTACTACAGCGTTAAAGAAGTCGTACTTCCTTTTGCTAAGTTCCAAGGTGTTGACCCAATTCGTGGCCCAGAAATGCGCTCAACGGGTGAGGTAATGGGTGTTGGTGAAACTTTCGCCGAAGCATTCGCCAAAGCACAATTAGGTGCAAGCAACACTTTACCACGCGGTGGTCGCGCGTTACTATCGGTACGCAACAGTGACAAACCACGTATTGTTGAACTGGCTAAAACCATGACTGAATTAGGTTTTGAGCTAGATGCAACAGGTGGCACTGCAAAAGCACTTGAAGAAGCAGGCATTGCAGTACGTCGCGTAAACAAAGTATTCGAAGGTCGTCCTCATATTCTTGATAGAATTAAAAATGGTGAATACAGCTACATTGTAAACACTACTGAAGGTCGCCAAGCGATTGAAGATTCGAAGGTGTTACGTCGTGGTGCATTACAGCACAAGACTAACTATACAACGACGCTGAACGCGGCATTTGCTAACTGTACTGCTAACCAAGCAGACGACCGTAGCAAGGTGACGTCAGTTCAGGAACTACATCAGCGAATTAACTAAGGAAATGTGCCAGGGGCGAGCAATTCGCCCTTTGGATTAAGTGAGAATAATATGCAATCAATTCCGATGACGGTTCGTGGTGCAGCATTACTGCGCGAGGAACTTAACGAATTAAAAACAGTTACACGTCCAAAAATTATCGCTGATATCGCTGAAGCGCGTGAACACGGTGATTTGAAAGAAAACGCTGAATACCATGCTGCTCGTGAGCAACAAGGTTTCTGTGAAGGTCGTATTCAAGAAATTGAAGCGAAACTTTCAAATGTACAAATCATCGATGTGACGAAAATGCCAAAAACTGGCAAAGTTATTTTTGGTACAACAGTGACTATCGTTAACGTTGAAACCGACGCTGAGGTAACTTACCAAATCGTGGGTGATGATGAAGCAGATATCAAAAACAACCTGATCTCTGTTAACTCGCCAATCGCACGTGGCTTAATTGGTAAAGAGGTAGATGATGCCGTTACCATTAAAACACCAAACGGTGAAGTCGAGTACGAAATCATTGAAGTTGAGTATATTTAATAGCTTAACCAAGCATTGATAAAAACCGCAGTTTTATACTGCGGTTTTTTTATGCCTGTTTACAGAGGGAAGTTTATTCGCTAGGTTGGTCGCTTAGCAATCATAATGAAGGAGTAATAATGGCTAAAATTCAATATCCTAAGCCGCTTGCCAAAGGCGATAGTATAGCTATTTGTGCTTTTTCATCGGGTGTTGATAAAGCATTTCATAGACGCTTAGACACAGTGCTTAGTGGCTTATCTGCTAAAGGTTTTACCGTTATTGAAGGTGCCTGCTTACGACAAGAGCATAATAGCGCTAAGCAACGAGCAGAAGAGCTAATGCAGTATTTAACTGATGATTCAATTGCGGCAATTATGCCTCCGTGGGGAGGGGATCTCACTATGGAGATTTTACCTCTTCTTGATTTTAATGCGATAAGCAAAGCAAGACCTAAGTGGTTAGTTGGTTTTTCAGATATCAGTACGTTTGCATGTGCATTAACCACTCGCTGTGGTTGGGCAACCTTGCATGCTGCCAATTTGATGCAAATTCACCCAAATGATCCTGATGCTTATTTAGCGGATATTTTCAACGCCATGGCACTTGAAGAAAAGCAGCAGCTGCATCAAGTCGCTTCGCCTTTTTATCAGCAAAAGCCTATTGATTATAAAGCCGAGCCTGATGCTCAGTTTGATTTTACCGCACAGAGTCAGTGGCGCTGTATCAATTATAAAGATACACGCCAAATTGAAGTATCTGGACGATTAATTGGTGGCTGTTTAGATACGCTAGGCTTGTTGTTACCCTCAAATTACTATGCGTTACATGAGTTTAAAAAGCAGTATGCACCAGAGGGGTTAATTTTATACCTCGAAAATGCAGAGCTCAGTCCAATGGCCCTTGCACGTTGTTTGTTATCATTAAAGTTGAATGATGTTTTTACTGATGTGAATGCAGTGGTGTTCGGCCGCAGCCCTGCAATAAACAACGATTGCTACTTTGATGAATATCAAGCAATCGAACTTGCATTTAAAGGCAATTTGTTCCCGGTTACCGTTGATGCTGACATTGGTCATGTTGCCCCTAATTTAGCACTAATAAATGGAGCTGTTGCCACAATAACGGCGGATTTGTCTGATGGATTGGCGAGTAATGTGGTTGTGAAGACAATATGTACATAAAGGCAACCAATTCATTTAATGAGTTGTGATTTTTTAAACTTTAGTTGGGTTGTTTATTACTCTGAAGTTCCTATAATGGGTTTTTAAATAAAAATGGAACTTTTATGATAATTCAATTTAACAAACTTTGGAAAAACCACCCTTATCCTAACTCACCTTGTGATAAATCTTTATTTCAAAATCAATGTGCTATTAGGATGGGGGTATCATTAGAAAAATCAGGAATTGATACTTCTTCATTCGATATTATGTACCCTCAACGTAGATGTTATCCCGGCCTGAAACATAGCCCTAGGCATATATTGGCTGCACAAGAATTAGCAAACTGGATAGACTCTTCTAATTGTAAGGAATTCGGATCAAAAAAAGTGATAAAAGGGGGCGCATTGTCTGCTTTGAAAGATAAAAAAGGGATTATCTTCATTATGAATGGTTGGGGTAACACTGACCATATTGATTTATGGGATGGTGAATACCTTAAGGGAGGAAGCTCTGATTGGCTTGAACTTGGTGATCAAGTTTGGTTTTGGGAGATATTAGTGTGAGAGTAAAATTATTATTGCTTGGCATGATATTACTTTTATCCTGTTCAACTGCGAAAAGTGCTTTTTTATTAAATTCGGAAAGTTGTACAGTGAAGTTAAATAATACAGAAAAGAAACTGGGATTAATTACTCCATGCAGTTTAGTGAAAGTTCATGATAATTTATTGAATTTTAAAAAATATGGTGAGACAGAGGTTTATATTATTTCTGGGGCACCATCACCGTTAGATAAACTGTCTAGATGGTCCGTAACAAAAGAAGATAATTGTTCATTAGAATATCAAGCAGTTATTGTTAATAATGAAAAGCTATCATTGTCAAAGGTGAAGGATAAAACCTTGGTTTGTCCCAATTTAGGCTTGGATGAAAAAATGTATAGGCAGTTTCTATCTGATTAAAAGCTTATAAGCTCATTTATAATAGCCATTCTAAGTTACGCCTACATTAAAAGGCGTAACTATTAAGGTTTGTTAAACAATCTTAATTACAGAATTTTTATCTAAACGAGATTTTGGTAATGCAGCATTATAATCTTGTTCTGGCTCGTGATAACCAATAGCGAGTGCCACCTCACAAACATAGCCGCCTAATTCATCTGCAAAAAGCTCACCGAGCAAGTCTTTATCGACACCTTCCATCGGTGTTGAATCTAAACCTAAACGAGCTACCGTGTGCATAGTATTGCCTAAGGCAATGTAGGTTTGAGCTTTAGTCCAAGCGGCGTTAACACCTTGCTCGTCAGTATTTAAATCAACGAAGGCAAATGCGCCAAATGCTTGCTCTTTGTTTTCTGCCTTAGTGCGGCCATTCGCAATATCCGCATCAATTACTTTTTCATAATCAGCACGTTGATAGCTTGGGTTATAAGCAAATAAAATAGTGTGCGAAGCCGCTTTTGCATGTACTTGGTTAAATTGAAACTTATTTGCAAAACTATCATGTAAACGTTGCTTTGCTTGCTCTGATTCAATGACCACAAACTTCCATGGTTGAGAATTAATAGACGATGGCGACAAGCGTAATGCTTCTAAAATTACAGCTAAGTCTGCTTGGCTAATGTGCTTTGAAGCGTCGTAACGTTTACTTGTGTAACGGCGTTGTAAGTCAGAAATGATTGGGTGTGTCATGGTTTGCTCCCGCATGTATAACAATTAGGTGCAGTTTACGCCTTGCATACTTTACGATAAAGCGCATAATCGAATAAACATTATCAAAAAATTTTAGTTAATATGCTGGTTGAAGATCTCAAATTAATCCTCAAGGTGGCTGAATTTCGCAGTATTACAACCGCGGCAGCAAAATTAGACATGCGAGCCGCTACCGCCAGTGCGGCAATTAAACGTGTTGAAGCAGCGCTGGGTGCAGAGTTATTTGTTCGAACTACTCGTCATTTACGTTTATCTGCGGCAGGGGAACGCTTTTTACCTCAGTGTCAGCAAGCGGTGCTCATGCTTGAGCAAGCGACACTCGCCTTAAAAGGTGAGCATGATGAAATTGAAGGAGAACTAAGAGTCGCATTATCTTCAGACTTAGGCCGCAATATTATTATTCCTTGGTTAGATGAGTTACTTGATGAGTATCCAAAACTGAGTATGCGCCCGCATATTAGCGATAGTAATGTCGACTTTTACCGAGACTCCGTTGATTTTGCGCTTAGGTATGGCTCGCCATCCGACTCAAATTTATATGGCTTTAAAATTTGTAATGTTCCGCGGCTGTTATGTGCAACTCCAGAGTATATTGCCGAACATGGCGCGCCGACACATCCCGATGAATTAAATCAGCATCAAGGCCTATTTTATCAACTGCAAGATATCATCAATAATGTCTGGGAATTTACCGATGGAGCCCAGCGCTTTAAGGTGAAAATGCAAGGCCGTCGAGCATCGAATGATGGTGATTTGGTAAGGCGTTGGTGTGTGGCTGGAAAAGGCCTAGCAGTTAAATCTTGCATTGATATCAGTGATGATTTGCTAAGTGGGCGGGTAGTGCCAGTAATGCAAAATTACCCTCATTTATGTGCAGAGCTTTGGTTAATTTGCCCAAGCCGACAATCCATTACACCCGCGGTTCGTTTAGTGCGTGATATATGCCGAGCAAAAACCAAGGCAATTCTCAATCAATTGATTGAAAAAGGCATTTTAGATAAGCGGGTACTCGATAACTAATTATTTTAGGTATAGAATAGCGAGGCTTATTCATATTTATGGCTAAGCAGCATTCTCAGGGCGGGGTGAAATTCCCCACCGGCGGTATACTTTAAATTTAAGTGAGCCCGCGAGCGCTTTAACGTTGGTTAAAGGTCAGCAGATCTGGTGAGAGGCCAGAGCCGACGGTGATAGTCCGGATGAAAGAGAATATAGTTAATCTATAAAACAGTAATTGGCTGCCTGCGGGCGGTCTTTTTTGCTGTGCCTTTCAATGTCCTGAATCTTTTCATATTTAATTTAATAGGTATTAAAAATGATGATTCAGTCTTCTTTACTTAGCCAATTTGGCGAACCACTTGAACGCGTTGAACGTGCTATTGCTGCTTTGCAGCAGGGTGAAGGCGTGCTTGTAGTAGATGACGAAAACCGTGAAAACGAAGGTGATTTTGTGTATTCAGCACAGCACCTGACCACAGAGCAAATGGCCATGATGATCCGTGAAGGTAGCGGTATTGTGTGTCTTTGCATGGGCGATGAGCGTGTTAAACAGCTTGATTTACCACAAATGGTTGAGCATAACACCAGTCAGAACAAAACAGCGTATACAGTGACCATTGAAGCTAAAACGGGCGTGACAACCGGCGTTTCAGCAGCTGATCGTGTAACCACCATTAAAGCGGCAACAGCAGACAATGCAAAGCCTGAAGATTTGTCTCGCCCAGGACATGTGTTTGGACTGCGTGCACAAACGGGTGGGGTTTTAGTTCGCCGTGGCCATACCGAGGCATCGGTTGATTTAATGCAGTTAGCGGGCTTAACACCGTTTGGTGTTATTTGCGAATTAACGAATCCAGACGGTTCAATGGCTCGCTTGCCTGAAGTAAGCAAGTTTGCCAGTGAGCACAACATGCCCGTTGTATCGATTGAAGATTTAGTTGCCTATATCCAAGCAACGCAAAAACAGGCTTGTTAAAAGCGTTAAGCCGTAAGTAAAAAAATAAGGCCACTCTTGTGGCCTTCATTTATTGTAATTTCTCAATAGCTTGTTTAGCACTTTCACTGTCAGGATTAAGTTTTAGCGCACTTTTGTAACTTGCTAATGCTTTTTGTTTATCACCAGCTGCTAAATATGCTTCACCTAAACTGTCAAACGTATTTGCAGAATCTGGGTAAGATTGATTGTTGAGTTCAAACACTGTGATTGCGGCGTCTAGCTCATCCATCTGCATTAATTCATAGCCAAAGTAGTTTAGCGACCTTTCTCTCGGCGTATTACCCTCACTCACCATTTGCTGATAGGTATTCTTTAACCCTGCAATACCTTCACGTTTAAATGCGTTGTAAAGTTTACTATCTGCATGCTCTGTCGCTTTTTCGTAGGGTTTGCCATAGTAAATTGCAAGTAAGCCATTAGTCATGGGAGTGAGTGGCGCACCACCGGTATTATTTAAAATAATAACCAGTAATTTGTCTTCGATGATTCTACTTATAAATGCATTAAAACCATTAATACCACCGCCATGTTGGATACGTGTCAGGGCTTTTCCGTAGGTACTTTCATCAAGGCTTGTTACTTCCCAACCAAGTGCATAATTTCTTTGCTCAGAAACGTGATACATCTGCTTTTTATATTCATTGTTCAATAACTTATCCGTGTAGAGAGCGTGATCCCATTTTAGTAAATCTCGTGCTGTTGAATACATAGACCCAGCAGCATACGGGATAGACATATCTAAATAATCAGTATTGCTATAGCCTGCTAGGCCATTGTCGTAACCTGATACGCGAAATTTAATGATTTTATTGTGAGAGTCATAGCCTGTATCCTTCATATCGAGTGGATCTAAAATATTCTTCTGTAATACGTCTTGATATTTTTGACCTGTTACCTTTTCGATTACTGCACCCAAAATAAAGTAGCCAGAATTGCTATAACGAAAGTCAGTGCCGGGTTCGAACACGAGATCATCACTACATAGTAAGCGAATAAATTCATCAACACTGTAGGGGTTTCGACTGTACTCATCACGAAACGATTTTGCTTGAGTATAATTACCAAGACCAGAGGTGTGATTAAGTATTTGGCGAAGGGTGATTTTAGTGGCTATATCTTGTCTGTAATCAGGGAGGTATGTTGCAAGGTGATCATCGAGTTTAAGTTTTCCATCTTGTGCCAATTGCAAAATTAATATGGCAGTAAATTGTTTGGTAATTGAACCAATTCTAAATTTACTTTTATTACTATGTTTTATATCCCATTCAAAGTTGGCATAGCCAACGCTTTGTTCAAACAGTACTTTTCCATCCTTTGCAACTAACACATTGCCATTAAACTGCTTAAAGTTATGAAAGCCATTAATAAAGTCAGCCATTTCTGCTTGCATGTTTTGGCTGTGTGCGAGGCTTGAAATTGCGAGTAGATAAAAAACTACAAGTAGTCTTAATTTCTTAAAGAATATGTTCATTGCTGTCGTTGTTATTTGTTGGTTACATTAGACTATGTAAAACCTCATTGCGCATGGCTTGATTGATAAGGCTGACCTTTCTGGTGTGGTTAAAATTACTGTAATGCACAACAGTTACACTCTTATTTTGAAGTGCTTGCCAATAACCAGCGGGGCTTATTGGGTCAGCGTTACTGACATAGAGTGTGGTCCTATTAGCTGATTGTTTGTCTTTCAGTAGGGCGATTAAATCAAGCTGTGTTTCATCAATACCACTGTCTTTAATCACGTCTTTTACTACGATTTTCCCCTACACACAATAACTTAGCAATCAAGCAGTAATAATGCAATCGGATAATATTTGAACAAGGGTTGTAAGAGGATTGTACTACCACCTAGCGGTAAATCCTCGGTTATCTATGTGAACAAAACCACCGTGGTGAGAGGCGGGTTTATAGCGACCGATACCGCCGTTATAGCGGCTCTGTTTTTGAAATTTTTCGAACACTTTATAAAGTACATCAACATCAGCAATCGTTAGTTTACCATCGCTATTTAAATCGTCCATTCGACCATCGCCATTCTCATCTATATATAAGTCAAAGGCATCACCATATTGGTGTCGGCTGTGTTTGCCATTACCAATAGAGCGGTTGTAGTGGGGAGTTCGATAGCCACTAATAAAGGCAAATTTGCTGACTTTAATCCCTTCATTTTGTACAAACGTGAGTAATTCTTCGAGCATCATCAAGCCGTCGTTATTTATATATAAATATTTTGGAAAGCCACTCACTTGCTTACAAATTACATTTTTAATTTGCACATGAGGAGTCAGTTGGCGAGTTAAGTCTTCCTGTGTTACTTCAATAAATCCATTTGGCGCACTGTACTGTGGGTAGTTTTTATAAGGTGCAGGGTAGAGGCCGATTTGGTAATTATTCAATTGCTTATTGTTGGCATTGAATGGTGTTTTCACTATAACGAGTAAGTGTTTGCGGGTAATATTGTTACTCAGTACTAGGTTATAAAACCCTGCATTTTCTGGGGCATAAACGGCAAGACTATTTGGCCCTAATCGCTCTGTCTCAACATCTGATACTGCAGCAGCTGTAAAATCAGCCGTGTTATCAAGTGTTAGCACTTGTTTCGCATCAAGTACAAGGCTGTGCAGCGAGTCAGTTAATTCAATGGCAGCAACAGAGCATGTAGTTAACACTAAGCACACACTTAAAATAATACGGCTGAAATACATAGTGACCTCTAAATTGTATTGTTTGCTAATGGCGTGGTGAGTGCTTTTAATAACGCGCCATCCCGATTATAAACGTCGGTATAAAATTGTAGGCCCTCGTCGTTACCCGCAACGGTCCAATACATTAAAAGTACGTCTAGCGGTTTTGATAAGCTGACTTTTTTAGTCTCTTTTGCTGCAATGGCGTCATCAATTTCACTACGGCTCCAATTATCTGACGTTTCTAAGATTTTCTCAGCCAAGGTGAATGGGTCATCAACTCTTACACAGCCGTGGCTAAATGCACGTTGGTCTTGCTGAAATAAACTTTTTGCAGGGGTATCGTGCAAATAGATTGAGTATTTATTAGGGAACATGAATTTTATTTGTCCCAGTGAATTATTCTCTGAAGGTTGTTGTACAAACCAATACGGAAAATTTTTACGGCTGGCATTCGCCCAATCAATACTCTCGCTATCCACGGGATTACGGCGGCTATCAACCACAACAAAGTCTTTCTCGTTTAAGTAGTTTGGGTTTTCTTTCATTTTTTTGATGATGCCACCTGAAATGCTCCGAGGTACTGTCCAGGTTGGGTTCATCACGATATAGCTCATTTGCCCTTTAAATATTGGCGTTTTGGTGTAGTTTCTGCCTACAACTACATTGGTTTGCCATTTTAATTTATTGTCTTCAAATAAATACAGCAGGTAACCTGCGATATTAACCACTAAGAAGCGCTCTGTTAGGGTATTATCAACCCAACGAATGCGCTCTAGGTTCACTAAAATATCATTGACGTATTCGCTGTAATCTTTGTTGAGTAGTTTTAACGTTGCATTACCAATCACACCATCATCAGCAACTTGATGCGCATTTTGAAAGCGTTTAACTGCTGCCACCAGCTCATCATCATAATCAGTGACGTCACTTTCACTGCCTTCAAAATAGTTTAATCGCTTTAATTTTTGCCTTAAGAGCGGCACAGCTGGGTCTGATTGACCCGGTTTTAAAACATTGTTTTGCAATACGATGGCTGGTAATTCACCTGTGGCATCAAGCTCTCGGTAAAACACGAGGGCGTCTTTTAGGCGTTGATAATGTGGTAAAACAGGCTTGAGGTTTTCAAGTCCCTTATCAAGGCTTTTTGATTTTACATGTTTAAGTAATGAGGCGGCCGCGGCATCAGGGCTGACATCAAATTGTTCATAGTTCCACGTGGCTGCGAGTTGTTTCGGGTTAACTTTTCCGCGTATAAGGTGTTTTGCATAGGTCATGACAGCATCTGTCATCAGTACATCAAACTGGGCTTCGACGGCATCGGCTCCACGTTTGTCTATCTCGCTGGCTAGTGCCATTAAAGTATCAAAGTGATAGTCATTAGGGGAGAGGCCTTCAAGTTCTGCTTGGGCAATTAAGTTGAGCGCTTGTTTAGCATATTTGCTGTCATCCCATACCCGTTCAAAGCCGTTTGCTTTGTATGTGGCAATGGTCATTTCGGGGGAGTGGATTTGTTGTTTTTCAATACTGTGCGACTCACCAATCAGAATAGGCTCAAGCTGTTGTTGTAAGTACTGATTTTCGGCCAGCACAGGCATGCAAATGGATAAACAACTTACCAAAGCTGTGTAGCGAAGAATTTTCATAGCTATGTCCTTATAACGTGTTTTTTTAATTTGCTTACATTGTTTCTTTTTTGCTCATTTAAGCTTAGCAAAGCAATGCAATTTATAGGAACATATTTTTTAAATAAAAACGCTTGGCAAATGAGTTTGCCAAGCGCTTGGTTGGGATTTTAAAGGGAGTTTAATGACTGGTTGTTTGTAATTTTGCTTCTGGCTCTGCTTTTTTACCTCTCAGCTTGCCAATTAAGCGTTTAAAGTCTTCTAACGCGACGTACTGACAAGGGATTAAAATAAGCGTAATGACCGTTGCAAATAACACACCGAATGCCAGTGATACAGCCATAGGGATAACAATTTTTGCTTGTAAGCTTGTTTCCATAATGATTGGTAATACACCAATAAAGGTTGTGACAGAGGTCAGTAAGATAGCTCTAAAACGACGACCACCGGCTTGCATTACCGCGTCTTTAATTGCAACACCTTCTGCGCGGGCCTTATTAACAAAGTCGACCATTACTAGCGAGTCATTTACCACAACACCTGCAACCGCGATAATACCAAATACTGACAGGCTGCTCATTGTCATACCTAAAATCATATGACCGAACATTGCACCAATTACACCAAATGGAATAACCGACATAATAATAAACGGCTGTGAGTATGAACGAAGTGGAATCGCTAACAGTGCAAAGATGATCAGCATTGATAGAGCAAAGTCACGCACTTGTTCTGCCACACTGTCCATTTCTTCTTGAATACGACCCGCTACATTACTTTCTACGCCTGGGTAGCTTTTCAGTAGGCTAGGTAAATACTCATCACGGATTTCTTTTGCAATGGCAAATGGTTCAGCTTGGTCTGTGTTAACGGCTGCCCACACATTTACCGTGCGTTTAGCATTTTCACGACGAATACGGTTTACACCATCAACAATATTTACTTTAGCTACTTCAGCTAGCGGCACTTCAACACCTGTTGGCGTAATGATACGTGCATCTGTGATGTCACTTACCGCGTTGCGCGATTCACGAGGGTAGCGGATCATTACTTTAATTTCTTCACCGTCACGTAAAATACGTTGTGCTTCTAGGCCGTAGTAACTAAAGCTAACTTGTGATGCCACATCCGAGAGGGTTAAACCTAAGCTGTAAGCAAGCGGTTTAAGTTCAAGTTGTACTTCATCGGTTGCTGATTGGAGTGAGTCATTAACATCACCCACACCTTCCATGCTATTTAATTTCTCTTTTAATAGCGCAGCCACTTCTTTAAGTTTGTTGATGTCTTTACCTTCAAGGCGGAAGCTTACATCACCGTCATCGCGACCCCCATTCATGATACTGTCTTCAATATTCAGCGTTTTCACACCGGGTAATGGTGGCATTTGTTCGCGCCACATTGCACTTAACTGGAATGTATCAATAGGACGTAAATCGGGTTCAACTAAAATTGCCATGATACGTGCGCTGGTTCTGCCGCGCAGACTAACTGATAAATCGCGGATCATCGGTTTACCATATTGCTCTTCAAGTTGTTTATCGACATCTAGAATCAGTTTTTCAATTGTTTGCGCTGTTTCAAGAGTCGCTTGCTCAGATGATGATAAATTCATTTCAATTGAGATACGTGGGAAATCATGTGGAATTTTAGGGTTCGCAACAAACTTCACTAAACCACCTGCGAACATACCGCCACTGACAATCAATACACAAATAAAACCAACAATAACGGTGTAACGATAGTGGATACAGTGACCAATAAATGGAGTGTAATAATTATCGACAAAGTTTTTAAGTCCTTTATCCATTCCTAAGCGTAAGCGATGTAAAGGGTTTTTAGGATTCGCTGGTTTATTTTTCATTGCCGCCAAGTGAGCAGGCAAGATTAGTTTTGATTCAATTAATGAGAACACTAAACATAAGATGATCACTCCGCCTATGGCTTTCGAAAACGCAGAGCCTGGGCCTGATGCCAATGTTTGCGGTAAGAATGCGGCAATCGTGGTTAACACACCAAAGGTTGCAGGAATAGCAACACGTTTTACGCCGCGTACTACGTTATCAAGGCTATGACCGTGCTTTTCAATTTCAGAACTGGCTGACTCACCCACTACGATAGCGTCATCAACGACTATCCCGAGTACCAGAATAAATGCGAATAACGAGGCTAAGTTGATAGTGACATCTAAAAAGCCCATTGGCATCATTAAAAATGCACCTAGGAATGACACAGGTAAACCCATCATCACCCAAAATGCTAAACGAAGTGGTAAGAATAGCGCCAGTACCACCATGACTAAAATACCACCCCATACCATGTTGTCGATCATCATGTTAAGACGACCTTCAAGGTAGTAAGTTAAATCAACAATCGGAGACAGTTTTACGCCAGCCGGAAGCTGTGGTGCTTTTTCTGCTAGGTAGTTTTTTAATACCCCTGCAACTTTCGTGATGTCTTGATCTTTTGATGCATTAACTTCAAATGTTAGTGAGTTTTTACCATTGTACTTAGAATATTGCAGGCCTTCTTCAAAGCCATCATGCACAGTGGCCACATCGCCTAAGAACACTTGTGCGCCATCAGGTAAGTGTAATAAAGGTAGATTTTCGAACTCTTTACCACGATACGCTTGGTTTTCAACACGCATCGAAATATAGCCATTTTCTGAGCGAATTTGACCAGCTGACATATTTGCAGAGAAGCTGCGAACGGCTGTAGCAATATCACGGAAGGTTAAACCATACTCACGTAGTTTATCTGGGCTAATTTCGATGCCAATTTCATAATTTAAACCACTATGAAATTCAACCAAGTTGATTTGAGGTAAGGCTTGTAATTCATCTTTTATGTCGTTACCAAGCTCTTTTAGTTGGTAATTTGTCATATCGCCATACAGGGCTAAGATCATTACCTCTTGCTCGTACTTATCACGACGTACAATAGGGCGTTCCATCTCAGCAGGGAAGGTATTGATTGAATCAACCTGCATCTTGATTTCATCGAGTACTTCTTGAGGGTCGTACTTTTCTTCGATTTCGATCCAAGCTTGTGAAAAACCACGGTTTGAATAGGTAATTAAGCGTTTAATGCCTTCGAGCCCCTCTAAAGACTCTTCGACCTTGATGGTGATCCCTTCTTCAACCTCTTGCGGCGCTGCACCCGGATAAACAGCTTGAATGCTGATCCAGTTGCTCTCAAATTGCGGGAACATTTGTTTACGGATAGACATTGCCGTTAACAAACCGCCCACTAAGATAAAAATCATAAGCAAATTTGCAGCAACCGGGTTGCGTGCAAACCAGGCAATAAGCCCTTTTTCTCTGTGCGTGGTCATGGCTTATTCCTCTTTTAACGCTAACTGCGTTGTTGGCGCATTAAGCTTTGCATTATCAAGCTTGACTGCCATGCCTTCAGTTGGGTATTCAAGTGCAGAGGTAATCAGTTGCTCACCATTTGCAAGGCCATTGTCGGCGATCACCATGCCATTTTGTTCACGCACTATATTGAGTGTTTTAAACGAGAGTGTTTCACCGTCTTGTAACACGGCGACTTTGCTGTCTTTTACTAAGTGATGTGGTACCACAATCGCGTTGTCCAGCGCACGACCTTGAATGGTTGCATTTATGTATGAACCGAAACGTAGTGGTTGTTTTTGCTCATAAGGTGTTGCCACTTGTGCTACCAAATAATTCATGCGGCTGCGTTGGTCAACAACCCCTTCGCTACGTACAATAGCCGCTTGCCACGTAGTTTGTTTACCCGCAAATTCAGCGTTAATTGATACGCTGGCGCCAATACCTTGGTTATTTAGGTATTGCAGATCTTTATCTGCTACAGGTAAACGAATTTCAGCCAGTGACGTTGAGCTTAGGCTACCAAAGCTGTTACCTGGGTTTACCACACTGCCTAAACTAATTAAGCGCTCGTCGATAATCGCATCATAAGGCGCTTTAATGTAAGTGCGCTCAAGGTTACGTTTAGCGCGTTTTACACTGGCTTGTGCAGCGCGGTAACTTGCAAGTTTTTCAGCAAGTTGTGGTTTACGTAAATAAAGCTCAGATGGAATAACTTGGTTTGAGTCACCTTTGATGCGATCCCATTCGGCTTGTGCAACTGACACCTGAGCACGTTCAATCTCAAGTGCTGAGCTTGCTTGCGCTAGTCCCGCTTCTGCTTCAATGAGTGCAGCTTCGTAATCATTTGGATCAATTCGTGCTAGAATGTCGCCTTGCTTAACAAATCCACCTTGTACAAATTGTTCTGATAACGACACAACCTGACCGCTCACTTGCGCAACAAGCTCAGTTTGGTTTTTAGGTTTAACGATACCGTATGATTTTACATCGAGGGTAATGGCGTCAAAGCTTAACGGTTTAATTGATACAAGCGGTCGCAGATCTTGTTCTGGTTTTTCGACTGGCGGTTGCTTCATTGAGGCAAATGCGAATGCCATTCCAAGTCCGCCGACTAATACGGCGATAGGGAGAATGATTTGTTTTTTACTAGCCACGGGATAGTCCCTCACGGTTGACGGTAATTAAAAATAAATTTGTTAGGCTAAGCATACGCAATAAAGTGTTTACAAGGCGTTTGAAGATGTAACAAACCATTACACATATTACAAAGACGCTACAAAGGTTCTATAAGAGGTACTCAATGACAGATAAAATGGCATGTAGATTAGGCTGTGGCGCCTGTTGTATTGCACCCAGTATTAGCTCACCGATACCAGGAATGCCAAACGGGAAAGCGGCGGGAGAGCGCTGTATTCAACTCGACGATAATAACCTATGTAAATTATTTGGTGATGAATCAAGGCCTAAGGTGTGTAGTGACTTTTCTGCTACCATCGATGTATGTGGCACCACTAACGAACAAGCACTGTATTTAATTACTGAACTTGAACAGATGACTTAAAAAAGATTAAACCTTTAACACTTTTTAACGGTTGCTGGGATCAGTTGTGTTTTATGGCTAAAGTTTTCTTCATGTTATTTAAAAATAATAAAGAACGACTTGTCTGTTTTAGAATACAAGAAACAATACTTGCGAAATTAACTATGAAAATACATGTAATCATCTATCTGATGTTAGCAAGCTCATTTACTTATGCAATACCACTGCAAGTCAAACTTGATCACAGCTCAGAAACGCAATTGCATACTAATCAACAACTCGTTGATGCATTAAAATCAAATAATAAAGACCAGTTTTTAAAAGCGCTAGCTGCTGGGGCTGATCCAAATTATCAAATTAATCAATCGAGTAGTGTTTTAAGCTTAGCCACGATTAATCTCGACTCTAACTTTTTAAGTGAGCTACTTCAAATGGGTGGAAATCCCAATAGTTACAGAGTGTCTGCAAAACGAAATTTAATATTTGAAGTATTAGGGCCAGATAGAATAGAGCACCTAAGAACTTTACTTAGGTTTTCTCCAAAACTAGATGTTAAGGATGGTACAGGCTCAACACCAATAATATATGCTGCGATATTGAGTAACTACACTGCGATGAAATTACTAATTGAAAAAGGCGCTGACACGTCACTCAAAAATAATTTTGGCTATGATGCTTTAAAGATCTTAGAAGATAACTCCACTCGAGAATGTCATCAGTCTGAGTGCTCGCAACTAAATGAAGTGAAACAGATTATTATGAAATAATTAATCGTTCTCAACGAAAAATGCCAGTCAATTGACTGGCATTATTGTTTTTGCTTACCACGTATAAGTAGCGCTAAGAGTATATTGCTCGCCGCGACCAGGGGTACCCGGGACTTCTTCGAATGATTCATCCCAAATGTTGTCAGCTGCAAAGGTAACAAACACATTATCAAGCTGAGCTGGGGTGAATTTTAGGGTTAACTGCGTGAAGAAGGCTTCATCATCAGAGCTACGTAGGCGGTTATTGTGTTGCTTACGCCATTCGTTATCGATACGCAGCTCAAGCACATCCATTGGTTGCCATACTGCACCCAGTGTTACACGGTGATCAGGGTAGTTAAGCGCATAAAAGCTCGCATCAATATCTGCCGTGCCATAGTCTTCTGACTTTTCTAAATAGGTGTAGCTGGCAATCAACTCAGCGCTTTCAAACGATTTATTTGCTAAAAACTCAACGCCTAAGGTGTCTATATCAACTGAGTTTGCAAAACGTGCTGAGGTTGCATCAAAGCGATATGTCCAATCCGTAAGGTTTTTATCTTTACGGTAGAAAATAGCTGAATCTAAACGCCATGAAGACTGTTCAATCAGTAAACCTAATTCAAGGTTATCGGTGGTTTCGCGCTCAAGGCTGTAGTTACTTCTGAATAATCCGCCCGTTTCGCTGCCGCCAATAGCGGTATAACCGGGAACTTGTGTTGCCTCGGCGTATGACGCATACCAAGTATGTTCACTGCCATTTTGATTAGCTACTTTAAGGCTGGCATCGGCAATAAATGAGGTATCTGAGCTATCACGGTTGGTATCATCAAATGCAGCACCAACACGTAAAGTAAGCTCTTTGTTTGCTGTAAGGGCTGATTTGTACTCAGGCAAGATACTTAGCTTAGTGTAATTGCGTGACGTAAAATTGTTTTCAAGAGACGTTGATTCAATTTCATCAGCAATAAATTGCCCAGCATAATTAATTGCATAGCGGTCATTTAAACGGTGACGCCCAGAGAGTGCTAATGACTTAACTGTGGTTTCGTGAAACGCTTCAAAAATAGCTGGGTTTTCACGAGACAAAACATAATGGTCGTTATGTTTACGATAATAGCCAGTCACTTCAAAGGTATTGCTCTCACCATACATTTGTTTGTGATTGAGCATGAAAAGCTTGGTTTCAAGGTCTTCGGTTTCATTAAAATTAAATGGCGTGTATAGATTTGGCCAACCAAAAAACTTCTCTTGGCGCCCGAACATTAAATCGGTTTGCGAGGTAGAGCTTGCAATTTGAACGCGTGCTGAGGCACGTTCAAAGTCGTGGTCGCCATTATCAATTGAGCCATCGCTTTTTGAGTGCGAGTATTCACCCTCAAAACCTAATCGCCAATCAGGTTTACTATCCAGCTTTTGGCTATGGGCAGCATGAATGCTTTGTAAATTAAAGCCATTCGTACCTGTGCCAAGTGAAACGCTGCCAGTGTTTGTGATAGGGCGCCAGCCAAATGAAACCGTGCCAACCGAGCTATTCATACCATAAAGGGCATTATCAGCCCCTGTAAGCACTGAAGGACCTGTTAGCATCTGTGGGGCAATAGGAATTTCAGCAAAGTAGTGACCAGATTGAGGGTCAAATAATGTACTGCTACCGACACGAAAGCCAGTATTTTCGAAGATACCACCACGAATAGTGACATCAGCTTGCGCTTCAGCCATATTGCGTGATTGCAAATCGACACGTGGGTCATATTCTAAGTTTGATACCGGCGCATCAAAAGTACCAACCGGTTCTTTATTTGCGGTTGCTGAAACTTCAACGGTGATTTGTTCAATATTGTTGGTGTCTTCTGCTAGCACTGTGCAAGTGACGAATAATGCGGGAAGTGTAAGCTGTACTGCGCGTACCATCTAAAACTCTCTTGATTTTGTTTAATCTGGGGTAGTGGGCTAGTTAGGCGCACTGAAAATTGCGGGTATTGTATCTGAATCACTGAGTTATACCACTCCAACCAGATTTCAGCAGGTAATAAAAAACCGCGCTAAGGCGCGGTCTTTTAACTAAAACGGTGTTTAGTTTTGATTAATAGATTGCGGTGGGAAGTTACTTAGAATGTTAGCAACCGTTTCTTTGATAACTTCAGTGCGCTTTTCAGGTGATTGATTTTTTTGCAAACGACCTTCTTTAGCACCACGCCAAACTAATTGGTTAGAAGCACGGTCTACCACGTCTAAAATTAACGTACCCACTTCATATTCGCGAGTGGTGGTTTGCGTGTTATAACCCATACCCCAGTAATTCCAGCGTGCACCGTAACCTACGTTAAAGGTATCAACATCAATTTTTGTATCAACTGAGGCATGATAGTTAATCAGTACATCTGCTTGTGCTAAATCAACTAGCTTCATACCGCTTTTTTCAAGTTCAGCATTAACAGCTTCACGAACGCGTTTTTCCATTAAAGGACTAATTTGGTAGTTCGCTACGTTTTTAGTCAAGCTGGCATTAGGTACCCAAGAGAAGGTTTTATAATTACTAAAATCTGCTGATTTGTCGTAATCCCAATCAGGCGTTTTAGCGCAAGCCGCTAAAAATAATACAGCCGTCGCGATTAATAAGTTCTTCATATTGTTTGCTCCTTGGCAAAAATTCCACTACTTGATTGATAACATAACACAAAAAACACTCAACTGAATGATTATTTAAAGACTATGGCACATTTACAAAAAAGTACTGTAATAGTTTGTAAACATAATCATCCTTGACTGAATCAATGATTAATTCTTGGGTGAAATGCTGTGCTTGAGCTCTATCTAGCTCTTTCGTCCAGATAGTTTTGCGAATTATTTATAGTTATTTTGACTTATAAAGCACGATGTAGGAGAAAAAGGTGAACTTTTTAAACGACAATAAAAAACCGTGCTAGGCACACGGTTTTTCAACTAAAACAGAATTTAGATGTTATCAGTTTTTTGTGGTGGGAAGCTACTAAGAATATCTGCAACTGTATCTACGATTGCATCAGTGCGCTCTTGTGGCGACTGTTTCTTTTTTAAACGACCTTCTTTAGCACCACGCCAAACAAGTTGATTTGATGATTTGTCAACAACATCTAAAATCAATGTGCCAACATCATATTCATTCGTAACAGTATACGTATTGTGGCCAACACCCCAATAGTTATACCCCATGTTCATTGTCTGAGTATTAATTTTAGTATCAACAGATGCATGGTAATTTATAAGTACATCAGCTTGTGCCATATCAACTAACTTCATGCCATTTTTTTCTAGCTGAGCATTTACGGCATCACGCACACGTTTTTCCGTTAAAGGACTAATTTGATAATTTACTACGTTTTCAGTCAAGCTTGCATTAGGGACCCAAGAAAAGGTTTTGTAATTACTAAAATCAGCTGTTTTGTCGTAATCCAAATTAGGTGACTTAGCGCAGGCCGCTAAAAGTAATACCGCTGATGCAATTATTATGCTTTTCATATTCTTTTCTCCTTGGTTAAATTTCCATCATTTAAATTAATAACATAAAACAGTAATAATTCCACTAAATGAATTACGGTAAATTTACAAAAAAGTTAGTAACAGTTTGTAATTAAACAGTGTGTTCCACTTCTATCCAGTCTTTTTCATCAACCCAGTTTTGCGCACCATCTTTCACTGTACGAATTGGGACGATGTAATCACAGCTAACTTGTGGTTTAACAGAGGCAAATATCGGCACAAAGCCAAAGCTTAGCGCTGTTTCGATAATTGCTTTTTGGTTTTGTGGGTCGATATCGGCTGCTTCATCGATATAAATTGGAATACGATACAAGCTTTGTTCTTGGTCGCTTAATAAGTAACGAATAAACAGCATGCCACACAGTAGCTTAATGGTAATACGAGTACCGTTAGAGCCGGCTGAATCGATTTTTTCGAAGTGCTCAGTTTCGCCAGCACGGTTTACTACTTCAAAACGAATATCAAATAAATCGGTCAGAGTTAAACCGGCTTTTTCTGAGGCAAGCTTAATTAAATGATCTTTCGCTTCGTTTACCGCAGACTCGCTATAAGGCTCTTGGCTTAATAGGTCGAGGGTATCGCCTTGCTCAAACTGATTTGAGGTACTGATAATTGTATCAATGCTATCAACCAACATCTTGCGCGGAATAACATTAATTTTGAATGCTTGAAGGTTAGAGATCCTATGCTGACTAATTCCTTTATTAAAGCTATTCATTTCGCGGCGCAGGCGGTCTAGGTCTTCTCGCAAGCCTTTAATAGTAGCGGCTACTTCGGTTAACGCAACGCGGCCTTGACGTTCAACGGCATCGCGCTCGTTTTCTATGTTATGAAACGCGCTAATAAGCTTTTCGTATTTAGTAAACTCATCGTTTTCGTTATCAAATTTAGTAATACCCGCATTGTAAATATGCATGTAGGTGTTACGTACGTTGATATCAAAGTTACGTAGCTCTTGGCAGTCTTTATTAAAGTGATGAATGAGGTCACTTAAGTTATCAAAATCAATACTGATTTCAATCATATATGGAGTGACTTTGCCTGAGTAAAAATCAAGCGTGTGATCGATACGTTCAGATTTAACTTGGCGTAAACGGTCGGCTTGGCGCGCAAGCAAATCTTTTTTCGACTTGATAATTGAGCGACGGTCGCTGATTGAGCCGCTGTTCTTTTGAATGTCTTGCAGGTAGTCGTCAACTTGTTCGCGCTCTGCATTTAATTGCTCTTTTAGCAGAGTTTGTGCATCGACAGATTGCTGCATCACTTCAAATTGTTCAAAGCGTTTTAACGCTTCTTCTGAGGCCATTAGCTCATCATATAAGGCATCTTTTTCTTTTTGCTTTTCGGCGACATTAGCAGCAACTTCGCGTTGTTGTTTAAACTCTTTTAGTGAGTTTTCTAGGGCAGCGAGTTGCGCGGTTAATTGCTCTTTATTTTCGCCCGTTTGCATTTGCACTGGGCTTAGCTTTTTAAGTTTAATCGTCGCGCCAGGAAGAGTAAGTACACCGCCTTTCACATTTGCCGATAACTGCTCTAAGAACTCACCAAAGGCATCTTCGTCTGTGATCTCAACATCACCATTGCTGGTGGTGGCAAACGATAAGATATCAGGGTTTAGAATACGCGAAATCTCTTCAACTTCTTTTAAAGATAAATCTTCACGCATACGGGTGAATAAATTGAACTCAAGGTTCTTCAGCTGTAATTTTAAGCTCTTAATTTGCTTTTGTGTTTCGCTAATACGGTAATCAAGCGTGTGTAAGCTTTGACCTTGGGCACTGCTTAATGAATGCGATAGCGATTCATAATCTTGTTTAAGCTGCGTAAGGCTTACTTTTAGGGTGGCTTTATTAACCAATTCAAACTCAGATTTAAGCGCTCGATAGTCTAAAAACCATTGTTCAATTTGAGTTTGTTTACGTTCAATATCACGGGATTGCTGAATATACAGCTGCTGCTTTTGTTCGAACTCGTGCTTTTCGTGTTCGATATCTTCAAGGGCAATATTTAGCTCAGTGAGTTGCTCTTGTTGATAGGTTTCAAAGTCAATCAGTGCTTGGTCAATTTTTGGCGCATAGGCAGCAAGCTTACCTTTTAAAACCGTTTGGTTTTCAAGCATAGATTCAAGAGCTGCGATTGGCTCTTGCATTGACTCAAGGGCTTTTAATTCACGTTTAGCGCGATTCACTTTGTCAAATGAACGTCGCCATACTTCATAAAAATCAACTCGTGAGTTTGACATATGGCGCTCAAATACACGAAGCATAAAGCGTTTAACATCGCTGGCACCTAACTTATGCAAGTTAAGGATACGGCGGAAAATTTCTATATAAATCGCTGAGTCTTGCACGTTATTGAGGGGGATCATCTTTAAGTTGATATCGCCATCAAATGGGGTTGCGCCGCCAGTGAGTAGGGCGTTTAGCTCTTGCGCTTTTAATTCAATTGGATTGAAACCTTGCTCTTTTAAGTGATTAAAAAGCTTGGTGAATTTTACAATGGTTTTGCCTTGAGTGTAGTGATCAAGGTTCAACTTACCTTGGTAGCAAAAAAACTGATGCGCGTAACCAGCAATTTTACCAAGGCCGGCAACACCAATCACCACAGGGCCATTAGGTAGGTCAGCTTCGAGTAAAATATAGGATTGGTCTGACGAAAAGTAGAATTTTCGGGTTTCGTCTAAATCGTGGCCATCCCATTCTGTTAAACGTAAATCATTGATCAGTGGAAATTGTAAGGCATTAATTACCGAGCTTTTACCGGTATTATTAGGTGCACAGATTGAACTACTTTTATCCAGCGGGATCACGCATTTTGCATAGCCAGCAGTATTTAAAAGCGCAAGTTTGCTGAGTCCGTATAGGCTTTGGCTTTGCATTATTCGTCATCTCCTAGGTAGGTTTCTTCGTTTACTTCCATTAATGCATCGATATAACGATAAATAGGTGCTTGCAGCATAAAGCCGTTTTCTACTTCGCGAGCAAGACCTAAACGCACCATACGTAGGTAAACGTCTTTGCGTAAATCTGAGCCTGAGAAGATTTCTAATTGATCAAACAGGTGCTTGTTGATTTGCACTAAGGTTTGCATCAGTTCAAGGTCGTTTACTTCGTCAAACAAGGCACGCATTGGATCTTTACCAGTATTGGCATAGTGCTCAATCAAGATGTAGATAGTCAGTGCGATGGCACGCGAAATTTTACCCATATTTGGGGTGCTTTCGTCGCTGCCAAAATAGTAAAAGCCACGGCTATCATGTTGTAGGTCATGGCCAAGGGCGTTAAATAACGGGCGATAAGCATCAATGTGTTGATCAAGCTCTTGCCACATCAGCGTGTCTTGTTCGCTAATGTGGTAGCCTGATGTGAGCTTTTTATTAATAGCTTGCAGATGCGTTAAATCATCTAAATTAATATCTGTCATGGTTATTGCTCTGTTGCTTTTTTATCGTCAGCAATCGATGAGTTAAATGGGTAAAGAGAGAAGTGTTGCTGGGCAATTTTTATTTTTACTTTCTCTTGGCTTTGGCTGATTTCAAGGTCGCCATCGCTAATCAATTTTTGATATAAGAACAGCATTTCGTCAGCCTCAAGATCTGGGTAGCTTTCATCTAAGAAACTAAGCAGCGGCTGAGCTTTTTTGCTGGCTTTTTTAAAGCGTTTTCTAAATTGTGTTTTAACATCGTTGTAATCAGGAATATGCGGGCTTTGATAGGCGGGCACATCATCATGTTCAGGAAGCTGATATTCATCGTGCTCAAAGTCAACTAAGCCTGCCATATAGGCCACGATATGACGTTGCTGACCAAGTGAAAAACGTTGTGCGTCTGAAACAAAGTTAGGCTGTACTGCACTTAACATGTTATCGACGCCATTTTTACGCACTAAACCAAGCACTTTAGCCGCTTGGCGAGTAATTAGGTTGTTGCGGCGTAACTCTTCACGTAGCGGCATCAGCATATCGGCGCTTTTACGTAAACTTTCACGACCAACTAAATGCATTTCTAAAATACGGGTACGTAATTGTTCAAGCATGCGCTTGTCTTGATATGACTTACCTAGGCGATCAATTTGCTCTATTTGCGTGCTAATTTGCGCTTCGATGGTATTAAAGCAAGCGTGGAAGTCACCACGAATATCCACCATTTCAAGCATAGGCTCAATGTATTCATCGAATGCTTCAATTACTGCTTGATAGCGTTTTTGCAGTGATTGTACCGCGTTGTCAGCTTTCGCTTGCTCAACAATATTTAAAATCGCGTTTTCATTGTGGGCAAACAATTTCATTATTTTGCGTACCCGATCATCCATAATACGGCTGAAGCGACGAAGCTCATCGTAATCTTCAATTTCACCCGCTTTAGCTAGGCGATTACCAAGGCGAGCTAAATCATCAACAAGCACACTAATTTCTTGGGCAAGACCTAGGTGTTCTTCTTGTAGTAAAAAAGTCGCAAAATCGGCGATTGCACGGTTAATTTCTAACTGCGATGATTTTGCCAGTGGAATGATAATATCTTGATTCAATAAACGATTTGTTTCTTTATAAATGCGTTCATTTGACCAGGAAGGTTGTTTTTGTTTTATCGCATTTTGTACGTCTTTCAAGCTGAAATCAGCCATCTTAAAACGTTTAAATAGCAGTTCTAACACCCCCCAATGTTCAGTAAGGGTATTTAATAACTTTTTAGCTGGGATCATAAGGCTCCAGTAAATTCAGACTTTGGTGTTAGCGATTAGTAGTAAATTATGTAATTGAGAATAGTTTTATGCTTTCTATGCTGCTAGAATCCGCGCCGAAACACTCGACTTACAATTTTTACATTTTTATAAAGGTTGTTCAAACACCATGGTAACCCCACTTATCCTAACCCTGATAGCGGTGGCATTTTTGCTTATCGTTATAGAGGATATTATCCATGTAAACAAGGCCAAAACGACGCTTTTTTTTGGCACTTTATGCTGGATTATCTTATTTATCTCTCCAATTCATGGGCAAAGCCCAGTAACCATACAACACCAATTGGATCACAACATTTTAGAGATCGCGACTTTGTGGCTGTTTTTAATGGCTGCAATGACCTTTGTAGCGTATTTAAACTCTAAAGGCTTTATCCAGAATATTGTTCATAAAATTATGCCAAATCAAATCAGTGAACGAAAGCTGATGTTTCTGATTGGTGGTTTCGCATTTTTATTCTCATCAATATCAGACAACATAACCGCGACTTTAATCTCGCTTGCGGTGGTGATGTCGCTGAAATTAGATCCTAAAAAATTAATAAAATATGCAACCTTAATTGTATTTAGTGTTAACTCGGGTGGGGTATCGCTGATCACCGGTGATGTTACGACCTTGATGATTTTCTTAGATGAAAAAGTGACGATAGGACACCTGTTGTTGTTGATTGTCCCTGCGCTTTCAAGTGTGGCACTGTTAGCAGCGATGCTATCGGTGGGTATGTCGGGTAATGTAGTATTTGAAAAACAAACCGCGCGTCGAATTGAAAAAACAGATATAACCATTGCGGTTATCTTCTTCTCGACGATTATTGCCACGTTAACTTTAAGCGTACTTTACAGTGTACCACCGCTATTAACCTTTTTATTTGGTTTATCACTGATGTTTTTGGTTGCACAATTCTTAATGCGCAAAAAAGACGTTAACAAAAAAATCATCGATTATATACGTGAGATTGAATACGACACCTTGTTGTTCTTCGTCGGTGTATTATTACTCGTTGGCGCATTAAAAGAAGTTGGCATGCTTGCTAAATTTACTCACTTATATGAGTTGATGGCACCGGAATATGCCAACTACCTAATGGGGCTATTATCATCGGCGGTAGATAACGTACCTCTAACTGCAGCACTTTTAAAAGCTGACATCGTAATGAGTCCACAGCAATGGCTGTCGTTTACTTACGCAACTGGGGTAGGTGGTTCAATGCTTATTATCGGCTCTGCGGCAGGTATTATCGCCATGAGTAAAGTAAAAGCGCTGACCTTTATGAGCTATCTGAGAATGTCGGTTTATTTATTAATTGCCTACACCGTTGGGTATTACGGTTCGCACTTAGCGGGCAGTTTAATTTCATAAAACAACTTGACAGCTAGACGTCTAAACGTTAACTTTCGAAGCCTGCTTTTAACAGCAGGCTTTGTTATTTTAACCAGGTGTTAACTTAACATTCAGAAGAGGTGCGATACTTAGGTAATTAATGTGAGGTGACGAACGCCGATGACCATTAATGAGGGAAGTACTCGCCGAGAAAATTAATCGGACGTCACGGTTATTTTTCGGTTTATGGGGCTGAATCCTCAAAACTGTCACCAAACTAGGTGGAGAGCTTCTGGCATGGACTACTCTTTATTTTCAAAGCACCCCCTTGCCGAGTTCTTCTTGATTTACTGTGGATAGTTTTCCACAAAAGGAGACGACATGAATACCCAATTAGCCGCCAACACAAAATCAGATTACGTTGTTGCAAAATTTGGTGGCACCAGTGTAGCTAACTTTGATGCTATGAGCCGCTGTGCAGAAATCGTTTGTGCTGATAATCAAGTACGTATTGTTGCAGTGAGTGCCAGTGCTGGCGTGACCAATCATTTAGTTGCATTGTGTAAACGTGATTTGAGCGCGGCTGAGCGTGATGAACATATTACTGGTGTGGTAGCCATTCAAGAAGCAATCTTGGCAGAGCTGTCGCTTGATGCTGATTTAGCACATGGCTTTAATGAAACGCTTAAGGCTTTCCAAAATTTAGCGTCAGAAGGCGCAAAGTCAGTAGCTGAGCAAGATGAGCTACTGAGCTTTGGTGAGCGTTTATCATCGTATTTGTTTACTCAAGTGTTACGTGGCCAAGGTCTTGATGCGGTGCGTTTTGATGTTCGCAAAGTGCTAAAAACAGATAGCCAATTTGCTAAAGCTACCCCAAATGTTGCAGCAACCGCTGCAGCGGCTAAAGAGCATTTAGTACCGCTACTTGAGGATCAGGTTGTGGTAACCCAAGGCTTTATTGGTAGCAATGAACACAATCAAACGACCACTTTAGGCCGTGGTGGTTCAGATTACAGTGCAGCATTACTCGCTGAAGCAATTAACGCAAAAAGCGTGCATATTTGGACCGATGTAGTCGGTATTTTCAGTACTGATCCGCGTTTATGCGCTAAAGCAAGCCCAATTGCACGCTTAAGCTTTGATGAAGCGGCAGAAATGGCAACGTTTGGTGCAAAAGTACTGCACCCGGCAACAATTTTACCTGCAAGCCGAAGCCATATTAGTGTGTTTGTTGGTTCAAGCCGTGAACCGCAATTAGGTGGAACATGGATTGAAAAAGAAAAATCTCAGCAACCAGGTATTCGTGCCGTAACGCAGCGTAAAAACCAAATTCTGTTAACGGTTAAAAGCCCAGAAATGCTCCTGGCGAGTGGTTTCTTAGCCCGTGTATTCACTATTTTAAGTGAGTTTAATATTTCGGTTGATTTGGTTACTACCTCAGAGATCAGTGTTGCAATCACTTTAGATAACGCACCAAATGCATCACGCCCTGAGCTTGATCAAGCTTGTTTAGATAAGCTTTCTGAGTTTTGTCATGTGTCGGTTGAGAATAACTTAACGCTGGTGGCTTTAATTGGTTCTGAGATTCAATTACGTCAGCAAGAAATGAACTTAATGCAGGTATTGAGTGATTTTAATATTCGTTTAATTTGCCACGGTGCAAGTAAACATAACCTGTGCTTCTTAGTTGAGCAAAGTGAGTCAGATGAAGTCGTGCAGGCTATTCACAGCCGACTATTAGAAAGCCAAGTCGCGGCGTAAGTCATTAAAGTTAATAAAAGAGCACTGCCAGTCAGTGCTTTTTTGTGCCACAACACTTATATCAAAACCTTCAATAGAGTTACTACTCGCGCTGAAATTATGTTTGCTCAATTCTTCAAATACATTAGGGGCAAGTAGTTTCGCAATCGGCTGAGCACTTGCTTTGGCAAGCGCCTCTTTTAACGTCCAAATTCTAAAAAAGCACTGTGCTTGTTCATCGGGAGCATCAAAACGGCTAATTAAGTCAACTTCATCTTGATGATAAAAATGCTTTGCGAGTTTGAGAAAAGGGCGAGGTTTACTGCTTTGTTCAATATCAAAACCAAATAGCTGCTGTTCTGGGTTAAGAGCAGCGCCAATTAAACCATTTGAATGTGATAAACAGGCCCATACAGGTTCTCTTCGTTTTGTATGTAATTTGAGCTTACTGTCTTTGTCATCAAACTGGCTCGATATTTCATTGAGGGCTAAATCATCATGAGGGTAAGCATTTTGATACAAATACTTTAATGTTAGGCGAGTCGCTAAGTACTCTTGCTTGGCGCTAGGCACTTTTCGTTTTTCAAGTACGCTCAATTCAAACCCACTGAGTAATTTATCAACGGGTAAACTTGCAACATCAATACGTGCTGCATCCATCAGCATAATTTTTTTGGCCGTTGTTTGGCTTTGCTGCTCGATGATAAGAGTGTTCGAAAAGTAGTGACTGCTCATGGTTTAACGCTTACACGAAGGCTCGTATTTAGTTTTGTTTATTTTTACAGCAGATGCACATTTATAGGCACGAACAAACGCAAATAGTTTACGCAGTTGACTGTAATTATGGTTTAATGAGGAAAAATAATAACAGATTTGTAGATGTATGGCACAAGTTCGTGACGGCTTTCAAAGTCGATTAGGTTTCGTTTTAGCAGCTTCTGGTGCGGCGGTAGGTTTAGGTAATATTTGGGGCTTTCCAACACAAGCGGCAAACCATGGCGGCGGTGCATTTTTACTCGTTTACTTCATTGTTATCTTCTTATTAGCGCTTCCGGCTCTGTATACTGAGCTGTATTTAGGTCACCAAGCGCAAGCGAATCCAGTAAAAGCATTATCTAATGCATGGCAAGACACAGCGCCTAAAGTGGGCGCTGCAGCAGGCTATATTGGCCTCTTTGGCGCGGTTGTGATGCTGAGCTTTTATTCGATAGTTGCAGGGTGGATGCTCGCTTATGCGCTTGAGCCACTCGCAAGCTTCTTTGGTTTTACTGAGTTAAGTAACTTTTTACACAGTGACTCGATGGCACGTAATTTTGTGTTTACACCACTGATGCTTATTCTTACTGCGAGTATTATTTTAAAAGGCGTTAAATCAGGTATCGAGACTTGGTCACGTCGCTTAATGCCATTATTGCTAGTATTATTAGTGGCGTTAATTGCTTATATTGCGACCCTAGATGGTGCGATGGATGGTTTTGCAGCCTACTTAGTGCCAGATTTTAGTCAAATTCTTGATGCAAACTTAATTATTGCGGCAATGGGGCAAGCGTTCTTTTCATTGTCGTTAGGTGTTGGTTGTATGATGGTTTACGGCTCTTATTTAAAACCAGATGCCAACCTGCCTAAATTAACTGGAACCGTGGCACTGCTTGATACTGGTGTGGCCTTTTTAGCGGGTTTATTGATTATTCCGGCTATTTTTGTTGCTCAACATAACGGTGTAGAGGTATTTAGCGGCGGTAAACTGGTCGGTGAAGGGCAGTTAATTTTTGCGATTTTACCTGAACTGTTTAGCACGATGGGTCAAGTGGGTTTACTCGTTGGCTTATTATTCTTTGTATTAATGTCGATTGCCTCAGTGACATCAACTATTTCATCGACCGAAATTCCAGTGGCATTTTTAGTTGAGAATCACAGTGTAGAGCGCAAAAAAGCGACCTTATTTGTAACGCTAGTCGTCTTTATCGCTTCATCACTTATTATCTTAAATTTTGACTGGTTATTTGGTTTAGTCATTATGGTGCTTACACAGTACCAATTACCTTTAATGGGACTGTTCTATTTCATTACTGTTGGCTGGTTATGGCAGCGTGGTAATAAATTGCATCAAGTATCGAGCGGCCCACATTATTGGTTTGCCCAGTACATTCGCTTTGTGTGCCCGTTATTAATGACGGCGGTTTTTGTGAACGTGGCGTTGTTGAAATAGAAACTCTAGTTGCGAGTTACAAGTTTCTAGTTTCAAGGTAAAAGACAAAAATAAAAGGCGTGGGGTTTAAACCTCACGCCTTTTTAATTTAAGGTGCGCTTGCTTTAAATAACTTCGTTAGTTAATGGTAAACCTTGGCTTATTTCATTGGCGCTTTGCAATGTAGTGCAGGCGATTTCGCTAAGTGCTTCTTGGGTGAAGAAGCCTTGGTGGCCTGTCACTAACACATTCGGGAAGCTAATAAGGCGTGAAAAAATATCGTCTTGCATGATTTCTTCACGGTGATCTTTAAAGAATAACTCTGACTCTTGCTCATACACATCAAGCCCTAGGTGTCCCAGCTTTTTAGACTTAAGCGCTTGAATACAGGCTTGAGTATCGAGAAGTGCACCACGAGAGGTGTTAATCAGCATGACACCATCTTTCATTTTCTCAAATGCGCTAGCATCAATTAAATGATGGGTATGCTCGTTGAGCGGGCAGTGCAATGAGATGACATCACTTTGTGTGAGTAATGTGTCTAAATCACATAGGGTGTAAGGGCCTTCACCAGCCATTGGGTCACAAACGAGTACTTTCGCCCCAAAGCCATTTAAGATATTAACCAGTGCTAAACCGATTTTGCCACAGCCGATAATCCCAATCGTTTTTTAAACAGATTAAAACCAAGTAAACCGTTTAAATCAAAGTTGCCTTCACGTACTCGGTTAAAGGCTTTATGGGTTTTTCGGTTGAGCGTTAGCATGAGTGCAATACAATGCTCTGCTACTGCTTCTGGGCTATATGCAGGCACGCGGCAAACCTTGATGTTATGCTCTTTGGCAGCATCAAGGTCTACATTATTGAAGCCTGCACAGCGTAATAAGATTGCTTTAATGCCAACAGCCGCCATATCTGCAATGACGTGTTTGTCGACCGTATCGTTTACAAACACGCACACTGCATCAAAACCTTGGCAGAGGGGCGTGGTATTGCTGTTTAAGGATTGCTCAAAATAACTGAGCGAAACAGACTCAGCGTATTCAGTTAGATTCCTTTCAAAAAACGGTTGCTCATACTTTTGCGCACTGAATAAGGCCAGTTTCATCATTTAAATTACTCTCTATCACCATTTTGAGGGTTTCGGGTTTGGTGCGCGGGGCATATCGCGCAACGAGTTGACCCTCTGAGTTTATAAGAAATTTGGTGAAATTCCATTTAATTGCGCGGTTTTGCGCAATTCCTCGGGTATGGCACTTTAAATAATTAAATAAAGGATGGGCGTCTGGGCCGTTGACTAACACCTTGTTAAAAATAGGAAAGCTGACATTAAAGTGTTGCTGATAAAAGGCTTTAAGTTCATTGCCATCAAGAGGTTCATTGTGGCCAAATTGATTGCAGGCAAAACCGAGTACGGTAAAACCTTGCTGTTTATATTCTTGATACAACTTTTCAAGGCTTGCCATTTGCACTGAAAAATTACATTTGCTGGCAATATTGACGATAAGCGCTGTTTTTCCTTGTAACGATTCAAGGCTAAAGTTTTCACCAGATGCAAGCTGGGCATTGAAACGATATATACTATCCATGTTTTACCTGTGTGTTTTTAAACGGTTTAAATGAACTTTTTTTCATTCGCTTTTTAGTTATTCGGTTGAGATAATGAAATTGTTACTAATTTATCACTCAAATAGGTCAGTTTTATGTCAATGAAAGTCGCCTTCATCGGATTAGGTGTAATGGGTTACCCAATGGCGGGTCACCTTGCCAACGCAGGTCACAGTGTGACAGTTTACAACCGCACAACGGCTAAAGCGCAAAAGTGGGTATCAGAATATCAAGGTGAATACGCTGAAACGCCAAGTGAAGCCGCAAAAGGGGCTGATATCGTTTTCATGTGTGTAGGCAATGATGATGATTTACGTTCAGTTGTTTATGGTGAAAATGGTGTGCTAGCAAGCATGCATGAGGGCAGCTATTTAGTTGACCACACTACAACATCAGCTGAAGTGGCACGTGAAGTTGGCGCTCAAGCAAAATTACAAGGCATCGCATTTTTAGATGCGCCGGTTTCTGGCGGCCAAGCGGGTGCAGAAAATGGGGTATTAACCGTGATGGTTGGTGGCGACGAAGCCGACTTTAATGTTGTTCAACCTGTCATGGCTGCTTTTAGCCGTTTTAGCCAATTATTAGGTGAAGTAGGTTCTGGTCAACTTTGTAAAATGGTAAATCAAATTTGTATTGCTGGTGTGGTACAAGGCTTGGCTGAGGGTTTACACTTTGCAAAACAAGCTGGCCTTGATGGTGAAAAAGTGATTGAAACCATCTCGAAAGGTGCAGCTGGCTCATGGCAGATGGAAAACCGCTACAAAACAATGTGGGCTGGTGAATACGAATTTGGTTTTGCTGTTGATTGGATGCGCAAAGATTTAGGCATCGCTTTGGATGAGGCAAAGGCAAACGGCGCAACTTTGCCGATGACGGCAACAGTTGATCAATATTACGCCGATGTGCAAGCTTTAGGCGGCGGCCGCTACGACACCTCTAGTTTATTAGCGCGTATCGAAGCGTTACATAAAAAGTAATATTCATAAAAAACGCGACAATGATTGTCGCGTTTTTTATTACATGCTTTGTGCGTAATTGTACAACGCTTTTAAAATATGCAGGTTCTTCTCGTTATCATCATTTTCATGAGCTAGATTTTCGAGGGTGATCATGAAATCTTGGCCACTGATCGACGGGCTATCTTCACCATGCATTAGCTTGTTTTGGCAATACTGACGCCAAGTGGCTAATTCATCCTGGCTAAGGGTGTGTGGCCAGTTTCGAGCGCGGTATCTAAATAACAAGGTAGCAAACTTTTTATCATCAAAATCAAGCTGCATTGAAGCTAATTGCTCAGGGCTTGCATCACGTATCATAGCAAATTTAGCTTTATCTGCATGGCTGGTAAAACCATCATAAAGTTGATAGTCAGGGTTAGTGGTTTCGCCGTAATCACGCTGTTCGTTAAATACTTCGGTTACTTTGTCGCGAAGTTCTGTGTTGGCTTTTAAAATAGCGAGATTTTGTAAACATTTTTCGCGGTCAATACCTAATCGCGCCGCGTTCTCTGGTAACAAGGTTTTTGCTGGCGCAAGAATAGGGCACTTATTTAAATGCACTAGTTTAAGGCCTACTGGTGCTTCGTCTTCGCCGAGGTCGCTGTGTTTTGTATAAAGGCACGTGCGTAGCTCTTCAACAGATAAATCTAATAAGACTTGCGGATCTTCAGTTAAATTAAAGCAAATAATGGCGTTTTTATTAACTGGATGAAAGCTCATTGGTGCAATCCAGCTGGTGCAGCCTTGATTTGCCGGAATTCGTGATGAAGTGTGCACCAGTGGTGTCATGTTAAACACATCAACTAAATCAGCCAGTGCTTTTTTAGAGCGTAAGCTAAAGAAAAACTGATACAACTTAGGTTGTTTTTCTTTAATTAATTTAGCCAGTGCAATAGTCGCTGTTACATCACTTAGTGCATCGTGAGCGGCTGCATGTTCAATGCCATTGGCAACGGTTAAGTGTTCGAGTTTAAAGCTTGGTGTACCGTCTTCTTTAAGCGGCCATTCAATGCCTTCTGGGCGTAGTGCATAACATGCTCGGACTAAATCAATAGTATCCCAACGGCTATTATTGTTTTTGTATTCACGCTCGTAAGGGTCATAAAAGTTACGATATAAGCTGTAACGTGTGACTTCATCATCAAAGCGAATACTGTTATAGCCCGCTACACAGGTGTTAGGTTGGCTAAATTCAGCATGGATTTTTGCCATAAACTCAGCTTCAACTAAGCCTTTTTGCATCGCAATTTGCGGGGTAATACCTGTTATTAAACATGCTTCGGGGTGGGGTAAGTAATCAGCCGCCGGCTTACAATACTCAATTAACGGTTCACCAATAATATTTAAATCAAGATCGGTACGAATGCCAGCAAACTGACTTGGACGATCTTTTTGCGGGCTTGCGCCAAATGTTTCGTAGTCGTGCCAGTATATCGTAGGGGGGGTGTCGTAGTATTCTCTGTTTGCCATGCAATATCCTAAGCCTTTAAATTCAATGCGTTCGGGCCTTTTTTTAGTTCTTCTAGTTACTTCGTGTTTCTTGCAATGATCTCAAGGTGTGTATAGTATCGTGTATATTTTTTTGTAAGTGTGTATAAAAAATCAAATACCGTTAAGCGATACCAAACTCTGAAATTTGTTAGGCAAGAACCAAGAGCCCAGCACATTATCGCACAGAGATAGCCTTAGTGTAAGGATATCAGCAAAAGGAACGATTACTTGGCAATATCGTTGCCGAGTTGATGGCAAACAAGTGATCATTACACTTGGTCGTTATCCTGGCCTTTCTATTAAAGAAGCGCAATCGTACATACCACAGTTTCAAAACTGGCTTAGTCAAAAGAAAGACCCTCGCATTGAATTAAAGCTAATGCGTAACAATGCAAAGGGCTTACCCACAATGACTGAAGTTGCTCATGGATGGGTATTGACTCGTGTGCCTGACCTCAAAGAAAAAACACAAACACTCTACAAAAACCATGTAAAAAAATGGGTGGCTCCTTACTTAAACTATAGAGCCTTACCAGTCGACAATATGGCTATTCATGCCTGGGTAAAGTACTTTGATATGGTAAAGCGTGATGGCAGCCCTAAAACCGCCGGCACAATTTTAACGCGCATAAAGTCAATTTTAGGTTGGGCTGAAAAACGAGGCTTAGTTAAGCCTATTAATCCGGTGTTGAACTTAAATGTGAGTGATGTTGGTGAACAGGCGAGTGTAGGCCAACGAGTTTTACAGCTAGATGAAATTGCTAAACTTTGGTTGCAGATTGAATCTACCAGAGCAACCCTTGCAACCAAGTCTTGTTTACAGCTTATATTCATAACAGGCGCTCGCCATTCTGAGATTGGTTTAGCTAAGTGGGAGCATTTTGATTTTGAAAATGATGTTTGGACGTTACCACCTGAAAATTCAAAAACAAATAAAGCGATAAGACGGCCAATCTCTAGTTTGATGAAAGAAATCTTAAACAAACTTGCAACTGTTTACGGAAATTTTGAATACATAATACCAGGTAGCAACCCACGAAAACCGATGACCACACATACCATTAACCGTTATTGTTGTCGTGTTTGGGAACAGTTATTTGAAAAATACAACATGCCTAAGTTCATACCACATGATGCGCGCAGATCATTATCCACATTACTAAGTGAGCATGGTGTTGCGCCACACTTAACAGAAAAGATGCTCGGACATACAATGCGTGGCGTTATGGCTGTCTACAACAAACATGATTGGATGAAAGAACAGAGAGAAGGTTATGAGTTATATTGCAAGTTAGTTTTAGCAAAAAAACGGTCTATCAATTCGAGTAAAAAATAAGATTTAGGGGATATAATGAGCAATATAATTGAATTTCCAAATTCTAGAACTTCAAGTGAAAAGCATTTTGAACAACTTATGTTAGATTTGCTTGTAGATGAATACAACTATGACAGATCTCGTGCATTAGAAGCTATTCGAAGTGTTTTGCCTCAATTTAAAGAAATAAATAGTGTAGTTGGGAAAGGCTTCTCATTTTCTATCGAAACAGATTTATCTGATGAGCAAATAAACATATTAAAAGCTCCTTTCCAAAAGGAATTATTAAAATACCAAGAAGAAATTCGAAACCTGTTTTTTAAACAATTATTAATACTAATAAGTGAAAGAGCTAAAGGGTGAGTATTTTCAATGCAAAATTATTTATGCATTTTGTTGTACAACATCGTTTCTTAAGTTATTTTGTGATCAGGTGTACCTTTTTAAGTTAAATTTATTTTTAATTTTTTTATCTTTAATTCAAGAGTAAATACATTTCTAAGGACTCACCAATTAAATGACTATAGGCTACATTAAAAATGGAGAGAAGATGAAGTTTGAAGATATAGCAAATAATAAGACTCAGGAATTAGTAAAACATTTCTATGCATACCAACGTATTTTATTATCTACTCAGGTGGGCATTACAATAAATGAAGAACCACAGTATCCTGTATACTTTAATGGCTTTGTTGATAAAGTAGATAAAATTAAAGACGAATTGTTCAAATTTGGAATTAAGGCTAAAGAGGTAGTACCCCTTGAAAAAGTAAATTCATCTCTGGAAACGAGCTTTTCAGTTAGCACGCAAGCTTATAAATATCTTTTACTACAAGATAATGATGTAATCGAACCGCCTACAAATATTGATTTAGTTGTTAAGTACATCATTACTAGACTCGATACACCATATAGGTAGTTATTATGATGTAAGCATCAAACTACCCATATTTAAATTAGCAAAAATCCTATGTACTAATTTGCATTGGGGTGATTTGTTAACATCCAAATTCCAAAACACTAGTAGTTCTATGCATCCTAATTGATTGTGTAACTACACCCTCAACATTGTATTGGTCAAACCCTGTTAATTTATATGGTTTATTAGCTGGGTTTGCCGACAACAAAAGGTTATTAGTTAAGTCGGCTATCTTACAAACAAATTGACAGTTTAAGCATGCAACGATTACATCGTTCTGCTTCACATCTTCGGACCTATCAATAATTAACAAATCACCATCAAAGATACCCACACCTTCCATACTACGGCCACTTGCTTGGCTGATAAAAGTTGAGTCCTTCAAAAAGCTGATATCTAACGTTTTAGAAAGCTCTTTAAACTTAGGGCCAACATCAAAATTCACAAGAATCATTTTTAAAGCTGTATTTAGAGTAATTTAATCATTGATAAAATTCTTTCCGTAGATTTCAAATTTCATTTCACTAGAAAGAACTAAAAGCAAAAGAATACAGCAACTTTTAGTTCTTCTGGAATGTTATTTAACATTATTAAATAATCATTCTTCTTTTAATATTTAAACAAGAAGATGAGGTTTAATGATTTAAAGCTGAAAGTTATGCGTATTTAATTTGGTAAAAGTGTAAGTGTCCATCCTTCAGCACCTTCACCACAAGCAAAACCAGTTGCATTACCTGTTTTAGAGCTTAACGAACAATTTCCTACTAGTGAAATAGAGCCACCAGTAAGTCCAAAATTAGTAACGTTTCCGTCTGCAAAATTTTCAGTCCAGTTACATGTAACTCCATAAGGCTGGCTTCCTACTAGGACTGTACATGTGTGAACAGCATTAAATTGGATGGTAAGTGGAGCAACATCATGGTTGTTTGAGCTTGCTTGCCATGTTGTTTGAAATAAATCGTTATGTGTAGCTTCAGACATAAGTTTTCCTTTTTATTGGCTTAATTAGAATTAAGTCGTTTATTCCCATACCTAGATATAACCATTAAATGAGCTAAGTAATTACTGATGGAGGCAACGAGTTGATACTTTCTTCGGTTAACTAGAATACATGTTGTTTTATAAGTAAATTAAGAACAGTAAATTCCAGCTTGAATAAAAGTAGCATGTTTTTTGGACAATTCTAGGTTGAGACAGAAGAAAATTTATTCATCGAAATTGGGGGGGATGTAATGGAACAATATCTATATTAGAACTAAAGAAAACTAGGTGATGAAAAGCTCTTCAAGTAAAAGCTAAAGAGACTTTAATCGTTCAAGTCGAAGTCTCTAACACCCAAACTCTAAAACAGTACTGCTTCTATGCATTCTGATTGATTGTGCAACTACACCCTAAACATTGTATTGGTCAAACCCTGTTAATTTATATGGCTTATTAGCAGGGTTTGCCGACAACAAAAGGTTATTAGTTAAGTCGGCTATCTTACAAACAAATTGACCGTTTAAGCATGCAACGATTACATCGTTCTGCTGCACATCTTTGGCCCTATCAATTATTAACAAATCACCATCATAGATCCCCACACCTTCCATACTACGGCCACTTGCGCGGCCGATAAAAGTTGAGTCCTTTAAAAAGGCCATATCTAACGTTTTAGAAAGCTCTTTAAATTTGGGCCCACATCCACATTTTCGATAATCATAATAGGTACTCGTTACAATCTATTCTAAGATTATAGTCTTTTACTGTATTTTTATACAGTTCTTGATTTTATTATTAGGTCTATGAGGTAACGGATGAATTTAAACTTTAGGGTGTACATCAAAGTTTTTTTACTTAATTGCTTTAAGGTGCAGTGCCAAAAAATAGCTTTTATTCAGAGGAGACAACTATATGTTCTACAGCTTAAGAGCAAGAAGAGCAATCAGAAAGAATCTAACGGGTATTTATGAAGATAGGCCAATAACGGTTGAAGAAGTAGATAATCTATGGATTCAATTACGAGAGACGAGGATACCCAGATATAGATTTATCGAACTTATAAACCAAAATCAGCTAAATAAAGAAGGATTGCAATTAGTATTTGATGCATTGAATCTTTACGATATTGCTTAAATAGAGCCCGCTTTGAGCGGGCACCTTAAGTTATTGAGAAATCAGAACACCCAAAGGGTGTTACTTATATTTCGACTTGACGCAATAAATGTGGCTACTCAATCATTGCATTTAATTCATCTTTATATGCTGCAATTGGTGTGTAAAGCTTGTGAAAAGCCCTGCCAATAGCACCATTAAAGAGAACCATTTGAGGCTGCATTTCTTTTTTACCAGAAGTTAAAATATGATTATGAGAGATACCTGGATATGGGTCAATATAGTAAATTCTCTTCATACCAAGTTGATAGGCTTTTTTTGCACAGAGCTCGCAAGGGCTCGCAGTTGTAAATAAAAAACCTCCTTCAATTCCGCTTCCTCCATCTTTAGACATTTGAAGAAACGCATTTTCTTCTGCATGTAATGAGCGTGTGTGTACTTGATTTTTATCTTCCTTAATTTGGTTATATTCTGATTTAAAGCAATATGAAGGGTTATAACCTGTTTCATTTATTTTTATTAATTTTTGATGCCTCTTTTCCATGTGGTTTCTAAATTCAGTATCTTCTAATTCGAAAGGGCTATATGCCTCCAAATCAACTTTATTTTTAAGGTTATCAACAGACCTTAGATTACAAGGAACTTGGCCATACGGAGCATCATTCCAACCAACAGCTTTAATTGAGAAATTATTCATTGTAACAACGGCGCCAACTTGGCGAGAAAGACAACCTGAATTTAACTTTGATGCATAAGCAACTTGCATGCACCTTTCTTCTGGAGTCGGTGTAATAAGGCCCGGTTTCTGTGCCAGTGATACTAATTTTATTAATTGGTTTGTCAGTTTCTGAAAGGTATCTGAATCACCATCTTTAGCATTACTGTCAATATAAATATCAGCTTTTTGTAAACAGCCTTGAATATCTTGATCTGTAAAACTTTTCTTATCATTTAAGTCGAGACTTGAATATTCTATTTTGTCAATTTGATTAATACTCTCATCTGAGAAACCTTTCTTTATCAGACGTGACTTTCTCACTTCTTCCTCGCAAGAAATCGCGAGTAGATAAAATGCAGAATAGCGTTCTTGAAAATAACTAGCTTCTAGAGGATTTCTAATTGCATCAATCGTAATATAGGTACTTTGATTTTTATCTTTATTTTCTTTATGTAACTCATTAATAATATATTTTATGTTTTGAGCAATGGTGAAAAATTTACCTTTCTTCATGTCGCTTTTAGATACACAACCAGAACGACGAGCATTTCGTCCTAATGCTTGATAGAGTTTAACAAATGTCTCGTTATCTAATTGCTCTCTAATTAACATTGTAAGTTTGTCAAGAAACGTAATAAAAAATTCATATTTAGATAACTTATCTTTCTCCGTTTTTAGCTGTCTTTGAAGAGATAAAAAGAAATTAATATCTGCTGCTCTTATAGAATCTTGAGCTGACAGAAAATTTTTAATTTCTTCTTCAGAAAGTTTCTGTAATAACAAGTACGTTAATATTGAACTAACCCTCAAATGAGTGAATGGGTGCCAATTTTCTCTATAAAACGTATTTAGAATTTTTTCTTTTCGCTGAAAGTTATTCTCAGCATCAGGCCCTGAGAATAAGCAATGCTTTAATTTAGCTTTATCGGTTGATAATATTCTTGCTGCAGATGTACAACCACTGCCTGTTCTACCTGTGAGTCCTATTATTATGAAATCTTCGTTCTTGCTGTGAAGCTTTTCTAGTGCGGATTTTAAGTATTCGTTTGAATTGTTCATGCCTTTGCTCACCATTCTTGTGATTATTAATTATTATTTACTTTAGTAATTCTGTTACTCGTAGAGTTCATCAACAAAATATCTAATTCCATTTCTTTGATATTGATAGTATTTCATTTTTACAGAGATTTCACAGTAAAAATTACTTTTCCTACCAACGTGCAGTTGCCATTGATGGGGATGAGTTGTTCTGGCCAGTTGGGGTTGGCGGCTTTTAGGAACTTTTGATTGCCTTCGATGATCAGCTGTTTGAAAGTGGCTTGGTTGTCGTCATCTAAACGAGCTACAACGTAAGAACCGTGGATGCACTCGGCTTCGGGGTCAACAAATATTAGATCGCCATCATTAAACTTAGGCTCCATGCTTATTCCTTGCACACGAAGAACAAATGACTGTTCACTGCAATTAACTGGGCAAAGGAATCTTTCAGCATCCACAGGGCTAACTTCGGAAATATCTGACCAAGCACCTGCTTGTACCCAACTAATTAGCGGTAGTTTATTGGTTACTATTTTCGTTACTTCCGCATTATCTAATTCACCAACTCCAAACTGTAAATATTCTGGAGTTGTTTCTAATGCTTCAGCTAAAGCTATAATTTTTCTTGGACTAGTGGTAATAACTGTACGCCCATAGCCACGGGCTCTAGGGATGAGTTGTTACTTGATATGGAGGGTCATGACACAAAAGAGATCGAGCAGGTTAAAAAGGATCTAATTTCAGGTAAAAGGATCAGGCGAAACGAGCAAATTTATCAAATAAGAGATGGTCAGTTGCAGGTTCTGGACGAAGCAGCCCAACAAAAACATGAAAAACGACTCGCTATTGAATACCGAGCGAAAACACTCGCCCAAAAATCGGGTAGTTGGCATGTAACCGATGCACATAGACAACAAGCAAAAGAGTTAATAGAGCTTGCATACACATATGCAGAGCATGATGGCCGTGATTCGTTAATTAAAACAAGGAATGAGAATGGGCTTGTTGTAATAGGGGACTGGGATTTGGCCTTGTTAGTTAATGATGATCAAGCTTCTGCAGTCAGTAAAAATGATTGGTGGTCATTAGAGTTGTTGGCGTGACAAATAAGCCATATTAATTAGTTCAGGCCTTTTGAACGTCAAAGTTTCATAATTAATATTAAGAAACTTAGTTGTAATTATATCTTTTGAATAATTAAAACCGAATCTAGTCACGCTAATATAAATTGAATGAATTACTTTTTAAAGCAGCCTTAAAATTAGTACTTTAATACTATTTCATTGGTGTTAATTTACTGTTAATTTACTTGGGCCTTTAACGGGTACGGATATATTAAATTTAAGGAAAAAATAATGAAAAAAGTAATTGTTGGTTTTGTGTCACTATTCCTTGCACTAAACGTTCATGCTGGTGATAAATTAAAAGAGGAACCACATGACTTCACATACTGGGAAGGATGCTGGGCACATAACTCAGACAAGCAAGTAAATATCATGGGTATGTATTACCCTTCCTTTCCATATAAATTTCATGGTTATAGTCTACAGGGGGAATATGCATGCGACTCTACTTATAAAAAATACTTTATAAATAGAAATTATTCTCCGAATGCAAATTTCACTATTCTTTCACAAGAACCGGAATGGTCTGGAGGTGTGAATCGAGTTAGGATTTCATCTACATCTACAGATAGAGATGGAGATATTACTGAATACACATGGTGGGTAAATGGAGTTGAAAATTCTGAAAAAGGCAGCATTTTATCAATTAAAACTTTCAAAGGTGGATATTACGATATTAAGTTGAAAGTAAAGGATAATGGTATACTGAATATAGACCCCGATACTGGGAAATGGTTGAATGATAAAGAAAGATACTTTCATCAAAAAGATACTATAGAGAAAACTGTTTACCTGTTACCACACTCTTGTGAAGCCCCTTGTGTTATTGATTAATTTACATTAAGCCCCTCATGGGGCTTTTTTACAGATTACAAACCTGTTAGTTCTAGCTGCTGTTCACGAGGTAAGTTCTTAATTAACAATGCGGCAATCTGTGCAGTTGTTTGGCGTGGTGGGTTTAGGTAGTGTTTAAATGCTAACGTACTCACAAACGTTGCTCCACAGTTTTTAACGTCAGTGCATGAAATATAAAGATCAGCTACATGGGTTGATTGATTTTCTCTTGATGAAATAGTCGCTTTACTTCCACAGTTCGGACACGTTACCCGCATAATCACACCAATAAAATTAACAAAACAACTGTAATTATAGACAGTGCCAATAGGGCTGGCAAACGTGTTATTTTACGAAAAAATTAAAATGATGAATCTACGATGTCGAAACACCATCCGTATGAAGTTGATAATGAAAGTTATAACAAAATGTTTGAAGATAAGGAACAGGAAGAGAAAGGTGCGGGAGTTAATTTGAAAAGTAAAAAAGAAAAAGCTCTTGAGCATGCATTAGATATAAGAAAATTCGAAATAGAACTTTATTGGAAGCGAGCCACATATTTTTGGGCTTTGATTGCTGTTACTTTTGCTGGCTTTTTTGGAGTTATCTCGAGCAATATAAAACCAACTTCTGATAAAGAAGTTTATGTGTTTGTTATTGGGTGTATTGGCTTATTTTTTACTTGGGCTTGGTTTTTAGTTAATAAAGGAAGCAAATATTGGCAGGAAAACTGGGAAAATCATGTAAACATGCTAGAAAATGACATTATTGGTCCGCTTTACAAAACAAGCCTTGAAAGACCAGATGATGATGGGTTTATCGAGGACTTAGTAACTGGACCTGCAAAATTATCCGTATCAAAAATAAATCAATGGGTAAGTTTATTTACTTTAGTTGTATGGCTCGGTTTATTATTGAGTGTTTTTGATTGGGGTTTACATACAGCCAGTTTATATCAAGCGCTCTCGTTTAACGTTGTGGTATTTTTTATGGTTATGACACTTAAAGAAAGTACTTCATATCATGGTAATCATCACCATATTATGAATACTAGAAAATCTAATGTCGTTAAGCGGGGAATCAAATAAAATACATTTAAGTACTGTAATAGGCTACTTAACTGGATATTTAAAAGTAATTAAACATACTAATTTAGCTTACAGCCGATTTAAGAGTTTTTTTCAACTGCATAACATAGTATTTAGTTAGGCCGCCAAGGCACACTGGATGTGCCTTTTGACAATCAAAAGGCCACAAAATTCATTCCTCCTCGCCTTCCGCTTTCGTGCAAAAAATGCGTCAAATTGACAACTGTTGTGACATGCTATTTTTAGCTAGACCTTGCAATAAAGGGATCTGAGAGTTGTTTGAAAAAGATCAGATTGTCAAATCTGTGACAATGTTTGACATAAAGTGACAACAAAAAGATCAAATACCTGATGATTTACCTGATATTGAAATATCATTAATTAATTATCAGTTAAGTGATAAATAAATTATGAAATATTTACATAAAGGCTCGCAAAGCCAAGAGCGGTTAGATTCACTTTTATCGTTTGGTAAAAGCACTAGTGAAGATATAAAAGCAGCACTAAGCGATTACTTGGTACGAGGAATTAGTAAAACCAATGCAGCAACGCTTAATGGTGTGCCTGGACCAAATCTGACTAAAGCACTTAAGCGTCTTGAAGTGGTGGTCGCTAAAATTGAAAAGGTAAAAGAGCTAGATTGGTCTGGTAGACTTAGTTAGTTAAAAAAGTTACTTTGTTGTACTTATTTACTACTCATTAAAAAGGATTACTGAATGTTAGATTTTATTAAGTACGTTTTAAATGAATTAGGTATAGATGAGCATGCTGAGCCAACTATAGATTCAGTTATAACATATCACTTTAGAGACAGACATGAAGATATCCATGTTAATTTTAATTTAATCAGTGATGATACTCATTTGGAGTTAACAGAAGAAGACGAGGAGGCATTTCGTGAATTCAGAAGCAGGCAGATATTTAGCGAAAAGCTAGAACAGTTCGAGTCGAATATAATTAATGCGGTTGAACTATACAGAGAAAAAGCAAAATCCACTATAGGAAACCAGCAAGGCTCATCATTCAGATTAACAAGCGACTTAAAGTTAGATTTAATAGAATTATAACCGTAGCCGGTTTATGATCTGTAACCTATTATAAAATATTAGGTACCCAAAGTGACTGAACAGCAAATATCTCATGCAGCAACAAATGCACTCTCATTTTATGCAGCTGCAAAACGTTGTAACATAAATGGGATGGTTCCAATAGGGACACCAAGTATTATTAATGCATCGTTTTCCGTTGAATTAGCTCTCAAAGTTATTCTTTATAGTGATGGTGTGGATTGTAAAGGTCATCACTTGCTAGCACTTATGGAAAAACTACCTTCAGAAATTTGCATTGAAATACAAAATTATCTAGTAGTGAAATGGCCTGATTACGAACAGCAATTAAAAAATTGTGATAAGGCTTTTGTTGACTGGCGATATGTACATAAAATTGATATAGAGCTTAATATAAATATTAACTTCCTGATTTTTCTTTCAGAAATATGTTGTAGAATTATGATGGAACAAATTGGATATACATCAAATGTTGAGCTACAAGATATGCTCTAGTTGTTTGTAAGTTACAAGATAAAAATGAATTATTGAAATTCCACTTCTGTTATTAAAGCGCTAGTCACTAGCGCTTTTCTTATTATCTCTGATCCGCCAAAATGCTCTAAACAACCGCATTAATCCAAGCGTTGAAACAGCAATCCCTACAATCACAAACTCAAAGTACTAGGGCGCACCTTTATAGCCCATCGCTTTCCAGCCTTCAGCCATGTACGGCTGCATAGCAGGTATAAAGTGACAGATGAACAACCCCAAAAAGAATAAAATAATCACTTCATCCATTATGGTTTTGTCGCGGTTCTTAAGCACAAGTAAGTCATAGTCAGCGTCGTTTTGCTCAACCTGTTCAAGGCGTTTTGCTTTGGCGTTGAACTGGGCAATTTTAAAGTTGTTTTCAGCACGTGCTACATCCGCGGCCATTTCAGCGGCGATGCGTTTACGCTCCCGATAGCCGCCAGTTAAGTCGGCTATCGGATCGGTTAATAATGAAAATACGGATTTTAGCCAGCCCATTATTTACCTCCCCTAATTAATTTAATAAATGCTTTTGGGTCTTTACTGAATGACTTGATCATTTTGTCTAAATCCTTAAGTAAGAATGGTGAACGCCTTTACGATAATTGATACCTAAAGAGCTACTGGGATATAGCTAATCTATTGATATTATTGTGATAAAATTTAACAAGCGAAAAGAAAGTTACCATGAGCGCATCTGCAGCATTGATAGAAACGACACATCAAACATAGACGACAATCAAATCACAAATGTGAGGTGCTCATTAAAAACCGTAGTGGGTGAAAGGTATTAATAGTTTCACGTCAAAGATTATTGTTAGGCAGTAAAAAGCAGGTTGATATTGAAGCTACGGAAAATATGAACCTAAAACCAGTCAAAACCCTAAAGCAACAGATTTAGCAAAAGTGGAAGGTAAAACAGTGTGGTTGGGTGATAGCTCAGTAGATATGGCTAAAGTACTCCTTGATTTAATAAGCCTAGAAACGCATGGTGACAAAGATTAGGGAGTAGGAGAGCCAATTACAAAATCAGAATTTATAGGCCACAAATCAACAGTAGGGGTGTTAAAAAATAAATTGGAGCCAATAGTAAAGTGAATTGTATGTGGCAAGAAACTGCCAGTGTTTATTAATGGTGTATAAAAATAATATTTTTAAAAATTAGATTGTTTATTTTCAAATATTTATAAGAGTTTTTGTATAGTCGTGCCAATAAATTGTTGGTTGCTGTTGTTCTGGATATGCCATGCATTAAACCTTGCTAAGCGTAGGGCCGCTTTGACTTATTTTTTGAATTAACAGAATTATGGCATAGAGCCTAGCTAGTTTATAGAGCTAAACGGTTTGATGCTGTTCAGCGTACGTTTTGTAAACGTGGATAGTATAAAAAATGGCCTAACGGTTTAATTTTATGCTTATATAGGGGCTAGTCGTTAGTTTTTACCCAATTTGTATTTTAGTGGCTCGGTATTTGCTAACGAAAACTATCTTTAACAATGAAGGAACAAAAAAATGACTTTATCAGCTTTATTACTATCTACTTTAGCATTCGACGCAGCACCAGTTTCAAGCTTTGATACTACAAAACTTCAAGGCTCTGGTGGAATCGTAATTTTAGTACCGCCAAAAAAGAAAAACTTACAAGGCTCTGCTGGAATTGTGATTTTGGTACCAAAAAAGAAAGAAAACTAAGCACTTACAGAATAAAGCCAGCTCAAACGCTGGTTTTTTTTTGAGTATAGCATTATGCTTAGGCGTGTCTTTTTTGGGATACGCCATGCAATACCTTACAGATTTATACAATGAGTTTTTAGTCGCAACTTCTGCACATAAAGTGTTCTCTACTCAAGTTATTATAGCTCTTTGTTATACAGTCGCATTGATACATTCTTTCTATAGAGCATTCAAACATAGAGAGCTTTTTAGCGACTTTTTGTCAATTGCCGTTGTAGCATCAAAATACTTAGTAACTTCTCTACTTATGGAAAAGGTTCTACTTTATATTTCTGAGGGTGGGAACGGTGCGTTTGCACAGAACATTTATCTTGTATTAGCTGGTTTCAATGTTTTGAGTATGGCTATCTTATATAAATTGCATACAAAGTTTAGTTATACATTTGGGGATTTGTTTTTCTGTATAATCAAGCTGACGACACTTTTAGCTTTAGCGCATTTTATTTTGTGGTTTAAGCTCGTCGTATTGTTTATCCAAGCTGAACATGCCTATATACACTACATGTATAGCTTTATTGTGCTCTACATTAGTATTGTGCTTGCTGTTGTGATGTTGTTTCCTGGTCTTTTGAAAACCAAATTAAAACTATTACTTAGTCCAAGCTGGCCGTTTGGAACAAAAACTTAACATTAATTATTAGATGATTTTCAGTCTCATACTATCATTTATAATGCTTTTTCCTGATGTATTACGGACCAAGTTTGGGTGTATAGTAACATTTAGTTTACCGAGGGATCGTAATGCTTGAACTAATTTACATAGCCATTGCCGTTTTAGCCATCTTGCTGATTGCAAGTACGTGGTTGATTGCGCGAAAAAATATCTTTGAAGATCAAATCAGGTCTAAGTCTGTTGAGGTGGTTTGGTGCACGTTACAAGCCGAACATGAAACAGATATCAGCAAAGCAATTAAACTATTTAATAAAGCTGAACAATTGAAGGGCGAAATTGCAACCTTAATGGGCAATTCACCACACGCCGCACATTTTAAATTAGCAGAACCTGCCGGGCTTGATAGCGATAAAATAAAGGAGTTATCGCTTGGGGAGCTGCAGCGATACTACGATAAGCAAAACAATATATCTGACATTTACGAGAAAATGTACAAAGGTAAGAATTAGTAAAAAGCCAGGTTATTTAACCTGGCTTTGTATTTTGAGCTCTTTTGCTATTTGTTTTAGCTGAATATCTGCAAGTTGACTAAGTGCTTCTTGCGTTTGGTTCTCACCTTTAATTAACCCCGCCATTGATAGCTTTTTTATACTCTTAATAATACCGTTACTGATTGCTTGTAATATGGGACCATCAAGTACAGCTGTGGTTTGGTTACTACCATTAAGTAGTGAATCAAAACTAACCTCAGAAGCTTTAGCTAGTTTATCAATTAACTCATAGGGCACAGTTGCAAGCTCAATACTTTGCTCACAAAAGCCAAGTTGTAATGATAAATGTTGCTCTAATTCTAAATTATTTTGCACCTGACAAAGCGTACATAAGCGCATAAAAATATCACTTACATGCTGTTGCTCAGTGCTGAGCGTTTGATTGAACATAGCATGTCCTTGCACTGCTTTTTTATTTATATTAAACGACTTTTTAAAAAATCTCATGCATAAAGTGATAGTTAGCGAATTTTTTAACTCATATACAATGCTATTTGATGATACAAGCCAATTCCTAGTAATACATTGAAAGGAAAGGTTATGCCTAAAGAACATAACATGGCCAAGCCTATGTCAGCATCAGGAATAGCTGCTTTTATAGCGGCTGGAGCTGCTATGTAAGAGGCACTTGCAACTAGGCTTGCTAATATCACTACCGAGCCGAGCTCGAGTTGCAGGGCAGTACCCACACAGACGCCGATGGCACCTAATAAGTTCGGTGTTATAAGTGCAAATAATGCTAAACGCCAATGATGCCATGGAATAGGGCGCAGTGTTTGTGCGGCCATTAAACCCATTTCTAGTAAGAATAATGCTAATACAACTTTAAAGCTGCTGGTAAGAAGGCTAGTTACTTGGCTACCTTGCTGCGTGCCGTACATCATGCCAATAATCACACCACCCACAAGCAAGATCACACTTTTGTTAGTCAGTGTTTCATGCCACAGCGCTTTGAGTGATAGGTTTTGCCCAGAGCTATTTCCTAGACGGCGGTATAGTAACAAACCCACGATGATGGCAGGTAATTCAAGCATTACTAAATAAAGCGTGACTTCAGCACCTACATTAAGTGAATTCGATTCGGCATACGCTAAAGCAACAGCAAATGTGCCTGCGCTAACAGAGCCATAATGCGCGGCTATACTTGCGCTATTTGCGACAGAGAGGTTAAGCAGCTTGTTTAAAACCGGATACAGCATTAATGGTATCAAGCCGCCAAGCAGTAACACAGCGCCCATTTCGGGTAGAAGTTGCCAATGCAAATTGCCATGCAGCACCATGCCGCCTTTTAAGCCAATGGTGAGCATTAGCAATAGGCTAAGGGTTTCATAGGTTGCTTGCGGAATTTTAAGATCAGAGCGAAGTAATCCGGCTGTGAGCCCTAAAACAAAAAACATTACAACAATATCAGGCACTTTGTTCTCCTCTTGGTTAAAAGCGCCGCTATTCTAGATAAAAAACCACATAGTAAATAATTAAATAAATGATAGTATCTTATAGGTAATTATCTATGGGTTAATATTAATGGACTTAAGGCATATTTCTTTTCGCTTACTTGAAGTGTTTATGTGTGTGGTAAAAACGCGCTCAATTAGTGAGACAGCAAGGCAGTTACACTTAACGCAACCAACGGTTTCACAACAAATTAAACGCTTGCAAGAAACAGTGAATGAGCCATTAGTGATGGTTAACCAGCAGCGTATTCATGTGACAGAAGCGGGTTTTGCGTTGTTTCAAACTTGCCAGCAGGTGTTTGGTCATTTTGATGATTATCAAGATTATTTAGCTGAGCTCAGAGGTGGGGAGCGCGGGCGTTGTAAAATAGCCATGGTTAACACCGCACAATATATCTTGCCCAAATTACTAGGACCGTATAGTAATTTACATCCTCATGTTGAGCTGCCACTTGAAATAGGTAATCGTGCTGAAGTACTTGCTCGATTTGAAAGAGGCGAAGATGATATTTATGTATTTAGTCACCCCCCTTCATTAGAGCACGCAAAAGCAGGGCGGTTTTTGCAAAACCCATTAGTGTTTATTGCGCCAATAAACCATCCACTTGCGAGTAAAAGCCATGTTACTTTGCACGATATAGTGAGTGAACGTTTTTTACTTCGCGAGCCAGGTTCAGCTACGCGAATGTTATTTGAAAGCGAGCTACAAAGTAGAGGTTTTGTCCTTGGCAACACAGTACAAATGGCCAGTAACGAGGCAATACGTGTTGCAGTTGGCTCAGGAATGGGGCTCGGTGTTGTTTCTCGCCATGTATTGCCACCCCATGATACGAGTTTTTGCATGCTAGATGTAGAGGATGTGAATTTAGCCAGTCATTGGTATTTTGTGGTTCGCACCGATCGCCATTTGTCACATGCGGCGCGCAATTTTTTAAAATTTGCCCAACTTAACTTAGAGCAATGCTTAGATAAACAGTGGGTGACCAATGAGTTAAGTCAGCTAAATGAAAGCTTAAATTAAACTAACAAGCTGTCACGTTAAAATGCCATAGTAACAACTTGATTTCGGCCATTTAATTTTGCTTTGTATAAGCCTTTGTCGGCTTCTGCCAGTAATTCGTTAACATTATTTGTGCCCGATTTATGAGTTATGATGCCAACACTAATTGAAAGCTTTATTGAATGTTGCTGATATTGAAAGCTATCGTTGTGTATTGCTAAACGGATCCGTTCGGATAGGCTTTCGCCTTGGGTCTGACTGGTGCTTGGTAGTATGACTGCAAATTCTTCACCGCCGATTCTGGCGACTAAATCGTGTTCGCGAAGCTGGCTTTTAATCTTTTTAGCAACCCATTTGAGTGCTTCATCTCCGGTTTCATGACCATATTGATCATTTACTTTTTTAAAGAAATCGATATCAATCATCAAAGCACAGAGCTCTGTAAGATTACTATTAGCTTGCTCTAAGTAATTGTTGCTAATCATTATAAATGATCTGCGATTCAATAATCCTGTAAGCGGGTCACGATTGGCAAGATCGCTTAGTATCTGCTCTGATTCTAAAAACATCATTAATGGCCAAATCATAGCAGTTAGGGTGGTAATTATAATATGGCTTATCAAAATGACCGCGAGAATGTGGCTTAAATCAGTATTAATATCGCCCTTATAATCAGAAACTAAAAGCAAAAATTGTACTAACATAATCAAAGCATGAATTACAAAGCACAGTTTTAGTAAAGCCAGGTGTATGATGCGCTCAACTTGCAGCTTTCTGAGCGCAAATGCAGCGTAGCTAAAGCAAATGGCAATGATGGCCGTGCTGATTATGTGGTTTAATGGGGAGTCATGCACTGGCAGTAATATCAGCATGGATAGGATCAGCACAAAGGCGCAGGCTTTATGGTATTTCCTATCTGACTGACTATAAGCATGGATCCCTAAAATTGCAGCCAAAGGCGCTGAAATAATGAGTAAAGCTGCCAGATAATGGGTAATTAAAGGTAAGTCGATAAAAACACGAAGAGAAGCGGTGATTTGCGCAAATACAAAAAATAAACACGAACTACCCCAATATAAATAGCTCGGCTGTTGCCTTAAAAAATACAAAGACAGTAGAAACGCCCCAATAATCACATTCAATAAAATTGAAATGCTGATTATGGTGGGTAAATGCATCATGATTTTCCCTGAATAATCACTCGACTAAAATCAGATTAATTATTATGTATTAGTTGAGTATTATCAACCCGTACATTGTAACTATAATTTTAGACTTTCTAATGCTGGTTTTAACGTTGGGTAATGGAAGCGGTAATTATGACTAAGTAGTTTATTGGGAAGCACAAATTGACCATGAAGGAGTAGGTCTGACATTTCGCCCATCATCAATTTTAAAACCCAGCTAGGCATACGTAACATGGCAGGACGCGATATCACATGTGCAAGAGTTTGACTAAACTCATTATTATCAACAGGATTTGGCGCAGTGGCATTGATTGGGCCGTGTATATCCTGATGTGAGAGCACAAAAAGGATAAGTTGGATCATGTCATCTATATGGATCCATGACATTCCTTGTTGACCATGGCCTACTGGTCCACCCAAGCCAAATTTAAAAGCAGGCAGCATTTTACCTAAAGCACCACCTTGCTTAGCTAATACGATACCTGTACGAAGTAGGCATACTCGAGTTTGTTCAGATTGTGCTTTCGTCGCTGCATGCTCCCAATCACGGCAAAGCACATGACTAAACTCAGGGTAAATATCATTAAAGCTCTCATCAATTGGCTGATTTTCTTGGCGGCCATAAAAGCCAATCGCACTGCCAGAAATAAAGGTATGAGGTGGTGATTCACAGCGGCTAATCGCTTTAGATATCTGTAGGGTAAGATTAATTCTGCTATTTAACAAAGTGCGCTTTTGCGACTCGCTCCAACGTTTGTTGACAATTGGCTCTCCAGCTAGATTAATTACAGCGTCAACCTCTTCAAAATTCACCTCATCGAGTGACTTAACAGTGTGCACTTGATGAGTCAGAATAACAGCAGCTTGAATTGGGTTTCGTGTAAGTACAGTCACCTTGTGATGGTTTAATAAAAAAGGGCACAAATGCCTACCAATAAGACCCGTTCCGCCTGTCAATAAAAGATGCATAGTGTTGCCTTAAGTTAAAAGTGCTGTGTAAATTTTATACATAGTGATGAGGGTTTTTGCAAATATATACGGATAAAGCAGTGATTTAGATTAGTCTTCTTGAGTACTATTCTGGTAAAGATGATAACCATTTTTTGACGCTTGTTTAGCTTGGTACATTGCTTGATCAGCAAGCTTGAGCAGTTTTTGAGGATCTTGACTGTGATCAGGTGCTAGGGCTACACCAATACTAAGTGACACCGTAACTGTGTGTTGTTCGAATATAAAAGGGCTATCAAATCGTTCCATTAGATGGTTGAGCATGGCATTTATGTAGCAACGCTTGGCAATGTTGTGGGCAACAATAACGAATTCATCCCCTCCATAACGGTAAACATCATCATCAGCTCTAACTGATGAAGTAACCCGTTTTGCTGTTTCTTTAAGTACTAGGTCACCGATTAAATGACCATAGTTATCGTTGAGTTGCTTGAATTTATTAATATCAATAAAGATTACAGCCAGTTTATTATCTTCAGAACAAAGACTAGTAGCATGTTTTAATGCAGGCTCTAGTTCCGTTCGATTTAAAACACCCGTCAAATGATCGTGACTTACTTGAAAATTTAATTTACTTGTTCGCTTATTAATTATGTTGCTCATACGTATGAAGCGTTTGAAAAGGTAACCTATTTCATCATGAGAATTTATCGTCATCATTTTTGCAGGCAGGCCTTTTTCAAGTTGTTTGGTGTTTTTTATTAATATTTTCATGGGCTTGAAAAGTTTTAAATTGATGTATAAAGCACAAAATATCAATAAGATAACAATTAATGGGATTTGCAAAGTGACGAACCGGGTAATAAATAGCCTATTTCTTTGGTACTCAGCATTTTGCTGTTCTAGCTTGGTCTGCTCAGTATTTTGAAACTGTAGAATATGCCAACGGATTTGGTCCATATACTGTTTTCCCTCATCAGTTAACACAATCGCTTTAGCTTCTTCAAGGGCATAAGGTGTGCCTTGCATTACGAGTGTCACAGTTAATGCCAATTCAGCTAATTTTTTGTTAACTAGTTCATCAATTAAAGCAAGCGTATTTTGTTGTTCGGAGTTGTTTAGCGTTAGTCTATTAACGGCCAAAAAATGTTGTTTTACTTGTTCAAGAGCCGAATAGTAGGGTTCTAAATAGTTGAGGTCTTGCGTTAATAAATAACCCCGTTGTCCAGTTTCGGCGTTCGTTATTTGATTGTAGAGCTTTTCTGATTCATCGAGCACATTATGAGTATGGATCACTGCTTCAAGCTTAGCCTGACCTTGTTTATCTAATGCATAGATAATGAAAGTATTGGCTACCACCACACAAAAAATTGTGGATAGCAGAAGGATAAATTTAGCTCTTAGCGACATTGAATGGGTAGGGGACTGTTTCAGTTATTAATAATAAAGTATTGATGGGTATTGAGTATTTTTCCAGTGTGAGTTTTAAGATATGTAGTCGAAATTTTGGTTAAATTATTAATGTGAGCTTAACAAATTGGTGCAGGTTGTGTTTATTTTTGGTAATTTAGTCCCGATAATAAGTAAATAATGTATTTAAGGAACTATTATGCATAAGGGATTAATTGCAGGTGCTGCAGTTTTTAGTATGTTTAACGCATACTCTCTTCAAGCTGCAACAGTCGAAAGGGTCAGTCCTCTTAACCAACCACAACTTCAAAACCTGCTGTTAATAAATCAGAATCTTCAAAATAATCAAAAAAAAGGTTCTTATTTTGAAGAGGTAACTTTGCCTCACCTTAACTCGACGAGTGCGGTAAGAAAAAATTCATCAAACAAAATTCTACAGCAATATTATTCTGGCATTCCAATTTGGGGCCAACAAATTCGTGTTCAAGCGCAGTCAAAGCATTTGAGTGGCTTTTTTGCGACTGATATCAATGAAACACAATTGCAATTAAGAGCGAATAATCAATTTGATTTAGAGACCGCTGTTTTAGCAGTACTTAAAGCCTCTAAACTGTCACTAGATTCTTCTTATAAGCTCGTAAAATCAGAGCGCTACATTTATGTTAAAAACGATCAAGCTCATTACGCATATTTAATTGAACTTGAAATTTTAAATGCAAAACTTGAATCAAGGCCTTCAGCTATTATCAGTGAAAAGACTTATGAAGTGTTTAAAGCGTGGAATAATATCAAACACACACAGGCGATGGGACCTGGTGGTAATGAGAAAGTTGGCCGTTATGAATATGGCGATGATTATCCCGCATTTGCTGTTTCCCAAGTAGGAGAAACATGTTTTTTAGAAAATGATAAAGTAAAAACTGTTTCGATGGAGTCAGGGAGCGAGCCTTCATCTGCGTTTTCATTCCCATGTGCTCGAAATACTCACAAAGAGGTTAATGGTGCCTATTCGCCTTTAAACGATGCCCATGCATTTGGTACCTCAGTGTTTGATATGTATGAGCAATGGTATAACACGGCACCACTGACTTTTAAGTTATTGTTGCGTGTTCACCAAGGTGATGGTTGGGAAAACGCGACTTGGAATGGCTCTGCGATGAGCTTTGGTGATGGTGCTGATAGTTTTTACCCGCTAGTTTCTTTAGATATCGTATCTCATGAAGTAAGTCATGGTGTTACTGAGCAAAATTCCAATTTATTTTATTATGACCAATCGGGAGGGATCAATGAGTCTTTCTCAGACATGGCTGGTGAAACTGCTGAATACTTTGTCAGAGGCACTACAGATTGGTTGTCTGGTGCCGACATCACAAAAAATAGAACTGCATTGCGTTATTTTGAAACGCCGTCAAATGATGGTATTTCAATAGACCACGCATCACAGTTTTATTCTGGAATTGATGTTCATTACAGTAGTGGTGTATTCAACAGAGCATTTTATTTACTAGCAAATAAGCCAGAGTGGGATCCACGTAAAGCTTTTCAAATTATGCTCTACGCAAACCAAAATTATTGGGTAAATTCAACGGACTTTATCGATGGTGCATGTGGTGCAATAAACAGTGCCATTGATTTAGGTTATGCGGCAAATGATGTTGTTGATGCATTCAATACGGTAGGTGTTGTATGTAATAATATTCAATTCATTGATAATGATAACGATGGAATGGATGACAATTGGGAGTTGTTATATTCACTCGATTCATCAGACCCTACAGATGCCTCAGGTGATCTAGATGAAGATGGATTGACCAACCTAGAAGAATACAGTTTAAATTCTTTGCCAAATGATTCTGATTCAGATGATGATGGCTTAACTGATTATCAAGAACATCATGTGTATCAAACGAGCTTAACTAACCCTGATTCTGATAACGACAAAATGACGGATGGTTGGGAAGTCAATTTCGCCTTAGATCCACTTGATAGTTCAGATGCACAAAGTGACTTAGATAATGATAGCTTCACTAACCTAATTGAATTTTTATTAGGTTCAGACCCTAGTGATGCTGATTCTACGCCAACAATACCTGCAACAATCTCATTTAACTTTAATGACAATCTTGTTCCGGCAAGCTTTAATTTTACAGACCCTTCTACGCCATGGGAAACTTCACAAATAGATGAAAACTATAGTTTCTCTTTGGCTAATAATGACATTGACGATAGTCAAGCAACTAGTTTTGAATACAGCTTTGTAACAGACCAGACTAAGTATTTAAGCTTTATTTATAAACTTTCTACAGAAGCTGGTTTTGATCATTTGTATGTTTACCTAAACGAGCAATTAATTGTTATTGATTCTGGTATCACCGATTGGCGCTCTTTCGAGCAGGTTATTCCTGTAGGCTTAAATACACTTAAATTCGCTTACATTAAAGATAGTTCTGTATCATCAGGCTTAGATACAGTTTTCATTGATAACATTTATTTCAGTAATGAATTTGCTGATAATGATGGTGATTCAATACCCGACTCTTGGGAAGTTGCACACGGGCTAGATCCTTCGAATTCAGACGATGCATCATTGGATAATGATAATGACGGTTTGAGTAACCTCAATGAGTTTTTAAATCAGGGCGATCCTAATAACCTTGATACAGATGGAGACCAAATTCCAGACGGCTGGGAATATGAGCATGGTCTAAATTTAACAGACTCTACTGATGCAATGCTTGATAGTGACAATGATGGATTTAGTAACTACACCGAGTTTCAGTTACAAACAGACCCACAAGATGCAGAGTCATTTCCAGAGCAATTGAATCTAACTAGTTCATTTGAAGACTCTCAACTACCTCAATGGTTTAACCATTCATCAGAGAACAACGCAGATTGGTACATTGATAATAGTTTTGCTACCGATGGTTCGCATAGCATTCGCTCTGGTAAAATCTCAGATAGTCAGATGAGCTCATTCAGTGCTACAGGTGTCTTCGTAGAAGCATACCTTGTATTTGACTATAAAATAGAATCTGAAGATTGTTGCGATTCTTTTGCGCTGAGAATTAATGGTTCAAATAGTGATATTGAGTGGATCGCTGGAACGAAGGAAGGGTCGGTAACTGTTAAAATCCCTGAAGGTATTAACGTTATTGAGTTTTCATATTCAAAAGATGGTTCAATATCTACAGGAGAGGATGCTGTTTGGCTAGATAATTTTAAGTTTATTTCTAAAACGAGCGATGCTGATACAGATAGTGATGGGCTGCCTGATTTTTGGGAAGTTGAAAATGGGCTTAATTTAACTGATGCTAATGATGCTTCTTCTGACTACGATAATGACGAACTAACTGCTCTGCAAGAGTATGCTCTTGGAACAGATCCTAGGCATTCGGATAGTGATGGGGATGAACTTCCTGACGGTTATGAAGTAAATATACTTATGACCTCACCTATTAATGCAAATGTTACTGGTTCTGATCTAGATGAAGATGGTTATACAGACGTACAAGAATATTATGCGCAAAGCTCACCAACAGAATACGCATCAACGCCTTCAGCAATAAATAACCTTTTCGAAAGTTTTGAATATGGTGGGTTACCAAACCGCTTCACGGTGTTAGCAGCAAATAATGTTGACTGGATTTCAAGTGATAGTTGGTCTTCTAACGGAATTAATAGCCTTTCTTTTTACCCTAACTTCAATGGCGAAACTTATACACGAGTGAATGCAGGCTTTGCTATTGCTGGTTTGTTTGAGCAGGGCTTTATCACTGTTGACTATAACACCAATAAGTATAGGCTTTTACAAGTTCAAGTTAATAACGAAGATATTGAAATTCAATACGAAAAATCTCGACTATTAATTCCTATAGCTAGTGGCTTCAATACAATTAAATTTAATCTAGGTGGTGCTGATTTTTCCCGTTACGACTCATTTTTTATTGATAGTGTCATGTGGATTTCAGAGATTGATACTCGTTTAGATACCGACAATGACGGCATGGCTGATTTCTGGGAGTATCAATTTGGTTTGAATGTTCTTGACTCATTCGATGCAAGTCAAGATTTAGACAGAGATGGTTTGGCTAACATAACTGAATTTGAAATAGGTTCTAACCCAACTGCTGAAGATACAGATTCAGATGGTGTGGTTGATAGTGAGGATAGTCATCCAGATGATCCTAATTTAGGAGAAAATTTACCACCAGTATTCTCTGATTTGTCACCTGTGACAATAGAAGGGGTTTATGAAAATACTTACATTTCTAGAAGCCTTTATCCTGAGGTAACAGATAACAATAGAGTTGCTGTCGAGGTATACCCTTCATCTAGAACGCTAGTATATGGCGAGAATCAAATAACGTGGGTAGCTGAAGACATTGCAGGTAATAGCGCAAGAGCTGTGCAAACATTCTTTGTTACTGATACGACTGCTCCAATCATCCGAAACGATGTCGTCGCTATGAACGGCGAATTTACTGAAGAACAATTGTTCGAGGAGTTAGTAAACCGTTCAGTTGTTTATGATGCGGTATCAGGCATAAATGAAATAACTATTGAATCAGACATTGATATAGCATTTGAGTCTGGACGTTACTCTTTAGATATTACGGCAAGCGATAATGCAGGTAATACAGCCTCAGGCACAATAAACCTACATATAAATCCTCGTATTGATATTCAGCCTGCTACCTATGTTTATCGAAATGCTCTGCCTGTCGTTGCGCTTAATGTAAGAGGCAAACCGTTATATGATTACTTGGGGTTAAATTTAAGTGCTGGAAATTATAGCCATTATTTTGGTGACTACAGTATTGAAGGGATCAAGAATGTAGTCTTCGCAAGTATCTTGGAATCGTCAGTCGATTCAATTGAGCTTGAAGTATACGACGGCGGTTATACAGGGGAGTTTAGTAAATCTGAAATAATTCATTTAGATGAGGATGCTCCACGCACTATCAGTGCAACTCATAAACAAAATGGTAAGAAAATGGCAAGTTTGGTCAAAGGGAATAGCGCCGATCTTTCTATACAAGTATATGGCTTTTCAAATTATGAAAATTTAGAGCTAAAAGTAACATTATTATCTGCTGAACAAGTCATCAATGAAGTTGACGTGTATATGTATGACACATCAATTTGGAGTGGCTATTTTGGTATTGAAGATGCTTGGCAAGGAGACATTACCTTACAGTATGACATTTTACAAAATGGAGAGTCGGTTCTGACTAAAACTGAGACCGTGCCATTAATTAATAATGTTATCTTTGATGATGAAAGTGCGGACACCGATGGTGATAATATTCCTGATATTATAGAGTGGATAGGCGACAGTGATGGTGATGGGATTGTTGATTTCTTAGATAATTCAGCAAACACCTCGAAGGGGGTACTCGCATCTGATTCTTATGTACATACGAACAATGTTTTCCATATCATCAGAGCAGGTGACGTTATTCGCACTCACAGTGAGCACTTCATAGAAAATATGAATGTATCTGAAGAGATGTTGCTTGATGCCTTCACCGAGATGAGGGTTGAAGATCCTCACTTCCAATTGAAGAGTGACATGATAAACATTAATGTTGAACTCGCTCAGCGCACAGAATCAGTAGATCTTGCTTTACCAATGCTTGAAAACGCTTTATTGAGCGATGAGCTACAAGCACGCGTACTAACGTTAAGTGGTTGGAAATCGGTAGAGATAATTGCAAGCAGCGAGTTTAGTTCTGAGTGCAGTAATTGTTCAGTGATTAGGATTGAAGATGGTAGTGAATTTGACTTAGACGGCGTGAAAAATGGTTTTGTTGAGGTTGTCGCAAAACTTGCACAAGAAAGTCTTAATAGCGCACCAACATTATCTCTTATTATTCCAGAAACGATAGAAGAGCTGCATACTTTCGTTCTAGATGCGTCAGGCACATCAGATAGTGACGCAGATGAATTAACGTATCACTGGGCAATTTCGATACCCGAAGTTACTATCGAAAACCAGAATGAAAGTATAGCAATCTTGAAAGTATCTGAGCTTTTAGAGTCGAAGCAGGGAACAATTTCTTTAACCATTAACGATGGTTACGAGGAATTTGTTCATGAGCAATCTGTTTTATTCATGCATGTAAACCAATTGCCAACAATTGAACTTGCTAATAGTTATACAGTTAATGAGAATGCAGAAGGTGTGATTACTGTTTCTGCGACAGATAAAGAATCACAGTCATTAACTTACAATTGGACGCAAACGCAAGGGCTTCAAGCTGATATTCTTCAATCTACTTCTCAAACGTTAAAATTTAAATCTCCAACTGTCTCAGTGGATTCGTTAATCAGATTCAAAGTAGTCGTTTCGGATGGGGAAGGAACAACAGAACAATCAATAGATGTTACTGTCAAAAATGTAACTACTAGTAGCAATGGTGATAAAACTGAGTCTAGTAGCGGTGGCGTTTTTGTATTTCTAATTGCTCTGTTACCTTTCGTTTATAGAAGGCGAGTATACAGACACTAAAAGAGCTAAGAAAAGCCCCTTTTTAAGGGGCTTTTTAATAAGTGAAAATCATTATTAATAATACAAATTCAATCTAAAATTATGATTACTGCTGTTGTTATTTGAAATTCTTGGTATGCTTCTTTAGAGCAAAATAAAATTCGTATAACTAGGGAGCTAGGTTGAACTTTCTGCGCCAATTTCACGATATAGTATCAAACCAAGAAATTGATTTTTCGAGTAAAGTAGTCAAGTTACTGCAATTTGGTTTAGATGTATTTGATCTTGAGTTTGCGATTGTGAGTCAAGTTGATGACAAGCTCTATACGGTTATTCATGTGGTTGCACCTGATGATGCGATTGCTGTTGGAACGCAGTTTGATATTGAGGGAACCTATTGTACTCATACTCTTGAAGCGAACAAGGCTTTGTCGTTTCATCATGCATCGAAAAGCCATATTGCACAGCACCCTTGTTATGTAAACTTTCAACTTGAGTCATACATAGGTGCGCCTATTTATGTTGGCAAAAAAGTATTTGGTACAGTTAACTTCTCTGCCCCGAATGTATCAGAGCCATTTAGTGAAGAGTCCCATGATTATGTCGAGCTATTTGCTCAGTGGTTAGGGAATGAATTGGCACGAAATGCCTCATCTGAACGGTTATTGAAAAAAAACTACATGCTGGCACAAGTGGAAGAGGTCGCTCGAATTGGTTCATGGGAACTCGATTTGTTGGCCAGTAAATTGTACTGGAGCAAGCAAACGAAAGCTATCCACGAAGTCCCTGCAGATTATTCCCCTAATCTTGAAACGGCCATTGAGTTTTATAAAGAAGGTGAAAGTCGTGATGCAATACAACACGTAGTCCAAGAAGCAATCGAGCAGGGTAAAGATTGGAATATCGAAATTCAGCTCATCACAGCAAAAGGAAATCCTATATGGGTTTCAACGTATGGCGAAGCTGAATTTGAAAACGGGCAATGCATTCGTTTAATTGGTACTTTTCAAGATGTCACGAAAGAGGTGCTACTTCGTGAAGAGCTTAAAAAGCAAAAAGCGGATGCTGAACGTACACTTGAAGATCGCAGTATCTTGCTGGCTAAAATTAGCCATGAACTGCGCACGCCGTTAAATGGCATTACAGGCATGCTAACGACTTTACTTTATGAAAAGTCAGAGCAAAAGCGAGAAGAAAAACTCAAAGTTGCACTACGAAGTGCTGATATTTTGTTAAACATCATCAACGAAGTGCTCGACTTTTCTAAGATAAATCATGGTGAACTCAAATTAGAGCCTAGTCACTTTTTACTAAAAACAATCTTTGTTGATCTTGCGTCATTATATTTACCTTTATACCAGGAAAAGAATCTCAATTTTGACGTCGACATTGATATTAGTGATGAATGTTGGATTTATTGTGACAATACTCGACTCACTCAAATAGCCTCAAACTTACTGAGTAACGCGTTAAAGTTTACTGAGCAGGGTGAAATAAAGCTTAAGGTATCTGCTAAACATCATGATGGTGATGTGAGCCTTCATTTACAGGTTAGCGATACAGGAATAGGGATGACCGAGAGCTTTATGAAATCGCTATTTTCACCCTTTACACAAGAGGTTACAAAAGAGCGTAAGCAAGGCGGAACAGGCCTTGGGCTCGCTATTGTCAAAGAACTGATTGATTATATGGGTGGCACAATACAGGTCAGTAGCGAATATCAAAAAGGCAGTTGTTTTGATATTCAACTACCTCTAAAGCTCGGGCAGCCACAATCACATGATGCGCTACTTACCTGTGATATCGACTTTTCAACCTTGCCTCTATCAATACTGGTTGTTGATGACAATCAAATAAATCGATTTGTTTTGAAAGCGCATCTTGAGAAATTAGGTTTAACGGCCGATTATGCCTGCGATGGGATTGATGCGATAAATAAGTGTAAGCAAAACAATTACAATCTAATTTTTATGGATTGTGTAATGCCTGAAATGGATGGTATTGAAGCAACCCGTATTTTAAGAGAGGAGCAAATCTGCCCAACGGATAAAACCTATATCATCGCTTTAACAGCCAACACCTCTGCAGATGATAAGGCAGCCTGCAAACAAGCTGGAATGGATTTATTTGTTTCAAAGCCTGTTAAAAACACGGCCATTGAACAAGCAATAGCAACTGCAAAAGAGCATTTTTCAATGTAAGCATTCGTGTTGTATGGCTGCTCAGGATAGAAAAATTATAGCAAGGTAAATTAGTACTTATTTTAGGCAATTTCGAAATTTAACCTATACTTTTAATGGGTTTAAAATGTTGGATTGCTAAATGGACTACTCTGATAACCGCCGTGATTTTCTTAAGACATTAGGTGTTGGTGCTGTGGCTTCAACACTTGCTTTCAAGGCTCCTTATGTGTTCGCGAAGAACACGCCTACAATTAGGGTAATGGGCACCCACGTAACTCTACAAGAAGAGCTCAGGCAAAAAGCGATGCTTGAGCTGGGTATTAATATTGAATTTACCCCCATGGGCAGTGCTGCAGTGCTGCAAAAAGCAGCGTCAGATCCAAGTAGTTTCGATTTATATGAGCAATGGTCAGATTCAATTAACATTCTCTGGCAAGCAGGTGCAATTCAGCCTATCGAAACAGAGCGGCTTACTTATTGGCAGGAAATTAATCCACTTTCTAAAACGGGAAAAATTGTACCTGATGCTAAATTAGGCGCTGGTGACTCACCCAACAAACTTCTATACGTACAAGCAGATGGTTCGCTTGCGACTACACCAACCAATGCAATAAGTTTTATGCCTTATGTACACAATGTTGACTCGTTTGGCTACAACACACAATTTATAAAACAGGGTACTCCTTACGAAACAGAGTCTTGGTCTTGGTTACTCGATGAAAAGAATAAAGGTAAGGTCGCCCTTGTTAATGCGCCAACAATCGGTATTTTTGATGCTGCACTGGCTGCCGAAGCGCAGGGGCTGATGACATTTAAAGATATGGGCAATATGAGTATTAGCGAAATTGACCAGCTGTTTGCAATTTTATTGCAAAAGAAAAGGCAGGGTCACTTCGCTGGCTTTTGGACTTCGGTACCGCAATCCGTCGATTTTATGAAAATGAAGCGCGTCACGATTCAAAGCATGTTTTCGCCCGGTGTCAGCGCTTGCAAAGGGCAAGGTATACCCGTTGTGTATGCCTCTCCAAAAGAAGGCTATCGTGCTTGCATGGGGTAATGTGCTTATCTGCAAATGCACAGGGGCATGTTAAAGATGCTGCCTATGAATACATGAATTGGTGGCTTTCTGGCTATCCAGGCGCGTTTATAGCAAGACAAGGCTATTACATCTCAAACCCAGAGCGGAGTCAGCCTCTTATGTCAAAAGCTGAATGGCAATATTGGTATGAAGGGCAAGAAGCATCCATCGATTTACGCGGAACAGACGGAAAAATATCTGTGCAAGCGGGTCAAGTCCGCGATGGAGGCAGTTATATCAAGCGCTTTTCAAATATAGCGGTATGGAATACGGTAATGCCTAACTATGATTACAGTTTAGATAAATGGTATGAGTTATTGAACTCATAAGGAATTACTTTGCTAACAATTGTTTCTAGGTCTTTGGCGGCCAAGGTGTTATTAGCATTGACGCTTGTATTACTTGCAATGGGGGCGAGCTACTTTGTCTTGAACAAGCGATTGCAAAGAATTGAAGCATCCTTTAACGATATAAGCCGTATCAGTAATTATGCTGTGGCTATTCTTCGAATAAATAAAGATATCGTTGAAATGCAGCGGGATATCTCTGTTTATGGATTCTCAGGTAGTAAAACGGTATTTAGTAAAATCATAGAGAACTTTGAAAGTATAAAAACACGCTTAGAAAGTGTTGATTTGAAAAGTGATGAACTTGAAAGCCAAGTGTATTTAAATTCAATGACACAACTGATTTCACGGTACGGTGAAAATTTAGATGTGCTTGCCAAGCGTTATGAAATCAAAACAGAACTTACTGACGTTGAGTTACCGCAAATCTATTTAGCTGCCATCAATGAATTAAATGGCCTTAAATTAACGGCGACTAACACTGAAGAAATACTGGTTATCACCGAGCATCTCAATGTATGGCATGAATTGCATCGTGATGCTTCCTTGTTTCTTGCCAAAAAGGATTATTCTAAAAGAGCTGCGGTTAATAAGGCACTAGCTATCTTATCAAATAAAACGTCAACCAATACAGAATTAAGCAAAAACCGTGACTATGCAAAAACATATCAGCATGCTTTTTCGAAAGGCGTGCAGGCTAACCGAAACTATTTAAGTTTGGTTAATGTTGTTATGGCTGGCGATGCCATTGAGTTCAGTACCCTTGCCGATAAACTCAGGGAGCAATCTTTAGCAAAATTACAAAAGATTAAAAGGGAAGCGCAAGAAACAGTCATAAAAACAGATCAAACTCTGCGTTTTCTTGCTGTTGGCGTGGTTATTTATATTATCGCGCTTGCCATCTTTTTCCACCTGCATATATCGCGTGCAATCACACGTTTAACTGCAAGTTTTCAATACTTCTTAGCTGGTGATTTATCAGCACCCATTTATGATTTAAAGCGCAACGATGAAATTGGTGTGCTTGCAACTGCAGCAGATAGATTTCGGGTGTTAAGCCAAGATCTTACCCAAGCGAAGAAAACGGCAGAACACACCACCAAAGTTAAGTCAGAATTTCTGGCAAACATGAGTCATGAAATTCGCACTCCAATGAATGGCATTTTAGGAATGGCAAGGCAGCTTGGGCGTACCAAGCTGACACATGAACAAATGAAGATGCTTAATATTATTCAATCTTCAGGGACTGGACTATTGGTCATTATTAATGACATTTTAGATATCAGTAAAATTGAAGCATCTAAAATTGAACTTGCACCAATACCAATTCACTTAAATTCATTGTTAGATGAGCTAAAGCATCTATTTGCAGAGCAAGCAAAAAGCAAGCATATCAAATTACATATTTCTGTTGCAGATGAACTGCTGCATTGTATTTTTCTTGCTGATGAAACACGCTTAAAACAAGTGCTTATCAACCTGTTAGGGAATGCAATAAAGTTCACTGAAAAAGGCAGTGTGACGCTCAACGTAAAAATTAACGAGCTTGGTAGCGATAATCTGAGCATCAAATTTAGCGTGATTGATACAGGAATAGGTATCGCAAAAGAAAATCTCGGTAAGCTATTTGAAGCGTTTTCTCAAGCAGATACCTCAATTACACGGCGCTTCGGTGGCACAGGACTTGGCCTTGCTATCTCAAGTAAATTACTAAATTTAATGGATGCTCCTTTGCAAGTTAAGAGTGAGGTTGGGCAGGGGTCTCGTTTTTATTTTGAACTAAAAACTACACAGGTTATTGAGCAATCTGAGTTTGAAGTCGTAAATAAGCAAGAAACCGAAGAGAAACAACTAGACTTTTCATCACTAAATGTACTGGTCGTCGAAGACAATGATATTAATCAGGTTGTTATCGAAGCGATGTTAAATGAGTTTGGTATAAGCTCAATAAAAATAGCAGGGGATGGTGAGCAGGCCGTTGCGCTATGTAAGGAACATAGTGAGGAAAACAACCTGCAAAATAACTTTGATATTATTTTTATGGATATGCAGATGCCGGTACTTGATGGCCCACAAGCAACAATATGCATAAGAAAAATGCCAGTATATAAAGATACCCCTATTATTGCCTTAACCGCCAATGTACTTGAAGCGGATAAACAGCGATGTTTTGCAGCAGGAATGAATGATTTTGTTGCTAAGCCGATTGATTACCAATGCGTGAAAACGGCTTTGCTAAAGTGGTGTGAAAATGAATGCCATAAGTGAGAGGTATGCTAGCAATTCTCAATAATACTTAATCGTTTTGAGAGATAAAACCTGTCGCTATTTAAGCTAAAACTTCTGATTTAGAATAATAAAATTCAATTCATGAATCGCTTAAGCAAAAAAAAGAGCTACCTCTTTCGTGTTCAACACACGTAGAGGTAGCCCTTTTGTTAGCTAATGAATTAGGTTTAAGGAATTAAACCAGCTTAGCTAGAATGTCATTAAATGTTGAGCTTGGGCGCATTGCTTTAAATGCTAACTCATCATTTGGCTGGTAATAACCACCAACGCTCATAGCTGGACCTTGTGCATCGTTTAATTCAGTAACGATTTGGTCTTTTTGAGACTCAAGATCAGCTGCGATTTGTGTGAATTGTGCTTTTAATTCCGCATCATCATTTTGTGCAGCCAGTTCTTGTGCCCAGAATAATGAAAGGAAGAAGTGTGAACCACGGTTATCAATCTCTTTCACTTTACGTGAAGGTGATTTGTTTTCAGCTAGGAAAGTACCTGTTGCTTTATCAAGTGTATCAGCAAGTACTTGTGCTTTCTTATTACCAGTATTAACCGCTAGGTGCTCTAAAGAAGCCGCTAGTGCTAAGAATTCACCTAATGAATCCCAACGTAAGTGGTTTTCTTTTTCGAATTGTTGAACGTGTTTAGGCGCTGAACCACCTGCACCCGTTTCGAATAAACCACCACCATTCATAAGTGGTACGATTGAAAGCATTTTCGCACTTGTACCAAGCTCAAGGATTGGGAATAAGTCAGTTAGGTAGTCACGTAAAACGTTACCCGTTACTGAAATTGTGTCTTTACCTTCTTTGATGCGCTCTAAAGAGAATTTAGTTGCTTCAATTGGTGCTAAGATGTGGATCTCAAGACCGTCAGTATCATGTTGTGGTAAATACGCGTTTACTTTTTTGATTAACTCGGCATCGTGTGCACGGTTTTCGTCTAACCAGAAAACTGCTGGCGTGCCAGTTGCGCGAGCGCGGTTAACAGCAAGTTTAACCCAATCTTGAATTGGTGCGTCTTTCACCTGACACATACGCCAGATATCACCTTGCTCAACAGCATGCTCAAGTAAAGTTGTGCCAGCGGTGTCTACTACACGGATAGTACCCGCAGCGGCTACTTCAAACGTTTTGTCGTGTGAACCGTACTCTTCAGCTTTTTGTGCCATAAGACCAACGTTAGGTACGCTACCCATAGTTGTTGGATCGAATGCACCGTTTTCTTTACAGAAATCGATAGTTGCTTGGTAAACGCCTGAGTAACAACGATCAGGAATTACAAAGCTCGTGTCTTGTAATTTACCTTCGCTATTCCACATTTGACCGCTAGAACGGATTGCAGCAGGCATTGATGCATCAATAATCACATCGCTTGGTACGTGAAGGTTGGTGATACCACGGTCAGAATCAACCATTGCGATAGCAGGGTTGTTGTCATATACCGCTTGAATATCAGCTTCAATTTCAGCTTTTTTAGCTGCATCTAGGCTTTCAATTTTTGCAAATACATCACCAAAGCCGTTGTTTACATCAACATCTAGTTCTTTGAAAAGATCAGCGTGTTTCGTGAATACGTCTTTGAAGAATACTTTTACAGCGTGACCGAAGATGATTGGATCAGACACTTTCATCATGGTTGCTTTCATATGTAATGAGAACAACACACCTTTGTCTTTCGCTGCTTGAATTTCTTGAGCAAGGAAAGCTTGCAGCTTAGCAGCACTCATGCGCGAAGCGTCAATTACTTCACCCGCTAGTAATGGTGTACTTGCTTTAAGAACAGTGATATCACCGTTTTCAGCAACATGCTCGATACGTACGTCAGTTGCTTCTGCAACCGTTACTGATTGCTCAGAACCGAAGAAGTCACCGTCTTCCATGCTTGCAACGTAAGACTGAGAATCTTTGCTCCATGCACCCATTGAGTGTGGATTGTTACGTGCATATTCTTTTACTGAACCAGGAGCACGGCGGTCTGAGTTACCTTCACGAAGTACAGGGTTTACTGCAGAACCTTTGATTTTGTCGTAAGTTGCTTTAACTTTCTTTTCTTCATCAGTTTTTGGCTCTGATGGGTAATCAGGTAATGCGTAACCTTTTTCTTGTAACTCTTTAATTACCGCACGTAACTGAGGAATAGAAGCACTGATGTTAGGTAATTTGATAATGTTAGCTTCAGGTGTCTTAGCCATTTCACCTAATTCAGCAAGTGCGTCATCAATACGTTGATCTTCAGTTAGGTACTCAGGGAAGTTCGCAATTACACGGCCCGCTAATGAAATGTCGCGAGTTTCAACTTCAACACCCGCCGCGTTGGTGTACGCTTGGATGATTGGTAACAATGAATACGTCGCTAGAGCTGGCGCTTCATCTGTTTTAGTATAGATAATTTTTGATGTCATCATCATTCCTAGATAGTTGGCGTAATGTTTGGTAATGACTGCTAACAGTAACCCTTAATTAGCCATATTCAACAATGCAATAGATAGCTTTGAATTACCAAGTTTAAGCTCCTTGATAAAACAACAGCAAGCAGTCTGTTAGCTGTTGCAACTCAATACGTCGTATTAAAATAACCACAGCTGACAGACTGTAAAATTCTTATAGCTCATTTGAGCTAATTATGAAATTAGCCAAAAGCCGTACGTCAAAAAATGACGAAAAAGCTAAATTTGAGCAACAAGAGTGTAACAAGCTTGGCTCTAAAGGGCTAATAACAATTAAACAATTGGGGTAAAGAAATGGAATTTCAAGAGAATAATAAGGATATATTTAGTGAGGGAAGAGTAAGCGAGGAACTTAACAAGGTCGCTCGCTTGATACTCGAATAGGTTTTACCTAAGAGATTTCATCGTTAGGCGCAATATTCGTTGCGTGTAACCCTTTTGGACCTTGTTGCAATTCGAATGTTACATCTTGACCAGCTTTAAGTGTTTTATAACCGTCCATTACAATCGTTGAGTAATGAGCGAAGATATCAGTCTCGCTGCCGTCTTCTACGATGAAGCCAAAACCTTTGGCATTGTTGAACCATTTGACTTTTCCACAAGCCATACTTCTACATCCTTCTATAAGTTGACTAATTTAGTTATTCTAAACCGTGTAATTTGCTAGACTGACTAATGATTAATCAATCTATATTTGACTGTAGTTTATTTAGCCAGTCAGTCAAGTGTTTTAGACTATTTTTTAACAATTTATTTATTTTTTTATTCAAGTTTGCTTGAGTTCTAAAGACAAGACTATATTTAATTATGAGTGGCATGAAAGATTCTGGTGTTATTGAAACGGTTCGCGATAGTGAAAAGCAAAAATTGCAACCACCGCGAAAATATAAAGTCATTTTGAATAATGATGATTACACGCCTATGGACTTTGTGATAGAAGTACTAATGACGTTTTTTAATATGGATAGCGATAGAGCAACAGATGTGATGCTTCAAGTTCATCATAATGGTAAAGCGATATGCGGTGTTTACAGCGCTGATGTAGCACATACCAAAGCTGAACAAGTTAATCGTTACGCGCGAGACAACGAGCATCCACTGCTATGTAGTTGTGAGCAGGAATAAATACCAAGGTAGGGTGAACCAATTAGCCCGTCACAACGGTATATAAATATTATCTCAGTAAGGGGTTGCCAATGCTAAACAAAGACTTAGAACTAACCTTGAATGCGGCGTTTCGCGAAGCGAGAACACGTCGTCATGAATTTATGACTGTCGAGCATCTTTTACTTGCACTGCTCGATAACCCTTCTGCTGGAGAAGCGCTAAACGCCTGTGGCGTAGATATGAGCGCATTAAAAGTCGAATTATCAGATTTTATTGATGAAACAACGCCTGTTATTCCAGATCTTGAGGAAGACAGAGAAACTCAGCCAACGTTAGGCTTTCAGCGTGTACTACAGCGCGCAGTATTTCACGTGCAATCATCGGGCAAAAACGAAGTAACTGGCGTAAATGTACTGGTTGCTATTTTTTCTGAGCAAGAAAGCCAAGCTGTTTATTTACTTAAAAAATCAGACGTTAATCGTTTAGATATTGTTAACTTTATTTCACATGGTATCTCAAAAGCAGATGATGACATCGGCGGTGAGGACCACGATGACATTCATGAAGAAGTGCAAGAAGTACAAGGCGAAGAGCCAACTAAACTTGAAAACTTTACAACTAACCTGAATCAGCAAGCTATCGATGGCAATATCGACCCATTGGTCGGCCGTGACAACGAAGTTGAGCGTACTGTACAAGTGTTATGTCGCCGTAAGAAAAACAACCCGCTTTTAGTGGGTGAAGCAGGGGTGGGTAAAACCGCGATTGCAGAAGGCCTTGCTTATCGTATCGTAAACAAAGAAGTACCTGAAGTGATTGCTGATGCCGTGGTTTATTCACTCGACATGGGCGCATTATTGGCGGGTACTAAATACCGTGGTGATTTTGAAAAACGTTTCAAATCGCTACTTAAAGAGTTACAAGCTAAACCAGGTTCAATTTTATTTATTGATGAAATTCATACCATCATAGGTGCCGGTGCGGCATCCGGTGGCGTAATGGATGCTTCGAACCTAATTAAACCACTACTTTCAAGTGGTAAGCTACGTTGCATGGGCTCAACAACATACAATGAGTTTAAGAATATCTTTGAAAAAGACCGTGCATTAGTACGTCGTTTCCAAAAAATTGATGTACTTGAGCCGAGTGTGGCTGATACCACGAAAATTCTTAACGGCTTAAAAGAGCGTTATGAAGAGCACCATGGTATTCGTTACACTCAAAAAGCATTAAAGGCTGCTGCTGAGCTTAGTGCTAAATATATCAATGAACGCCATTTACCGGATAAGGCAATTGATGTCATCGATGAAGCTGGGGCGAATCAACGTTTACAGCCAGCATCGAAACGTAAGAAAACCATTGGTGTGGCTGATATTGAGTTGATCGTCTCTAAAATGGCGCGTATTCCTCAGCAAAGTGTTTCATCAAGCGATAAAGAAACATTGAAGAATCTTGATCGCAACTTGAAGATGCTGGTGTTTGGACAAGATCAATCGATTGATGCACTGACTTCGGCAATTCGTTTATCGCGCTCAGGCCTTGCTAACGAAGACAAGCCAGTAGGTTCATTCTTATTTGCGGGCCCAACAGGGGTTGGTAAAACAGAGGTGACTAAGCAACTTGCTAAGTGTATGGGTGTTGAGTTTATTCGTTTTGATATGTCTGAGTATGTTGAACGCCATGCGGTGAGTCGTTTAATTGGTGCACCTCCAGGTTATGTTGGTTTTGAACAAGGTGGCTTACTAACTGAAGCGGTAATTAAGAATCCGCATGCGGTTGTACTACTAGACGAAATCGAAAAAGCGCATTCAGATATTTATAACATCCTATTGCAAGTAATGGATCACGGTACACTGACTGATAATAATGGCCGGAAAGCTGATTTCAGAAACGTGGTATTAGTGATGACAACAAATGCGGGTGTACAAGAAACGGTTCGTAAGTCGATTGGATTTACAGAGCAAGACCATTCACACGATGCGATGAGTGAAATCAATAAAGTGTTTTCACCAGAGTTTAGAAACCGCTTAGATAACATCATTTGGTTTAACCACCTTGAGAAAGAAGTTATCTTGCAAGTGGTTGATAAATTCATTGTTGAATTACAAGCTCAACTTGATAAGAAATCAGTTAACTTTGAGCTTACTTCTAAAGCAAGAGAGTGGTTGGCAGATAAAGGCTATGATAAAGCAATGGGTGCACGTCCGATGGCACGTGTTATTCAAGAGGAGCTTAAAAAGCCACTAGCAAACGCAATCTTGTTTGGTGAACTCGCTGATGGCGGTTCGGTTAAAGTATCTGTGAAAGATAAGAAAATTCACTTTGATTTTGAGACTAGCTTAGAAACGGCTTAAGCTGTTTTTACTGAAAACAAAAAGCCCAGCAATTGCTGGGCTTTTTGTTTATTAAATGGAATTAAAACTAAGTTAGTTTGAACACCATTTAACAAACGCTTTTAGCTCTTTGTAATAAACACATCTGCTCATTCAAAGCAGCAAAAAGCTAAATCTCTCGTTAACGCACTAACTTAGCGAGCACGGAATACGATGCGACCTTTCGATAAATCGTAAGGAGTCATTTCTACGGTTACTTTGTCGCCAGTTAAGATGCGGATGTAGTTTTTGCGCATTTTACCAGAGATATGAGCCACAACTACGTGACCATTTTCTAGCTCAACTCGGAACATTGTATTTGGTAAAGTATCAAGGACCGTACCTTGCATTTCGATTACGTCTTCTTTCGCCATGTTTAGCGTAACACCTCTTTAATAGTTAAACGCTGCAGATTTTGCCGAAAATACAGCAATAAGTAAAGCTACAGGGCTTAATTTTGTAAATTAAATCGCCAACCACTCATCGCCAATATGCTTTTGTGCAGGCAAAAATTGGGTTTTATATTTCATTTTGTTGCATTCGTCGATTTGATATCCCAAATAGACAAATTGTTTTGCTTGTTGTTTAGCAAACTGAATTTGCTCCATGATCATGATGCTCCCAATACTGTAGTGTTCATAATCTGGGTCAAAAAATGTGTAAATCGCTGAGATAGCGTTATGCATGCAATCGGTTACTGCAACGGCGACTAACTTATCGTCATCTCGTAACTCAATAAATGTGACAGGTAACCACTGGCAAAACAAAAAACTTTCGTATTGGCTCTGATCAGGTGGGAACATTGAGCCATCTTGATGCCTTTGGGTGATATATTTGCAGTATAACGGGTAGTATTCTGCGCGCTCGTATTCACTATAACTAACGGTGAAAACTTTTTTTGCTTTATTTAATTTGCGCTTTTGCGATTTAGAAGGAGTAAATTGTTGGGCTAATACGCGCACTGAATTACACGCATTACAAATAGGGCAATGAGGACGATAGATTTGGTCGCCACTGCGTCTAAAACCCAGCGCTAATAATTGCTCAAATTTATCAGGGCAATAGCAACTTGGATCGAGTATAACAAGTAGCTGTTCCTGACGATCGGGTAAGTAACTGCAATCAAATTGCTGGCTTAAACCAAGCCTAGCGGGTAAGTGCTCAGTCATAAATATTAATCAACTCTTGCGGTTGCCACATGTCTTTTTTAGGCACAAAACTGTGCGCTAACTTAAGTCTAGTTAAAAATTCTCCGCGTGGGATAACTTTTGCACCTAAAGTGATTAAATATGGGTTTTCTAGTTGGCAATCAATAAAATACGCTTGATGTTTCTTTAGCCAATTGACTAACGCCCACATCGCCAGTTTTGAGCCGTTACTAATATTATGAAACATTGACTCACCACAAAATATACCGTTTTGCATGATGCCATACAGACCTGCAACGAGTTCATCTTCGTGCCATATTTCAAGGCTGTGTGCGACACCTTGATGGTGTGCTTCGATGTAGGCATGCATCATTTGCTCTGTGATCCACGTCCCTTCAGCATCAATACGTTGTTCACGACACGCATTGATAACGTGGGCAAATGCGTGATTTATGGTGACACGTACAGGAAAACGCTTTAAATACTTTTTTAAACTGCGGCTGACATGAAATTCATCGAGTTCAATAATACCGCGCATACTCGGTGACCACCACATGATGGGCTCATAATCACTAAACCAAGGAAAAACGCCGGTTTGGTAGGCATTTTTAATTCGTTCTACTGATAAATCTCCGCCAATTGCCAACAGGCCATCGGGCTCATCAAGGGCGAGTTCTGGGTCTGGAAAATCAACACTCTCGGGCGAGAGTTGGTAAAGTTGCTTGATCATATCAGCGGTATCATTGTTATTTACTCTGATTTTAACAAAATTTTAGCTATAAAAAAGGGGCTGTTTTGCAACAGCCCCTAGTATTTAGTGCTTTAGATCAACTAACTATAGGTTATCTAAGAAACGTTCTGCATCAAGTGCAGCCATACAACCCGTACCCGCAGAAGTAATTGCTTGACGGTAGATGTGATCACACACATCACCTGCAGCAAACACCCCAGGTACACTTGTTTGTGTTGCGTTACCGTTTAAGCCAGACTCAACAACTAAATAGCCATCTTTCATTTCAAGCTGGCCTTCAAACATATCAGTGTTAGGCTTATGGCCGATTGCAATGAACACACCGGCAAGATCTAGGTTTTCTGTCTCTTCAGTATCAGTTGCTTTGATACGGATGCCTGTTACACCCATTTCGTCACCAAGCACTTCATCCAAAGTACGGTTGTAATGAAGAACAACATTACCGTTTGTCGCTTTTTCGTTTAAACGATCAGCTAAGATTTTTTCACTACGGAAGCTATCACGACGGTGGATAACATGCACTTCATCTGCAATGTTTGATAAATAAAGAGCCTCTTCAACAGCAGTGTTACCACCACCTACAACGGCTACTTTTTGACCGCGGTAGAAGAAACCATCACAGGTAGCACAAGCAGAAACACCACGACCTTGGAAGTTAGTCTCTGATTCTAAACCTAAGTATTTAGCTGACGCGCCGGTTGCGATAATTAATGCATCACATGTATACGTGCCAGAGTCACCTGTTAAAGTGAAAGGGCGTTTTGTTACATCAACTTTATTAATGTGGTCAAAAACGATTTCTGTTTCGAAACGCTCAGCGTGTTCTTTCATACGCTCCATTAACGCAGGGCCAGTTAAACCATGCGCATCGCCTGGCCAGTTTTCAACTTCAGTGGTTGTCGTTAATTGACCACCTTGTTGAATACCAGTAATAAGAACCGGGTTAAGGTTGGCACGTGCTGCGTATACCGCCGCTGTGTACCCCGCAGGGCCAGAACCTAAGATTAATAGTTTACAGTGTTTTGCGTCACTCATGGTTTTTCCTAAAAACGTTTCAATACGATGTCTATGCGCCCGATTCTAAGAAAAACAAGGCGGATGTAAACAAAAGCGCTGATTATTTTTTTAGTCAAATCGCTAAGCTGTCAAATAATCCTTACTGATTATAATTTAAATGCTTCTTTTTGCTTATAAAGTGAGCTGTTCGTGAATTGTTATGTGATCTAAGTACGGTAATTCATGACCAAGCAATAATTTTTTGATATGTTTTAGCTAATTTTGATATTAGCTCGCGGTATGAGCTAACTAAACGAACAGGCAATTATGGTATTTTGGCAGGAAAAGCCCGCTTTTGGGCTGACTACAGAAGACGTTCAAGTCTTAACAAATGCAAAAGAGTATCGCACTGAACTATTGCGTCTAATTGGTTCAGCAAAAAATAGAATTTATATTACCGCTTTGTATTTACAAGATGATGAAGCTGGCCGTGAAATTTTAACTGCATTACATCAAGCCTCGCTTGCTAACCCTGAGTTAGAAGTTAAAGTGCTGGTCGATTTCCACCGTGCTCAACGAGGTTTGATTGGCGCAGCAAAATCTGATGGCAATGCCAGCATGTATTGTGATTTTCAAGAGCAGTATCAATCAAATGTGAAAGTACATGGTGTTCCTGTTAAAGCGAAAGAGCTTTTCGGGGTACTGCATCTAAAAGGCTTTGTGATTGATGATACATTATTATACAGCGGCGCGAGTTTAAATAATGTATATCTGCAGCAAGATGACCGTTATCGCTTAGACCGTTATTTTTTAGTTCATCAAGCAGGCTTATGTAACTCGGTTATCGATTTTATCGAAACCCATCTTTTAAGTTCAGCGGCGGTCCCACGGATTGATACGCGACCACTTATTAAATTTAATGATATTAAAGTCGCCCAAAAACAATTGATGCGTGAATTAAAATCGGCAAGTTATGAAAGTGCTGCAGAAGCGAGTGCTGGTGAGCTGGGTGTGCGCTTATTCTTAGGTTTAGGTCGCCGAAGTAATAAACTGAATCGTTTAATCAAATCGTTATTTGATACCACAGAGCAAGAACTTGTTCTTTATACCCCTTACTTTAACTTTCCAGCGCCTTTAATGCGCTCATTACGTCGTTTATTAAAACAGGGTAAGCAAGTAACTATTGTGGTAGGGGATAAAACAGCAAACGATTTTTATCTGCCGCCAAGTGAACCATTTAGTAAGATTGGTGCATTACCTTATTTATACGAAACGATTTTGTATAAATTTTTAAAGTCACAGAAACGCCATATCAATAATGGTAATTTGAATGTTTATCTTTGGAAGCATGAAAGTAATTCTTTTCACTTAAAAGGGATTTGCGCTGATAAACGTTTGCATTTATTAAGTGGCCATAATCTAAATCCGCGTGCATGGGGCTTAGATATTGAAAACGGTATTTTAATTGACGACCCTAAGCAGCACATTCTTGAGCAAATTGAACAAGAAAAGCAGGCTATTTTACAGCATTGTCGTCGCTTAACTGGTCCACAAGACTTAGAAACGATGGATGATTATCCTGCACCGGTTAAAAAACTGTTGGGGCAGGCTAAACGTGTGAAAGTTGATTTTATTATCAAACGTTTTATTTAATCGGAAATTAAAAAAGCAGCGAAAGCTGCTTTTTTTGTGTTTAGATATTAGCTATCTACTTTACTTCTGTTGAGCATCTAAAGACTGGCCGTTCACTTCTTTAGAGTCGTCGCTCATCAAGTATAAATAAGTCGGCATTAAATCTTCAGGTGTTGCTAACTTATCTCTATCTTCACCAGGGTATGCTGATGCACGCATCGATGTGCGAGTAGCACCTGGGTTAATACAGTTTACGCGAATATTAGTTTTACCCACTTCACAAGCCCACGTTTGCATCATGCCTTCAACAGCAAATTTTGAGATTGCATATGCACCCCAGTGTTCGCGGCCTTTGCGACCCACACCAGATGAAGTAAAAATAACAGATGCACTATCTGATTTACGAAGCAGTGGAAACATGAATTTGGTGATCATAGCTTGTGCGGTTACATTCACTTTCATGATGTTTTCAAATGTTGATACACAGAAGTGCTCAAGCGGACCTAATGAACCTAAGATACCTGCGTTATTAAGTAATCCATCTAACTTACCAAACTGCATTTCGATGGTTGCAGCTAGATCACGGTAGTTTTGTTTAGTGGCACCTTTTAAATCCATCGGCACGATGGCCGGTTGCGGGTAGCCCGCGTTTACGATTTCGTCATAAACACATTCAAGTTTATTGGTTGTTTTTCCTAGTAAAATAACAGTGGCACCATGCTTTGCATAAGTTAATGCGGCAACACGACCAATGCCGTCACCAGCACCTGTTATTAAAATTACTTTGTCTTTTAGCGCATTCTCTGCGGCTGTATAAGTATGCATAAACGTACCATCGATTAGATTTTTCATCATTTTACCATAGCAAAAAGCCAAGTTATCGAATTTATTGCAAATTAAGGTGGCGAAAATTGAAACTTTACGTTAACTTTAACTGGTCTAATGTCTTATTAATAATCTAATTACATTAAATTAACTTAGAATAAAGGTAGTAGAATAACTACTTTTAACCCTGAACACACAATAACAATAAGATTTGCGCGGAGCGAAATTATGAAAAAACTGCTACTCTCACTAGCCATTGCGTCAGCCATTACTGGCTGTGGTGGAGGAGAAACATTAGAAGATGTTAAAAATGATAATCCTCCTGTTCTCCCAACCGCGACAGTAAAATTTGACCCAGCGAACAGTGTAATCTCAGTACCGAATGATTTACTGATGAGTGGTACCCTTGATGGTACTTTAAACATACCGGGTGAATTAGACGACAACAATGTCAGCGTTGAACGCGCAGCCTATGCCGATCCACAACTGGCACTGGGCGCGCTTGATGGCTGGTCAACACAAACTCCGTTTAAAATCGATTTAACTTTCCCTGCGGGGATCTCTCTTGATATGACATCTGCTGCTTCACCAGGCGCTGTGCGTATTTTTGAAGTTGTAATGGGTGCAAGCCAAACAGATGAAACTTGCTCGCAAGTCCCAGCAGGTATTGCTTGTAAACTAGTGTCTGAATTAACCTTTGGCGTAGACTTCGTCACTCAAGGTTCTGGTGATGCAGTAGCTGTGATCCCACTTAAACCATTTAAAGCTGGCAGCACTTACATTAATGTTTTGACAACATCATTAATGGACTCAGAAGGTCGTTCAATCGAGCCATCTTCAACATATGCGCTAGTGAGCGAAGAGACAACGCTTATTACTGATTCGCAAAAGTCACTTCAAGCAGTTATCAATAGCTATGAAGATGCAGTGACATCGGGCGGTGCCATCACAAAAGATGAAATTATCTATTCTGCTGCGATGACTATGCAATCTGCAGGTCAAGTGCTTGGCACAGTAAAGCAACTTCTTGCTGCAAGTTTAACGCAAGATGCACTTCCAACGCCAATGGTGCAAATTCCTGAGCAACCAGTTATTACAGTTGAGCAAGTATTCGCATCGCAAGGTATTACCGGTGTGTCACCTGTATTTGGTGGTGTGCAATATCAAAAGGGTAGCGTGATGTTACCTATGTATTTAGCCACACCAACCGGCAAAACGGTTGCCGATTTATCTGCAACGTATTGGCAAGGTCTCTGTGACAGTGGTGTAGCTGTATTAGGTTATGCAGCAGCAGCGGGTGATTCATTCCCAACAGACCCTATTAGCGAAACTGATGGCCTTTGTATGGCGTTAAGTGGTGGCAAGTTACGTGATTTAGGCTTAGATCAAACTAAACACCTAACTAAGTACAACACAATTCCAAAAACACAAAGTATCGCTAATGTGCCAGTGCAAATTACCAAACCAATTTTACCTGTGATCAATGCAGTGCGAGCTCAGCTTGGCTTAGACGCATTAAGCATGCCTGAGACAGGCTGGCCTGTTGTTATCCTTCAGCACGGTATTACTTCTAAAAAAGAAGATATGTTAGCAATTACAGCGCAGCTAACACTGCAAGGCTTTGCAACAGCAGCAATTGATCACCCTATGCATGGCGAGCGTGGTGTTGATGTAGATGGTGACGGTACTGATGATTTTAATGCTTCTACAGGTTCTGTATTAAGCTATATGAATTTACAGTCGTTATTAGTAGCGCGTGATAGCTTACGTCAGTCAGTTGCAGATTTACTTGGTTTACGCTTAGGTCTTAACTTTACAGGTGCTGCTGATTTAAATGCACAAGATGTATCATTCTTAGGTCATTCATTGGGCTCGGTAGTTGCTCCAGCATTTGTTGCTGTGACTAATGCACCGCTTGCTGACCAAGTTGATCCAATGTTTAACGTGAAAAGTGTGGCACTTGCCAGTGGTGGCGGTGGTATCGCAAGCTTCTTAATTGAGTCAAATACATTTGGTCCATTTGTACAAGGATCTGTATTACTTGCTGCGGGTATTGATGAGTCAGCTGAGTTTGGTGCCTATACTCAAAATGAAGCATTATCAAACTGTGGTGCGCTTGCTGCTAATCAAACCGCGTTCGTTACATGTGCCTATAAAGAATATATTGGCGCGTTAACGGTTGCGGGTGAAACTGCAAAACTTGCAAATATTCAAAGTGTGATCACTCAGTTTGCTTTTGCTGCGCAAACAGCCCTTGATAGTGGTGATCCATCTAACTATGCATCATCTGTTGCAGCGCTTGGCACGCCAGTGTACATGAGTGTAGTGGTTGGCGATGGTGCTAACAACAATGCTGATATGGTTATTCCACCAACAGTATCAAGCAACCCAATTGCTGGTAGCTTACCTCTTGCTAACCTAATGGGTTTATCAACCGTTGCTGAAACACAAGGCCCGACAGCTGATGCAATGAGCTATGTGGTTAAATTCACTAAAGGCCATCACAGCTCAGTGTTAACACCTGTTGCAACCGCTGATTCTGGTGCGACTGCTGAAGAAAGTGCTGCGGCAACTGCAGAAATGCAATTGCAAATCGCGACGTTCTTAGCAAGCCGTGGTCAATATCTTCAGGTTACCAACCCAGAAGTTGTTACAGAATAATCGAAACCTTACTAATTAAGTAAAACCAATTAAGTAAAAAGCCACTTTATGTGGCTTTTTTTTACTTTAAAGCGTGGTAAATTGTGCCGATGCATTAATAAATGGAGAGTTTGATTGGAATTTTTATATGAATATGGGTTATTTTTTGCAAAGACCCTCACATTTGTCATCGCACTTGCGGTGATTGTAGCCATTATCATGGGCGCTGCAGTAAAACCCAAAGCAAAGAAAGGGGAGATAACAATTGATGATTTGAGTGAGCAACTTGATGACTTAAAACAAAGCTTTATAGCAAATACCCTTTCCAAAAAAGAGCTCAAGGCTCACCAAAAACAGCAAAAATCTGAAGCAAAAAAACAGCACAACGACGAGCCAAAATCACGTTTGTATGTAATTGATTTTAATGGCAGTGTTGATGCCCACGAAGTAGAAAGTCTACGAGAAGAAATTACCGCTATTTTAACCATCGCTGACAAAGAAAAAGATCGCGTGCTGGTACGCCTTGAAAGCGGCGGCGGTGTGGTTCATGGCTATGGTCTGGCGGCATCTCAACTACAACGCTTACGCAATGCTGGCATTCATTTAACTGTTGCGATTGATAAGGTTGCGGCAAGTGGGGGCTATATGATGGCCTGTGTGGCCAATGAGATAGTGGCGGCACCTTTTGCAATTGTTGGCTCGATTGGCGTAATTGCGCAAATTCCTAACTTTCATAAAATTTTGAAAAAGAATGATGTGGACTTTGAGCAAATTACAGCAGGTGAGTACAAGCGTACGTTAACTATTTTTGGTGAAAATACCGAAAAAGGCCGTGAAAAATTCAAAGAAGAAATTGAACAAACCCATGGTTTATTTAAAACCTTTGTTAGTGAGCAGCGTCCGTCTCTTGATATTGATACTGTTGCAACCGGTGAGCATTGGTTTGCTACACAAGCATTTGATAAAGGCTTAGTTGATAAGATTGATACCAGTGATGATATTTTATTGAGCCAAGCGAAAGAGCGTCAAATCTATAAAGTGAAGTACCGTATTAAGAAGAATTTAAGCGATAAGCTTGCCGTAGGTTTAAGTTCAGGGGTAAGTAAAGCGGGTGTTAGTTTAATGTCTCGCTTAAAAGGCTTAAACCCATAATCCAGCACTATCAATAAAAAACCCGCTAACTTAGCGGGTTTTTTATTGGCTGCGAATAAGTCTTTACTTAATTGACTTATGATAGTCCTCTAAATCTTTAGCGGCATTTGGGTCGTTAAATACGTCCTCATCAAATTCACCTTCAGATTTTGCGACCACGCAGGTCACCATACAGTCACCTGTTACGTTAACAGCTGTTCGTGTCATATCAAGTAAGCGGTCAACACCAATGATGATTGCAATTCCTTCTACAGGCAAGCCTACTTGGTTTAACACCATGGCTAACATAATAAGGCCGACACCTGGCACACCTGCAGTACCAACAGAGGCAAGTGTTGCAGTTAAAATAACCATTAAGTAATCAGAAATTGTTAAGTCAACTGAAAATACTTGTGCGATGAACACGGTCGCAACACCTTGCATAATTGCTGTGCCGTCCATGTTAATGGTTGCGCCTAAAGGTACAGTAAACGAAGCAACTGAGTTGTGCGCACCTAATTTCTTGCTCGCAGTTTCAAGGGTAATAGGCATAGTTGCACTTGAGCTAGATGTACTAAATGCAAATAGACAGGCGTTTTTCATCTTCTTTAAAAACATCACAGGGTTAAGACCAGTGAACATTTTTAATAGCACACTGTAATTAACAAAACCGTGGAATAATAACGCGAATACTACTACACCGAAGTATAAAGCAAGGCTTTTAATTAAATTTAGGTCAATGGTAGTAAATAGTTTAGCCATCAAGAAGAAGACACCATAAGGTGCAATGTTCATCAGTAGGGTAACAAGTTTTAAAATTACTGTGTTTAAGTCTTCGAATACACTTGCAACACGTTGACCTGCTTTACCACTTAGGGCCATAGCAACACCAAACAGTAATGCAAAAACAATAACCTGTAACATGTTACCACTTGCCATAGCGTCAATAGGGTTTGTTGGGAACATACCAATAATAACTTGTGCAAGGGTCGGTGCTTCTTTTGCACTGTAGTTAGCATCAGAAGGTAAGTTAATGCCCTCACCAGGATTAACTAATAAGGCTAAAGTAATAGCAACAGTAATGGCGATTGCTGTTGTCGCTAAATAAAGCAAAATAGACTTACCACCTAAACGGCCTAATTTTTTAGGGTCACTTAAGCTACAAGTACCACAGACTAATGATACAAAAACCAGTGGCACGACAAGCATTTTTAAGCTTGCAATGAAAATTTGGCCACCAACATGGAAAATACCATCAACAAAAAATGCTTTAATTGGTAAAGAGAATAACCCTAGTGGAATAAGGAAATCGTCTTCACCCGCTAAAATGGCTTGGAAGATAAAACCAACGATTACACCCAGTACCATACCTACCATGATACGAGATGTAAGGCTTAAAGATCGTACTTTTGACATACACCCAGACTATTTTTTTATAAATTTTGTCATAGACTACCAGCATGAAGATTTTTATACAGAAAAATTCGATAAATAGTGAAATAAATTCGTTGCCTTTAAAGGAAAAAAATTATGATCTTCGTTTAATTTTTAGGTTAATATTAGGTAAACAATCAAATAAGTAAAAAATAGCTAACTAGGGAGAGGTCGATGCCTTTATTGCGATGGCTAAGTGTTTTAGTTTTCATCTCATTGTTAGCCGCCTGTGGCGGTGGTGGATCATTAGACAGTGATTCATCAGACGGAGATGATGGCACAACCGTAGAGACAAACTATGTTGTGTCTGTTCAGGGTTACAGCCAATCAACGACGGAAACAGCGAATGCAGTTACAGCAGACGCACCGTTAACCATTTCGGCAACACTCACTAACAATGATGAAGCCGTAGTTGGTGCTGTAATTAACTTTAGCCTCAATGGCGATATCGGTTTACTAGATCCTGTTTCTGGTACCGACCTAACCGATACAGACGGTGTGGCATCTATTACGTTAACTGCGGGCGATACTGCTGGTGCGGGGATTGTTACTGCAACATATGTAATCGACAGTGAAACCTACACTGATACCTTTGGATTTACTTCCGATGGCTCTGAAACCGATGACTCAAGTGTCAGTGGTAGTGTGACTCTTAGCTTGAACATCGTAGATAGTTCAGGCCAGCCATTCTCCCTTGATAACCCAGTAAGCAAAGATAACAAGGGTACGGTTACAGCGACTTTACTTGATGATGATACGCCACTGGATGGGCAACTTATTTCATTTACTACGAACTATACAGGTAAAATCACGCCTGTATTGGGCACTGCTTTAACGGACGAAAACGGTGAGGCATACGTTACACTTAGTAGTGGTGACTCTAAAGGCGCAGGACAAGTTGTAGCTACTTACACAGATGAAAGTGGTAACAGCATTACAAAAGTAGCTGGGTTTATTTCAAATGGTGATGATGCGCCTGTCGAAAGTGCTGAAGCTGAACTTGATATTAAATTACTTCAAGGTTGTGCGACTGATTGGGACGCTAATCGCAGTACAACATCTCTTGAAACGACTTACTTAACGTCAGGTTGTACGGTTGTAAATCAGTTCTCATCTGACGAACTAATCGATGTCATGGTCAAAGTAACTGATACAAGCTCGGGTGACGGTATCGACGGTATTATTGCTGAGCTTTCGACTGATCTTGGTGGTTTATTACCAGAATCAGGTAAAGCGCTAACGGATAACTTTGGTTTTGCCATTTTAAAATTACAGCCTGGCGCAAACAGTGGTGCGGGCGAGGTTACTGTGACTGCTAAGTCTGTGACTTCTTCAAAAGCATTTGAAATTGCAACAGCTGAGTTGAGCGTTGAAATTTCAAATGGTCTATATAATAAGCTAGATGACTCAGGTAATGTTATTGATGACGAATTTGTGCCGCTTGCTGCAGGTGCGACAACTGTCATCACGGTTACAATTTACGATGCATCAGGTGATTTATATGTTTCGCCTCTTGATGTTGAGTTCACTTCAGGGTGTGTTGAGTCAGATTTATCTGTAATGGATGAAACCGCAACCAGTATTAGCGGCATTGCAACAGCAACATACAGAAGCAACGGCTGTAACACTTCGCAGGGTGATACAGTAACGGCGACAGTATTAACTGGTGGTACGCCAAAAGTGGTATCAGTAAATGTGCCAGTATCGGCTGCTGAAGTAAGCGCAATCGAATTTGTAGAAGCGTCTGCTAATGTGCTTGCATTAAAAGGCACGGGTGGTGTGTCACGCCAAGAAACAAGTCAACTTACATTTAAACTTACTGATGCGATTGGTAATGTAGCAAAACAAAAACGTTTAGATTTTCGTTTAAGTTCGACCAATGGTGGTATTTCTCTCTCTGAAGTTACCGATGCAAGCGGTTACTCGCATGCTAGTGTGTCAACTGACTCAGAAGGCTTAGCGCGCATCCAAATTAACTCTGGTTTTGTGCCGCAAGCAGTGCGTGTACAAGCTTGTTATATTCCTGATGATCAAATCCCAACGGATCAAAACAACAATGTGACCTGTTGGAAAGAGCTTTATGACGAATGTCTTCTAGATGAAGCAGACCGTGATAGCAATGTATCATGTCCGACAGGGGAACTTTCGTTAGTTGCACTTGATGAGCAAGTAACCAGCGTGTCAGATCTTGTTTCAATCAGCTCTGGCTTACCTGATGGTAATAGCTTTACTGCTGGCCCAGAAATCATCAACATTGAAGCATTAAATTACATTGGTGATACTACGGATATTTCGGTTTATGTTGCAGACCACTTTAATAACCCAGTACCAGATGGCACGTCGGTTTATTTAACGACTGAAGGTGGCGCTGTAGGGACATTAGATGGTGAGGAGTTTAATCCTCAACTTGAATGTAACACGGTTGATGGTGCGTGCGTTGCACAGTGGCGTTCACAAAATCCGATTCCATTTAGCGAAGATAAATGGGGCAACAAAATAAATAGCACTAATCCAAAAACAAGTGCAATTAACTGCGACCTTTATTTTGGTGTGGCAGCACCTTGTATGGCGGGCATTTTAAATGCCGCGTTTGATGACGATGGTGTACCGCTCGGTGGTCGTGCAACAGTTCTCGTAACGGCAAAAGGTCAAGAGTCATTTATCGACATTAATGGTAATGGTCGTTTTGACAAAAATGAATATTATAGTGGTTATGACTTACCAGAAGCCTTTGTTGATCATAATGAAAATGGTGTTTATGATGGCTTAGCAGCAATTTATGATCCTGTTACAGCAACGATTACAAAGGCTGCTGAAAACTGCCAAGAAGGTGATGCAAGCGACCCATGTAGCGCAACGAACACAAATGCAGGTCATACTGAAGAGAACTTCGATATTGACTTAAATGAGATGCATACACTTGCTGATGGTAAGTATAACGGCCTTGAGTGTTCTGAAGATGCGACAGAGCCAGATGAAGATGCAACATTTGAAAGTTTATGTACAAAAGAGCTAATTGATGTTCGTGATTCGTTTGAGATCATTATGTCAGGGAGCTTTGCATACAGTCGCTTCGTGGTAACAAAAGATGAGCTTCGAAATCGCTTTGCTGAAGCACTCGCTGAAACAACAGAGGACGATCCAACTGTATTTACAGATAATGCAATGCAACTTGCTGTGGATATTGAGAACTGTAGTACAATTTATCGACAAGCAGATACTCAGTCAGGTGCAATTATCGCTCGTTTAGAAACGACAGCGAATACTGACTACTGTGATTTAGGCTCTATTAACATTACTACCGCTGATTCGGGTAATCAGTTAGCAGCACTGAGCTTTGAGATTTATTTCTCTGATATTTATAACAATCCAATGCCATCTGGTACAGCGGTTGCAATTAGTGCAGATAATGGTGATTACAGTGGTACATCTGGTTTTGATATAGGTAATACAAGCCGAACAACAGCGACTGGGGTTGCCCTTACGATTAGCCGTGAAGCTGATCCAAATGATAAAACAGATGGTTTCTTAACAGTTGAATTCACAACAGGCAAAGACAATGTTTCAACTGCTACAATAGCAATAAGTGACGATGGCTAATAAGTAGTTATTTGTTTAAATTTAAAAAAATGCCAACCAGAAGGTTGGCATTTTTGTTGCTGTTCTATATATTCCCCTTGAAATTACCGCAAAACACCACATTGACTAAATTAGCAACAAAAATTGTTTAATTATTCACTCAATGAAGAAAAGTTTCGATTAAAAGCTTGTAACAATTGGTGTTTGTAGATATACCTATAAATATTCGTGCTCCAATGTTAAAAAATCATACTTATTTGTTTAATGTGATGGATATACATTTATAAGGGCAAAAAACTTTTAAAATATTCGGTCAGAAATAGGCAACTATGGGCAAATCACTTGTAATTGTAGAGTCTCCAGCAAAGGCAAAAACAATTAATAAATACTTAGGTAACGATTTCATCGTAAAGTCCAGCGTTGGACATGTGCGTGATCTACCAACTTCAGGTTCGGGCAAAACGAAAACTGCAGCAACAAAAACGCCTGCAGAAGTTCGAAAAATGTCACCAGAAGAAAAAGCTGCCTATAAAAAGCAACGCGATTATAAAAATCTTGTTGCCCGTATGGGTATTGATCCTGAAAAAGGTTGGGAACCGCATTACGAAGTCTTACCGGGCAAAGAGAAAGTTGTTCAAGAATTAAAAAAACTTGCTGAAAACGCCGATAAAATCTATCTCGCAACCGATTTGGATAGAGAAGGGGAAGCGATTGCATGGCACCTCGAACAAATTATCGGTGGCGAGCCTGAAAAGTATAAGCGAGTTGTTTTTAACGAAATAACTAAAAATGCAATTCAACAGGCATTCGAAACACCGGGTGAACTAAACACTGACATGGTCTACGCACAGCAAGCGCGTCGTTTCCTTGACCGTGTAGTGGGCTTTATGGTGTCGCCATTACTGTGGGCTAAAGTTGCGCGTGGTTTATCAGCAGGTCGCGTGCAATCGGTAGCAGTGCGTTTGCTTGTTGAGCGAGAGCGTGAAATTAAAGCATTTATTCCAGAAGAGTTTTGGGATGTGCATGCCGATGTAAAAAATAGCGAAGCTGCACTTCGCTTAGAAGTGACTAAACACGCTGATAAGGCTTTTAAGCCTGTAAATGAAGCACAGGCAATGTCTGCCGTTAATGAACTTGAAAAAGCCCAGTACAAGGTCATTAGCGTTGAAGAAAAGCCAAGTAAAAGTAAACCAAGTGCACCATTTATTACCTCAACCATGCAACAGGCAGCAAGTACACGCCTAGGTTATGGTGTTAAGAAGACCATGATGTTGGCACAACGCTTATATGAAGCGGGTCACATTACTTATATGCGTACCGACTCAACAAACCTATCGAAAGATGCTGTTGAAATGTGTCGTGATTACGTGACAGAGCAATTTGGTGAAAAGTATTTACCAAAAGCCCCAATTAGTTATAGCTCTAAAGGCAATGCGCAAGAGGCGCACGAAGCGATTCGTCCTTCAAGCGTTACCGTGCTGTCTGGTCATTTAGACGGCGTTGAAGCGGATGCTAAAAAACTGTATGAACTTATTTGGCGTCAGTTTGTTGCTTGCCAAATGGTACCAGCTGAATATGACCTAACCACATTAACGGTAGGCGCAGGTGATTATCAGTTAAAAGCAAAAGGTCGTGTACTTCGCTTTGATGGTTGGACAAAAGTTCAGCCAGCTGTTCGTAAAAAGAATGAAGAAGACCAGTCGCTGCCTGCGGTTAAAGAGGGTGAAGTACTCACATTAGTGGAGTTAGACCCTAAACAGCACTTTACAAAGCCACCTGCACGTTTTAGTGAAGCAAGCTTAGTTAAAGAATTAGAAAAACGTGGTATTGGTCGCCCTTCTACGTATGCATCAATCATTTCAACGATTCAAGACCGTGGTTATGTACGCGTTGAAAATCGCCGTTTCTTCGCTGAAAAAATGGGTGAGATTGTTACAGACCGCTTAGTCGAAAACTTTGAAGATCTGATGAACTTTGATTTTACCGCTAAGATGGAAGGTCGTCTGGATGATATCGCAGAAGGTGAGCGCGTATGGACACAAGTACTCGATAAATTTTATGCAGACTTTTCAACTCAGCTGGAAATTGCTTCAGGTGATGAAGAGCAAGGGGGGATGCGTCAAAACCAAATGGTTGAGACAGATATCGACTGTCCAACCTGTGGCCGTAAAATGGGTATTCGTACCGCCTCAACGGGTGTGTTCTTAGGTTGTACGGGGTATAACTTACCACCTAAAGAGCGTTGTACAACAACCATGAATTTGGTGCCTGGTGATGAAGCGATTGCTGCCGATGTTGAAGATGTTGAAACAGAATCATTGATGCAAATGAAGCGTTGTCCAATCTGTGAAACGGCAATGGATTCATACTTAATTGACGAAACGCGTAAATTGCATGTGTGTGGTAATAACCCAGCATGTAAGGGTTATATCGTTGAACAAGGTACCTTTAAAATTAAAGGTTACGACGGCCCAATTATCGAATGTGATAAATGCGGTTCAGATATGCAGTTAAAATCAGGTCGTTTTGGCAAGTACTTCGGCTGTAGTAATGAAGAATGTAAAAATACACGTAAATTACTTAAAAACGGTGAAGCAGCGCCGCCAAAAGAAGACCCAGTTCATTTACCAGAACTTGAGTGTGAAAAGTCAGAGGCATATTTTGTACTGCGTGATGGTGCGTCAGGTATTTTCTTAGCGGCAAATACCTTCCCTAAATCACGTGAGACACGCGCACCTAAAGTGGAAGAGCTGAAGCGATTTAAAGACCGTATCTCTGAAAAGTTTTATTATCTAGCTGATGCGCCAACACAAGATCCTGATGGCAACCCATCAATTGTTCGTTACAGCCGCAAAAATAAAGAGCAGTATGTAATGAGTGAAGTTGATGGCAAAGCGACAGGTTGGACCGCTCACTATCAAAGTGGTAAGTGGGTAGAAGAGAGTAAAAAGAAAGCGCCAGCTAAGAAAAAAGCCCCGGCTAAGAAGTAAATTTACCTTCATATCGAAAGGGATTGCAGTTGCAATCCCTTTTTTGTTTTTATCTCCTGCGAATGTCGTTTTTTACCAATCTTTGCTTTTAGGCTGTTGTTATTGTGTCATCAACATCAAGACAGGAGATTTAAAATGCAAACACGTTTATCACAACAGCAAGTATATTCACTTAACCCTGGCCTCGTTAAGCACTTAACAGGGCTGAGCACACTGCCAGAAGGTACAAATATAACCGCGAAGCTCGCTGATTTAGTCAGACTCAGAGTATCGCAAATTAATGGCTGTGGTTTTTGTCAGCATATGCACTCAGCAGAGCTCAGAAGCCATGATGAACGTCAACAGCGACTAGATGTACTGGCAGCGTGGCGAGAAGTACCAGTATTCTCACAAGAAGAAGTAGCTGCACTCGCCTGGGCTGAGTCATTAACAAATATTATTGATAAGCATGTTGAAAATGATGTGTACAATCAAGTGTCGGCTATCTTTAGCGAAAAAGATATCGTGGCCCTAACGACGGTTGTATTAGAGATAAACAGCTGGAATCGTATAGTTAAAGCGTTTCACTTTATCCCTGAATTAACAGAATGAGGAAAGGAATATGAAGTTTACACTTGCCCCCTAAGGTCAACGCGTTAGTCAATATCACATAAGCATGTGCGTTTTTCTTCGGCATTACTTTATTTTTACCTTCATTTATAGAGTACGCCACAGTCGGTGTGGTGTTATTCATGATAGGTTCGTTATTATTTTTATTAAGTGCTGTGGCAGATTTTAATAGCCATTAAAATAAAAAACCGGAGCGCACATCATTGTGTCATTCCGGTTTTTTCTTATTCTTTCAAACGTCTAATTAGATTTGTACGTCTGTTACTTTTTTATAGCCTTCAGCTTCAAGCTCATCGTTTACACATTTTAAAACGTATGGCTTTAATTCTTCGTTGCTGATGTCATCATCTTTCGCCCAGTTTAAACACATTTCAGTGTATTCTTTGATCATTTCAGCTGATGCTTCAGGTGCTTCGTTAGCGATTGCATTTGTTGCAGACACACTTAAAACAGGTGCCAAAATTAGTGCTAGCAATGCTTTTTTCATTTAATTATTCCTAATCAACAAAATTAATTATTACCGGCTAAATTGCACAGTAATGGTGCGCAATGTGTATCTCACTTTGCTTGAGTGAATTTATAAACTAAATCTCTAAAAAAGATAACGAAATTTTTTTATCGTAAAGATAAGCAAAAAATCAGCGTTGTTTTAGCCTACAATGCTGGTAAAAGCGTTTTGTTTCCACGTATTATCTCGTTAATTTTAAAGGAAAGAGATTTTAGTTATGTCTGAACAAGTGACTCATTCAAAAATAAAGAAAGTACCAACCAAGCTAGAGCAAATTGTTGAGAGTTTTATTTTTCGTTCGCGTTGGTTATTAGCACCATTCTTTATTGGCTTATTAGTCGCTGTGGTATTACTGCTGCTAAAGTTTTTTAAATACTTGTACAGCATGGCCTTAAATACGTTTATTGCGTCAAATCAAGAGCTTTTGGTTGGCATTTTAACCTTGGTTGATACTGCGCTTTTAGCTGGGCTCTTGCTGATCATTATTTTTAGTGGTTACGAAAACTTTGTTTCAAAGTTGAATATAGAAAACCACGAAGATAGACCGGTGTGGATGGGGAAGGTTGGTTTCTCAGGCCTTAAGATGAAATTAATAAGCGCTATTGTCGCAATATCGGCTGTGGAGCTTTTAAAAGTGTTTATTAGCTCAAACAACCATTCAACAGATGAGCTACTCTGGAAGGTGTTAATACATGTCACGTTTGTGGTGTCGGGCGTGTTATTTGCACTAACAGATTACATTAATAGTAAAACCATGAACCACTAATACCACGATTAGTCATAAAAAAGCCCTGCATTGCAGGGCTTGGTTTTTAACAACTGATGATTAATTCAGGGTTGCATAAAAACAACCGAACCCGGGCAGAGTGACTGTATTATTGTTTAAATCAGCTGTGTGATGAGAAATCTCAGTATGCTGTGAAGACACAGAATCAGAGAGTGTTAGCTCGCTAGTATCAGCACTTAAATTGAAAGCGCAAAGCATTTTAACGTCGCCAAGTGTTCTATAAAAAGCAAGCACTGGCTCTTGCGTGTTCAAAAACTCAATATCGCCTTCAAGCAGTACGTCTTTATCTTTACGCCATGCCATAAACTCACGATACGCATTCAGGATTGAATCTTTATCTTGATCTTGTGCGCTAACAGCAACGGCTTTGTGTGCATCGCCTACAGGTAACCAAGGTTTTACTGTAGAGAAACCTGCTTGTTCAGGATCCGTTGCATCCCATGGCATTGGTGTACGACAACCGTCACGGCCTTTAAAGTTTGGCCAGAATGTAATGCCGTATGGGTCTTGTAAGTCTTCAAATGCGACTTCAGCTTCACCTAAACCAAGCTCTTCACCTTGGTACATACACACGCTGCCACGTAAAGACGCTAACAGGGCTGTAAGCATTTTACATTGCTGCGGATTGATAGTGTTCTCTTTACTCCAGCGGCTAGCAACACGCTCTACGTCGTGGTTACTGAATGCCCAACATGGCCAGCCTTCAGTCATGCGTTGCTCAAGAGTACTCACTGTTGTACGAATATATTCAGCGCTATAGTCGTTAGTCAGTAGCTCGAAGCTATAACCCATGTGAAGTTTGTCACCACCTGATGTGTACTCAGCCATGGTTGCAAGTGAATCTTCAGATGAAATCTCACCTAATGCAACTGTGCCAGGGTACTTGTTTAGTAGGGCACGAATGTCCTGCATAAAACTCAGGTTCTCAGGTTGCGTATTATTGTAGTAGTGATACTGGAACGCATATGGATTGTCTTCGCTAAAGCCACGGCCTTGACGCTTTTCAGGTGGCTTAGCAGGATTATCACGTAATTGGGCATCGTGATAGCAAAAGTTAATTGCATCTAAACGGAAGCCATCAACGCCTTTTTTAAGCCAAAACTCAACATTGTCTAATACAGCTTTGCGAACTTCAGGATTATGGAAGTTTAAATCTGGCTGCTCAGCAAAGAAGTTATGTAAGTAATATTGACCACGGCGCGGTTCCCATTGCCATGCAGGGCCACCAAAAATAGATAACCAGTTATTTGGTTGTGTACCGTCTGGTTTAGCATCTGCCCACACGTACCAATCGGCTTTGTCGTTGGTTTTGTCTTCACGGCTATCAAGGAACCATTGATGTTGATCTGAGGTATGGCTCAATACCTGATCAATAATGATCTTGATATCACGTTGGTGCGCTTGCGCGATAAGTTCATCAAAATCATCAAGATTACCAAACAATGGGTCGATATCACGATAGTCACTGATGTCATAACCAAAGTCTTTCATTGGTGATTTAAAGAAAGGTGAAACCCAAATAGCATCAACACCTAGGCTTTTAATATAATCAATGCGATCAATGATACCTTTGATATCACCAATGCCATCGCCATTGGTGTCTTGGAAACTGCGCGGATAAACTTGATAAATAACCGCACCTTTATACCACTGCTTTTGAGCCATGTTTTTCTCCATCGTGACACTCAGTGTGTGTAAACTGTTAGGCAACCACTACTGTATATGTTGCCGGAATGTCAAAAGCATACGTGAAGGGTGAGATACTGTAAAAACTCTGCATACGTATGCACGCCAAATTCATCGTTGACCTCAGTAAAATTTATTAGCTTGATTTAAAATTAAACAACACGAATTTAGCATCTTAAAATTTACCAATTAGCAATATAGCCGTCGCATTACAATGCAAAATGCCAGCTTGGTGCATAATATAGCTGGCTTACACCACAATGGTGCAACGCCGTTATTGGTAAGACCAATTATCATTGGTATAGCCTTGTACCTATTGCTGTTGCGTTAAGTCGCCAATATACCGAGATAAATGACTTAGCACCTATCTATGTAGCCAAAATGGGAGCAAAAATATAGCGAAATTGTTTCATTACTATTAATTTACACTGAAAATTTGATAAATCATTTATATTCAATTGCTTAGTTGGTGCTTTTGTAAAGATGTTGTTAATTTTTGTAATGTTCGACTACGCTGAATACGTATGCATAAATTTGTTAAGAAAATAATCAGAGCGTTAATATTCAATTCGACAACAAAATCAGTCAGCGAATTACAGCTATTATGTAAATGAATAACTGCAACACGTTGGCATTACAATTTGGGTAATGGGAAAACATCATGTCTATGTTCAAACCAAGTATATTAACTCTGGCTTTAACAGCCGCAGGTTTAAATAGCTTTGTAGCGTATGCTGCAGAAGAAGACCAAAAAGCAAAAAACGATAACGTTGAAGTTATCGAAGTAAAAGGTTTTCGTGGCAGTGTTGTAGAATCTATTAATACTAAACGCTTCACGCCTGAAGTCGTTGAATCAATCTCAGCAGAAGATATCGGTAAATTACCTGATTCATCAATTGCAGAATCAATCGCACGCCTTCCTGGTTTAACAGCACAACGTCTAGACGGTCGAGCTAGCCGTGTAAGTGTTCGTGGTTTCAGTGAAAACGAAAGTGCAACAACATTCAACGGTCGTGAGCAAGTATCAATCGGCGACAACCGTGGCGTTGAATTTGACCTTTACCCATCAGAAATTATGAGTGGCGTAACGGTATATAAAACACCAAGCGCAGGCATTGATGCTGAAGGTATCGCGGGTGTTATCGACATGCAAACTGTTAAACCTTTAAGTAAAGGTGAACAAGTTATCATGTTCAACGGTCAATACGAGCAAACGGGTTTTGATAAATTAAACCCAGACGGTGACGATAGCGGTTTCCGTGGTACGTTCTCATACATTGATCAATTTGCTGATGACACTATCGGTGTTGCATTTGCTTACAACACAATGAGCTCTCCAAACCAAGAAAAACGTTGGAACTCTTGGGGTTACCCTGAATTTACTGGTGATGACGGTAATACTTATTCAATTTTAGGTGGTGCTAAACCATTCGTTCGTTCATCGACTCTTGAGCGTGATTCAGCAATGCTAGTAATTGAAGCTGCGCCGAATGACCGTCTAAACATGACATTTGATGCTTTATATGTAGATTTCTCTGATGAGAAAATCTTACGTGGTATTGAAGTACCATTTGCTTGGGGCCAAGGTTCAATCGACCCAAGCTCAGCAGTAGTTGATGCTGACTCTGGTTTTATCACAAGCGCAGTAACAGAAGGACAACGTGTTGTTGTTCGTAATGACTACGAAGAACGTAACGCTGAGCTAACTCAGTTCGGTTTCAATGCAAAATATGACATCAGCGATGATTGGTCAGTAGAATTTGATGTAAGCCGCTCTGAAGTTGAACGTCAAATCTGGAGTATCGAAAGCTACTCAGGTACAGGCCGTGGTGATGCAAATGGTGTTGCTGACACAATTGGTTATGAATTTGACGGTGGTAACACAGGCGCGCAATTCAGCCACAACCTTGATTACAGTGATTACGACCTAATTCAACTTGGTGGTCCATTATCATGGGGTGCGAGTGCTGCTCTTAACGATAAATACGGCTTAACAGGTACTGAGTATCAAAACACAGCACAAGATGGCTTTATCAATGCACCAGAAATCAATGATGAACTAAGCACATTGAAACTTGCTGCAAGCAAAGTGCTTGATAACGCTTATATCAGCCGTGTGTCATTTGGTATGTCTTACCGTGACCGTGAGAAGAGCAAAGTGTCTGAAGGTTACTTCATGACATTAAAAGATTTCTCATTATCTAACCCGGGTATGTTATCAATCCCTGAGCAATACCGTTTAGGCACAGCGAGCCTTGACTTCATTGGTATGGGCAACATGGTTGCTTACGATACAAACGGTCTAGTAAACGATGGTTATTATAACCTTCTTCAAGAAAGCTTAACTGATTCAAAACACAAGACACAGTCTTGGACTGTACAAGAAGAAGTGACAGCGTTCTTTGCGCAAGCTGATATTAATGCTGAAATTGGTTCAATTCCTGTAACAGGTAACGTTGGTGTTCGTTATGTGAAAACTGAACAGTCTTCACAGGGCTATGCTGCTAACACAGTGGATGGTTTAGTTGTTGTATCTCCAACAGATGTAAGCCATGACTACAGCCATTTCTTACCAAGCATCAACTTATCGTTTGCCATTGATGAAGAGCAAACTGTTCGTTTTGGTGCAGCGAAAACGATTTCTCGTGCTCGCTTAGACGAAATGAACGCGTCAGTTAATGCGTCTTACAACCAGCAACCAGATAACAATGGTAACTACTGGAGTGTATCAGGCGGTAACCCAGAACTTGAGCCTAAAGAAGCAACAGGTTTTGATTTAAGCTATGAAAACTACTTCCATGAAGAAGGTTACTTTGCAGCTGCTGTATTCTATAAAGATATCACTCAGTGGATTTTCGATGGTTCTTACGAAATCGACATGAGCGGCGTAGCTGACCCATCGACTGGTGAGATCCCTGCAACTTCAACAGGTACGGGTTCTGGTAAAGTAAATGGTGGCTCTGGTGACCTATGGGGTTATGAGCTTTCATTAACACTACCATTCACTATGTTTAGTGAATCACTTGATGGTTTTGGTTTAATTGCAAGCCACACTGCTGTTGAGCAAGATATTACTGACCAAAATGGTAACGATTATGAGCTTCCTGGTCTATCTGACCAAATCGATAGCTTAACAGTTTACTTTGAGCGTAACGGTTTCCAAGCACGTACAAGCATGCGTAAACGTAGCGACTTTAAAGGTGACGTATACGGTCTAGGTTTTGCGACTACACAAGTTGACATTAAAGGCGAAACAATTTGGGATGCTCAAATTGGTTATGACTTTAGCGAAGGCGGTGTAGAAAGCCTTGACGGTTTATCTGTAACTTTCCAAGTACAGAACATCACAGAAGAGCCGTTCACTTCACTACAAGGTGATAACTCACTTCAAGTACGTGATTACCAAGACTACGGTCGTACATTCCTGTTAGGCTTCAGCTACAAGCTGTAATTGCTAAAACAGCGATAGAAAATTGCCCTTGTGATTTGTTTTACAAGGGCTTTTTTATATCAGTGAGCTACACTCAATGAATTAAATTTAGTGTTAGGTGTACTATGGAATCAAAAAAAATAACCAAGGTAGTGATTGCCGGTGGTGGCACAGCAGGGTGGATAACCGCTGCGTTACTTAATAAAGTGCTGGGTAAAGTGATTGAGATCACCTTGGTTGAGTCAGCAGAAATTGGCACTATTGGTGTAGGTGAAGCGAGCATTCCACCTATTTTGCATCTAAATGGTGCGCTTGGCATTTCTGAAAAAGAATTTATTAAGGCTACTGGTGCAACGATTAAACTCGGTATCGAGTTTGAGAATTGGCGCAGCCAAGGCCACCGCTACATGCATGCCTTTGGTGAGATAGGTAAAGATTTTCCGTTTTGTGAATTTTACCATTTTTGGTTAAAAGCACATCAAGCTAACAATGCACCTGACTTTTGGGATTTTTCACTTAACTATCAAGCTGCCAAAGCACATAAGTTTGCCCACCTTAAACACATTCCTAACACCCAGTTAGCGGGCTTACATTATGCTTACCATTTTGATGCCACTCGATATGGCGAATTCTTAAAAGGATTAGCGCAATCACGGGGAGTAAATCGCATTGAAGGCAAAATTGAATCGGTTAATCAATGTCATCAGAGCGGGCATATTCGCTCTTTGCTGCTTACAAATGGCGAGCATATTGATGGCGACTTATTTATTGATTGCACCGGTTTACGTGCTTTATTGATAGAACAAACTCTTAATACTGGCTTTGAAGATTGGTCACATTGGTTACCATGTGATAGTGCGATTGCGGTGCAAAGTGAATCAGCTGCTGATGCAATTCCTTATACACGTTCAATTGCAAGAGACTCAGGCTGGCAGTGGCAAATACCATTACAGCATCGTGTAGGAAACGGCATTGTATATTCTTCTCGTTTCTTATCAGATGAAGCGGCAAAGCAACAGCTCTTAGAAAACCTACCTGCTAAACCACTGACAGAGCCCCGCGTTATTAAGTTTAAAACAGGTCGTCGCTTAAAACAGTGGCATAAAAATGTAGTATCAGTTGGCTTATCGAGCGGATTTTTAGAGCCATTAGAATCGACCAGTATTCATTTAATTCAAAGTGCAGCTATTCGTTTAATTAAGTTTTTTCCTCATCAAGGTATTAAACAAAGCCTTGTGGATGAATTTAATCAACAAAGTAAAACAGAATTTGAGCGAATTCGTGACTTTATTATTCTTCATTACAAGATTACTGAGCGTGATGACAGTGCGTTTTGGCGTTTTTGTAAAGGCATGGATATTCCAAGCAGTCTTAAAAAGAAAATTGAGCTATTTAAAACCAGTGGCAAACTCATTAGAGAAGACGATGAGCTATTCGCCGAAGTTGCATGGCAGCAAGTGATGATAGGGCAAGGGCTTATTGCAGAAGATCACCATCCATTAACTGATGCGTTATCAGATGAGCAATTAAATGAGCTATTTAGTAATTTAAAAACCTTGATTAATAGCACTGTCGAGCAGCTGCCGAGCCACAGTCAATTCTTAGAAAAAGTACAAAATTAATTATGAAAAAAACACAATCATTTTTAGCGCTAACGACCGCATTTACACTTTTTAACTCAACAGCAAGTTTTGCTATTACTGCGTCACCAGAAAACTGGTGGGTAGAGATGCAAAATGACTCATTACAAGTCATGCTTTACGATAACAATATTGCTAACAAAACGTGGCAAATGATGCCTTACAAAGGCGTTGAGTTTAAAGGGGTGACAACAACGAATAACCCTAATTACGCGTTTTTAGATTTAACCATTAGCGATAATGCAAAGGCGGGAACACTGACTTTTAAAGCTAAAGATGGCACAGAATTTACTTACCCATTAAATGCCCGTGATAAGCAAAGTGCCAATCGTCATGGCTTTACAAATAGAGATACGCTTTATTTAATCAATCCTGATCGCTTTGTAAATGGTGACCCAAACAATGACACCGTTGCTGGAATGCAAGAGCCAGCAAACCCAAGTTTTAAAGGAGGTCGACATGGTGGTGATATTCAAGGTGTTATCAATAGCCTAGATTATCTTGAGGACTTAGGTGTGACGCAACTTTGGTTAACACCTGTACTTGAAAATGATATGCCAAACTATTCATATCATGGCTACGCTATTACTGACTTTTACAAAGTTGATCCGCGCATGGGTAGCAATGCGCTTTATAAAACCTTATCTGCAGAAGCGAAAGAGCATGGTATCGGCTTAGTGATGGACATGGTACTTAATCACTTTGGTTCATCACATCAGTGGATGAGTGACATGCCAACAGCTGATTGGGTTAACTTTGATGGCAAGTTTGAAAACGGTAAAAATGCAACCAGTCACGCCAGACAAACAATCCAAGACCCTCACGCAAGCCAATACGACAAACGTCAATTTAACGATGGTTGGTTTGTTGAGTCGATGCCTGATTTAAATCAGCGCCAGCCGTTACTATCAACGTATTTGATTCAAAATGCCATTTGGTGGATTGAATACGCCAACTTAAGCGGCATTCGTGTTGATACCTATTCATACTCAGATAAAGCATTTTTAGCCGATTGGACTAAAGCGATTATGACCGAGTATCCAAACTTTAATATTGTCGGTGAAGAGTGGACAACTAACCCAGCAATTGCTTCTTATTGGCAGCGCGGTAAAGTCAATCAAGATGGTTATACCTCTGATTTACCAAGTGTGATGGACTTTTCATTACAAGAGGCATTAATCCAAGCAATTAATGAAGAAGAAAGCTGGAATACTGGGTGGGTAAAAGTATATCAATCGCTGGCGAATGACTTTTTATATGCTGATACAGATAACATTTTAGTGTTTGCAGATAACCATGACATGAGCCGTGTTTACACTGAGCTGGGTCAAGACCTCGCAAAAACTAAATTAGCCATGACGCTGCTGTTAACAACTCGCGGTATTCCACAAATTTATTACGGCACTGAGCTGCTGCTCGATAACACACCTAGTAATGATCACGGTGATATTCGTATTGACTTCCCAGGTGGGTTTAAAGGTCAAAAAGCAAATGCCTTCACAGGTGAGGGGCTTTCAGCTGATCAGCAAGAGATGTTAGCTAGCATGAAAAAACTGCTTAAGCTGCGCCAAGAAAAACCAGCGTTAAGCGAAGGTCGTTTAATGCATTTTTCACCAAAGCAAGGCGTTTACAGCTATGTGAGAGAGCACAATGGCCAAACTGTATTGGTTGTTCTTAACAAAAACCAACAAGCCATTGATTGGGATTTAAGCTACATGCAAGAAGTGCTGAAAGGCAATAATAAAGGACGTGATTTAATCAGCGAAAAACGCGTTGATCTTGCATCGCCAATCCGCTTAAAAGCTATGCAAGCACGCTTAATCGAGCTTGAATAATTGCAACTAATAGGCTGAATACGTATGCATTTACTGTCCGTATGCAGCCCTTAACATTAGTATGAACTGATATTTACAGAAAAATGAAGTAATGATGACAACATACAAACTAACTGCGTTAGTAGTGGCTTCGGTTTTAGGTTTAACTGCCTGTGGTAACGATGCGCCAGTACAGCAGAACACGCAACAGCAGCAATCAGAATCTAGCCAAGCAGCTATCTCTAAGCCTGTGGTATACCAAGTATTCACTCGATTATTTGGTAACACTAACACCACTAATAAACCGTGGGGCACATTAGAAGAAAATGGGGTAGGTAAATTCGCTGATTTTAATGATGCTGCACTACAAGGCATTAAAGAGCTAGGTACAACGCATGTTTGGTACACTGGTGTACCGCGTCATGCTTTAGTAACTGACTATACCGAATACGGTTTGTCACAAGATGATCCTGATGTTGTCAAAGGCCGTGCAGGCTCGCCTTATGCTGTGAAGGATTATTATGATGTTAATCCTGATTTAGCAATTAACCCTGAGCGCCGCTTAGAGGAGTTTGTAGAGCTAATCAATCGTACTCATGAGCACGGTATGAAAGTTGTTATTGATATTGTGCCAAACCACGTAGCGCGTAACTATGAGTCGGTCGCCAAGCCTGAAGGCGTAAAGGATTTTGGTGCTGATGATGACACGACGAAAACCTATGCTCGCGATAATAACTTTTACTATGTAACAGGGCAGTCATTTCAAGTTCCTACCAGCGATAGCTACCAAGTGTTAGGTGGTAACCCGCATCCTCTTGCTGATAATCAGTTTGCCGAAACCCCAGCAAAATGGACGGGTAATGGGGCACGCGCTGCTAAACCTGACATCAATGATTGGTACGAAACAGTTAAAATCAATTACGGTGTGAAACCAGATGGCAGCTACGACTTCCCAACACTACCGGATGATTACGCTGATAAAGATTACCGTGCGCACTACGCATTTTGGCAAGATAAAGACTTACCAAATAGCTGGTATAAATTCCGCGATATCGCGCTTTATTGGTTAGATAAAGGTGTCGATGGTTTCCGTTATGACATGGCAGAAATGGTGCCTGTTGAGTTTTGGAGCTTTTTGAACTCATCAATCAAGATGCAAAAAAGCGATGCCTTTATTTTGGCTGAGGTATATAACCCAACGCTTTATCGCCCTTATATCCAGCAAGGTAAGATGGATTACCTTTACGACAAAGTCGGATTTTACGACACGGTTAAAGCTGTGATGCAAGGCAAGCAATCAGCGGATACTATTTTCGATATCCAAAGCCAAGTGGCGGATATTGAAGAGCACATGCTGCACTTTTTAGAAAACCATGATGAGCAACGTATTGCTAGCCCAGATTTCGCTGGTAGTAGTGAAAAAGGTAAGCCAGCGATGGTGGTATCTACATTGATGTCGCGCTCGCCAACCTTACTTTATTTTGGTCAAGCTGTCGGTGAAGATGGCTCTGAGGACGGTGGTTTTGGGGACCCAACGCGTACCAGCATTTTCGATTATATGGGTGTACCTGCGCATCAAGCATGGATGAATAATGGTAAATTCGATGGCGGTGCGCTTTCAAAGCAGCAAGCTGATCTTCGCGCTTACTACACCAAGTTAATGTCGTTAAACACACTTCCTGCCATTGTTGGTGGTGACATGCAAGCGGTTGAATTGACAGGCTCAGAGCAAGTGATTGCCTTTACGCGTAAGCTAGGTCAACAACTGGTGCTTGTAGTAAGTAACTTTTCAGAAAACCCACAAAATGTTGAGCTTACTCTTAACCAAACGTTGTTACCTAAGCTTAACCACAGTGGTTTAACGTTAACTGATAACCTCGAAAATCATGCAGACATTGTGATTCCTGAGGCTTCAACAAAGGCGCCAATTCAATTACAACTGAACGGCTTAAGCAGTGCAGTATTTACCTTAAAGGCTGACTATGAATAATAACAAACCAACGCTAAGCTTTTGGCAAATATGGAATATGTGTTTTGGATTCCTAGGTATCCAATTTGGATTTGCATTACAAAACGGTAATGTAAGCCGTATTTTTCAAACCCTAGGTGCCAATGTTGATGATATTCCAATCCTTTGGGTTGCAGCGCCATTAACTGGTCTTATTGTACAACCGATCATCGGTTATTGGAGTGATAAAACATGGAATAAGTTAGGTCGTCGTCGTCCGTTCTTTTTCTATGGGGCTATTTTAACGACGTTATCGTTGTTCATTATGCCTAACTCACCAAGCCTGTGGATTGCGGCGGGTATGTTATGGATCATGGATGCGTCAATTAACGTGACTATGGAGCCATTCCGTGCTCTTGTCAGTGATAACCTACCGAAAAAACAACGCGCAACGGGTTATGCAATGCAAAGCTTCTTCATTGGTGTTGGTGCGGTTGTCGCGTCTGCGTTACCTTGGATGATGACTAACTGGTTCGATATTGCTAATACAGCACCTGCTGGGCAAATCCCAGATTCTGTAAAATTCTCGTTTTATTTTGGTGCAGTTGTACTTGTTATTGCTGTTCTTTGGACTGTATTTACAACTAAAGAGTATTCGCCAGAAGAGCTTGAAAGCTTTCATGAGCAAGAGCAAAGTGATGACGCAAGTGATATTCAAAGTGATGTAAACTTTAATAAAGGCGCGGTAATCTTTACGGTTCTTGGTCTTGTCGTGCTTGGTATTGTTACGGGTTTATCGCTTGAAAAAGAGCTTTATTTACTTGCTGGCGGCTTGATTAGTTTTGGTGTTATTCAATTTATTGCAGGGGCTTTAAAGGCTAAAAACGCAACCAATGGTGGTTTTTACCAAGTTGTGAATGATGTATTCACAATGCCTGAGGCAATGAAGCAATTGGCTTGGGTACAATTTTTTAGCTGGTTCTCATTATTTGCAATGTGGATTTATACCACGTCGGCAGTAACCAGTTTCCACTATGGCAGCAGTGACACAAGCTCACTTGCTTATAACAACGGCGCTGATTGGGTTGGTGTGTTATTTGCCGCTTACAATGGTTTTGCTGCCATTGCTGCAATGTGTATTCCGGTTATCGTTAAAAAGGTGGGGCTAAAAATGGCCCATGCTATCAATCTAGTGCTAGGTGCATTGGGTCTGGTCAGCTTCATTATTATCAAAGATCCAAGTTTACTTATCTGGCCGATGATTGGGGTAGGTTTTGCTTGGGCGTCAATTCTATCTTTGCCATACGCAATGTTAAGTACCTCAGTACCAAGTAAGAAAATGGGTGTGTACATGGGTATCTTTAACTTCTTTATTGTTATTCCGCAGCTTTTAGCGGCAAGCGTATTAGGCCTAATTTTACGCCACTTTTTTGATAATCAACCGATTTATGCGTTAGTGCTTGGTGCAGTGTCATTCGTACTAGCAGCAGTCGCTGTACTGCGCGTTAAGCAACAATAATAAGGACACACAATGAAAAAATTTAATCTTATTACGGCAAGCTTGTTAGCGTTAGGTTTAACAGCTTGTAGTTCAGAGCAATCAGTTAATACAGCAGTTGAGCAAGTGTCTGCGCCAGGAGCTCCGGGTGTTGAGCCTTTTTGGGCTTACTCAGGTAAAACGGGTATTGGTACCTCTTACGAGCAATACCAAGACGGCCACTATAGCGATGCAGCTGCTACTGGCAAAGTATCAAAAGTATGGTTCTCAATCGCGAAAGGCATGATCACAGAAACTATGTTTGGTTTAATTCACCAGGCGCAAATCAAAGATATGCAGTTTGTTGTAGTCGGTAAAGACTTTACCGTTACAGAGAGCGATGATCTTGATGTAAGCATTGATTATTTATACAAAGACGACGCTGGTCGCCCATTATCGCTTGCGTACAAAGTGGTAAGTAAAGATAAACAAGGCCGTTTCACCCTAGAAAAACACATCTTTACAGATCCTAACGGGCAAACATTGTTTGTTCGTAGCGTATTTAATACCGATCTTGAAGGTGTAAAAGCCTACGTTAATGTAAACCCTTACATTGATAACAACGGCTTAGATGATTTTGCAAAAGTGACTGATAAGGGTCTAGTTGCTTGGCAAGATGATAGCTTTTTATCTTTACAAGCCGCTAAACCATTTAAGCAAGCAAGCGTTGGCTTTACGGGTGTAAGTGATGGCTTAAAAGAGTTAAAAACATCGCAATCACTCTCAACGATTTACCAAAATACTGGTGATAAGTCGGGTAATGTAAGCTTACTTGCAGAGCTTGGTGAAGTATCAAAAAACACCACCTTTGATTTAGCGTTAAGCTTTGGTAACTCTGAAGCTGCAAGCTTAAAAGAAGGCCAAGCAAGTTTAAACCAAGGTTACCAAAAAGTGCTTGCAGCATATAACGGTGAAGGTGCTGCAATTGGTTGGCAAGACTACTTAGCAAGCCTTGAACCTTTGAGCACATTAACTAACAGCACCGCAGATAATGGTAAGCTGCTCTATACAAGCGCCATGGTGTTGAAAGCGCAAGAAGATAAAACTCATGCCGGTGCTTTAATTGCGTCACTGTCTAACCCTTGGGGTGAAACAGTATCAGCTAAAACAGGTTCTACCGGTTATAAAGCGGTTTGGGTACGTGATTTCTATCAAGTAGCAATGGCATTTATGGCCATGGGTGATACACGTACCGCTAAAACGGCGTTTGAATATCTAGAAAAAGTACAAGTAACAGATAACACACCTGGCAATGGTGGTGATACGGGTTGGTTCTTACAAAAGACGCATGTTGATGGTGAGCTTGAGTGGGTAGGAGTTCAGCTTGACCAAACAGCAATGCCAATTATGTTAGCGTGGAAACTACATCAAGCTGGCGTACTTAGCGATCAAGAGCTGACAGATTGGTATGGCAAAATGTTAAAACCAGCTGCTGATTTCTTAGTTGATGGTGGTCTTGCGAAAATTCTTTGGAATGACACTCAAATTACACCGCCTGCTACGCAACAAGAGCGTTGGGAAGAACAAAATGGTTTCTCTCCTTCAACAACGGCTGCGGTTGTTGCAGGCCTTGTGACAGCTGCTGATATTGCTAAAAAAGCAGGTGACACTAAAAATGCAGAGCGTTACTTAGCAACGGCTAAAACCTACAATAGTGAAATTGAAAGCACCATGTTTACGACTCAAGGTAACCTTAAGTCTGAAAACAGCGATGGTGAATATTTCATTCGTATCGGTCAAGACAAAGATCCAAACTCATCAACCACACTTAACGCCAATAATGGCCGTGAAGGCTTTGATAAAAAGCAAATCCTTGATGGTGGTTTCTTAGAGCTTGTACGTTATGGTGTTCGTGATGCACTTGCGCCAAGCATTGTAAAAACATTACCAGAATACGATGACGAAACCTTAGTTGATAACCTACAAGTGCGTTACACCTTTAATTTTGCTGATGGCTCAGGTTCATTCCCTGGTTACCGTCGCTATGGTAACGATGGTTACGGTGAAGATGAAGTGACAGGTAACAACTATGCCGAAGGTGGCAATAACACCCCTGGTCAACGTGGTCGTGTATGGCCGTTTTTCACAGGTGAGCGTGGTCACTATGAAATCGCTGCGGCAAACGCAACCAATAGCCTTGATGCGATGAAGCAACAAGTGATTAAAGACACCTATGTAAAAGGTATGGAAGCATTTGCCAATGAAGGCATGATGTTACCTGAACAAGTTTGGGATGGCGTAGGCAACAATAAAGCAGGCTATCAGCTAGGTGAGGGTACAAACTCTGCCACACCACTGGCTTGGACTCACGCTGAATATATCAAGTTACTCCGTTCAGTGAGCGATAAACATGTGTGGGATCATTACCCAGTTGTTGAAGACGCATTGAAGTAAAAACGTAATTAACATGCCCAATATTTATTGGGCATGTTGCTTTTGGCAAAAGGAAAAATAATGTTAAAAAAACTAGCTTTATGTGCTCTATTAGCAGTAAGTACGCAAAGTAAAGCGGATGACTATTTGCTTTACTTTATGGGCGGCCAATCAAATATGGAAGGATTTGGCTTTAATAAAGACCTACCAGCGCAGTATAAAAAACCAGTTGAAAATACGTTACTTTTTTTTGGTAACCCGGTTGCTGATGATGCATTAAATGGTGGCAAAGGTGTTTGGACTAATTTAATGCCGGGCTTTGGTACAGGCGCAAGATCGACAGATCATGCAATTATTTTATCTGATAGATTTGGCCCTGAATTGAGTTTTGGTAAACGTTTATCTGAGCTCACGGGTAAAAAAATAGCCATTATTAAATATGCGCGTGGTGGCTCATCTATTGCGCTTGGGGCATCTGGCTTTGGTACGTGGGGGCAGAACTATGCTGACAACTCCAAGATCAACCAATGGGATAACTTTCAAACTACAGTAAGATCTGCGTTAGCTAATAATGATATAGACGGTGATGGTGAAGCAGATACTTTAGTCCCAGCAGGGATCATTTGGATGCAGGGTGAGGCCGATGCCTATCATGAGCAAGCATCTAAGGTTTATTTAGCTAATTTAACAAGCCTAATGAATGATATGAAAATGACATTTGGCAATAAAAAGTTACCAATCATTCTTGGCAGAATCGAAGACTCTGGTAAAACACCAGAAACACGCATGATGCCATATATAGAGAGTGTATGGGATGCTCAAAAAAAGTTTGTTAAATCAAATGCTAATGCTCATTTAATCGCCTTTGATGAACCTGTCGAATTCATTGAAGATAAATGGCACTATAAAAGTAATTACTATATAAAACTAGGTAACCTTTTTGCAGAAAAAGCAGCCGAAACATTAGCAAAGTAAGCTTCTTTTAAATAACTACTTAAATAATTAAGCCGCCGAACTAATCTAGGCGGTTTTTTTGTTTTGCACTTTTTTACAATTTAATTGTGATTTCCCTATATAGGTACGTTAAGATTGCTTATCTTTAGTTCAGTTAACAAAAGCCATTATTATTTGGCGGAGTTAGAAGCCGATCAATCAATGCAGGGAAGGTACAAATATGTATAGGGTTTTATCTACTTTATTGAGTGTTAGCTTATTGTGCTCTTGTGCAATAAATACAAACGTGGGTGAATATGTGCTTGGTGATGTTGAAACTTCAGTACGAGGTCACAATGTTGAAGTATTTACAGATCGCCAATTAGTGAGCTATAGAGCAACATTTCTTGGCCAGGTTTCGAGCTATTATTGCCAATTAGAAAGTGATATGCATTTACCACAAGCTGGTCCGTTTGATGATATTGATGGATCTAGAAGTCAACTCCAAGATACTCTTAAAAGTAAAGTACAGCAAAGGGGTGGCAATGCGATTGTATATGGACAGTGTTATATCAGTGCACATGCAGATACTGATTGCCAAAAAGCGCTGAGTTGTGAAGGGTTTGCGTACCAAGTTGAGTATTAAGTCGTTACTTAAGGTCTTGAGCGTGGCAAATTATCCTAACGTTATCCTAGGTTTGATGTTACTTTTTCATGTTTCTATTACCAGTAGTGCTGAACTTAAACCCTTCACTACAGATGGTTGCAGCTCTTTTCCTGATGGTACCTTAGAACATAAAAACTTATGGTTGGCTTGCTGTACAGCCCATGACCTTGCATATTGGCAAGGCGGTACTTTCAAGCAACGAGAGCAAGCTGACATTGATTTAAAAAAGTGTGTTGCAAAAGTAGGTGAGCAAGAAATTGCAGTATTGATGCTTGCTGGGGTCAGAGTGGGTGGCACACCTTTTTTACCTACCAGCTTTCGTTGGGGTTATGGCTGGCCATACCCCAAGCTTTATGGCGAGCTAACAGAGCAAGAGCGTTTACAAGTTGAAAGCCGTTTAGCCGAGCTTAAAACTAAATAATCTATCGTTTATCTAACTTCTTTACAGGTTTTTGATGCATCATTGATCACAGTTGCATCAGTGCTTTTGGCAAAACGTGATGACATATATAGCCCTAATTGGTGGTCTGGCATTTTAATACGCGTAACGCCATTAAAGTGGTGAGGCTCGATATCTTTTGCAATTACAGTCGGTAGGGCTGTGATACCAGCTCTATTCTTAGCTACGAAATCAACGGCTTGTTGCCATGTACTAACTTGATGTTCATGGCTTAGCGATTCATTTTTATCAATGCCTAAATATTTAAGCATTAAGGTACGTGCCCCAGTACCGCGTTTATACACGATACCGTTCAAGTTAGCCTGCCTGCGTAAATTCTCGATACTCAAATCTGGGTCTGCGCTTTGGCTTATCAGTTCATATCCAACTTGATAAATTGTTGCTGAGCGAACCGCAAATAGATCTCTCTGTGGTAATAATAAAAGTGGCATGGCTATATCTACTTCATTGTTTTGCAACATTTTAATAAGCCGTGCTTGCGGTACAGTGATAACATCGTAATCGGTATCTAGGTGATTGAACACACAGCTATAAGCCGATTTTAATTCACCGTGAAAGTGTTTACGTGAGTACTTTAATGATTCGCCATTTTCGCTTGATACACCAATTGTTATTTTTGCAAAACAAGGGTGAGAGCAAAACAGTACAAGCAGGATAAGGGGGGCTGAAATGAAGTCTTTTAAGTCCATTTAAAAAATCGATAGGGTGAAACTTGAGCGAAATTTATCAGTTTAAACAGAACTGGACAAGGTAGGGGTGCTTACAGCGCAAATATATAAAAATGTAAGTATTTTATTGAGATATTAATTAATTTCCTTAATAAACAGAGGGATGGAGCTGTAAGTTGGTTGCTTACAGCTCGATTTACCTGATTATAGCCCTGCTTTTTTAGCGCGAGCAGTGTGTAGCTTTTTGTAGCTTTCGATTAAACGAAGGTGTCTATCTAAGCCCTCAAGCTTCATGCTGGTTTCTGTTAAACCATAGAACATTACATCGCCGTTGATTGAGCCAACAACTGCATCCATCGTTTCTTGACCAAACATACGGGTGAAGCTATGAATGTAATCTTCAATCTCAAGGTCATCGCTCAGTGCGACTTCTAACGTTGCATGCATTGCTTGGTAGAATAGGCCGCGCTCAACAATGGTATTGTCGTTATACTGTAAGAATGCTTCAACAAGCTCCATTGCTGCTTCTAAATCACCAAGTGCTAGGTAAATAAGTAGCTTCAGCTCAAGAATCGTTAACTGACCCCATACAGTGTTTTCATCAAACTCAATACCGATTAAGGTGATGATATCAATATAGTTATCAAGTTCACTTTGTTCTAAGCGCTCAACGAGATCAGCAAGTTGATCTTCTGATAAACGATGCAGGTTTAGGATATCTTCACGGAAGTTTAGTGCTTTATTGGTATTGTCCCAAATTAAGTCTTCTACTGGATACACTTCTGAGAAATCAGGCACTAAAATGCGACATGCAGTACCAAGGTCTGAGAATTCAGCAATGTAAGCTTCTTTACCTAAGCTTTCTAATATACCGAATAAGCTCGCTGTTTCTTCTTCATTGCTGCCAGAAAAATCCCACTCAACAAACTCATAGTCGTGTTTAGCACTGAAGAAACGCCATGAAATCACGCCAGTTGAATCAATAAAGTGCTCTACAAAGTTTTCTGGCTCAGACACAGCCATGCTATTGAACGTCGGTTTAGGCACATCGTTTAAGCCTTCAAAGCTTCTACCTTGTAATAGCTCAGTTAAGCTGCGCTCTAACGCCACTTCAAAGCTTGGATGCGCACCAAAAGAGGCAAATACACCGCCTGTTTTAGGGTTCATGAGTGTTACGCACATCACTGGGAACTGACCGCCTAGTGAGGCATCTTTTACTACAACAGGGAAACCTTGTTCTTCAAGGCCATTAATACCCGCAACAATCCCTGGGTATTTGTTTAAAACGTCCTCTGGTACGTCTGGTAAAACAATTTCTTGCTCAATGATCTGGCGCTTAACAGCACGTTCAAAAATTTCAGATAAACATTGTACTTTTGCTTCGGCAAAGTTGTTACCTGCGCTCATACCATTACTTAAGAATAAGTTTTCGATTAGGTTTGATGGGAAGTAAACAGTTTCACCGTCAGAGTGGCGTACATAAGGAATAGAGCAAATACCACGTTCTTTATTACCCGAGTTGGTATCAATTAGGTGTGAGCCACATAGCTCACCATCTGGATTATAAATTTCACGGGTATAGTCATCTAAAATACCCTCAGGTAGAGAGTCATCGTCAGTCAGAGCAAACCACTTTTCATTTGGGTAATGAACAAACTCGCTATTAGCAATGTCTTCGCCTAAGAACTGATCGTTATAGAAGAAGTTACAGTTTAAGCGTTCAATAAACTCACCTAAAGCTGAGCATAGTGCGCTTTCTTTCGTTGCACCTTTACCATTAGTAAAACACATAGGCGAAGCTGCATCACGAATATGAAGTGACCATACATTTGGCACAATATTACGCCAAGAAGAAATCTCGATTTTCATCCCTAACTCTTCAAGGATGGCCGTCATATTTGCGATGGTTTCTTCAAGTGGTAAATCTTTACCTAAAATAAACGTGTTGCTGTCATCACTTGGTTTTGCCATCAGCATTGCTTGCGCATCAGCTTCGATGCTTTCAACAGTATCGATCTTAAATTCAGGGCCAGTTTGAATAACACGTTTAACTGTACAGCGCTCGACAGAGCGTAAAATACCTGTGCGATCTTTCTCTGAAAGGCTTTCTGGTAACTCAACCTGAATTTGGAAAATTTGGTTATAGCGGTCTTCTGGGTCAACGATATTGTTTTGCGCAACACGAATACCGTCAGTCGGGATATCACGTGAATTACAATACACTTTAATAAAGTAAGCCGCACACAATGCAGAAGATGCTAAGAAGTAATCGAATGGACTTGGTGCAGTGCCATCACCTTTATAGCGAATAGGTTGGTCTGCAATGACTGAAAAATCATCAAACTTGGCTTCAAGTCTGAGGTTGTCGAGAAAATTAACTTTAATTTCCATTAAAAAATTCCACCTTTGTGCGCGTTGCCATCTAAAGCGTTATGCCAGATAAGCATTTTCATCATAATAGGTGTAATTATCTGCTTTTTCGAAGTAATAGTCTTGGGTAAATCGAAAAAAAACTAATTTTAATGCAATCAGTGTCTGGTTGAGTAGGAAGTAGGCGATAACAAGGCTGTTATCGCCACAAAATTAAACACTCGAACCGCGAATAATTAATCGCGGTGGTAAAAGGGTATTCTCTACATCTTCACCACGAATAAGCTTGAGCAGGTTATCGACCAACATTTGCCCGGCAAGAGTGGTGTCTTGTTGAACAGTGGTGAGTGGTGGGTTTACAAAGCTGGCAACAGCAATGTTATCAAAGCCAACAACATGCACATCATCAGGGACCTTTATTTTTGCTTCTTTCAATGCGCGAATAGCACCAATAGCAATAAGGTCACTGGCGGCAAATAATGAGTTAAAGCGAATGTTATTTGCTATGAGAGAGCGAGTCGCGTGATAGCCAGATTCTTCTGTCGAAATGGCATTCGCCATTTTTCGTTCGTTAAGTTTTATGCCTTTTGCTAAAAATGCATCTTTAAAGCCTTGGTAGCGGGCAAAAAACTCCGGGCTATGATCAGAAGCATCGCCAATAAATGCACAATCAGTTCTACCGGTTGCAAGTAAATGTTCTGCTGCTAATTTACCACCGCCGTAGTTATCGCAGCTCACCGTTAAATCTGGGCGGTTATCAACACTTGCACCCCAGCAGACAAATTTCGTGTGTTGATCAATTAAGGTTTTAAATTTAGGTTGATAATCGAGGTAATCACCATAACCAAGCAGAATTAAGCCATCTGCACGGTGGCTGTCTTCGTAATCGGCTTGCCAATCAGAGCTACTCGACTGAAACGACACCAGTAAGTCGTAGCCTTCTTTCGCACAGGCTCTAGTAATACTGCCAAGCATTGCCAAAAAGAAAGGGTTTATTTGTGATTCATCCGAAGTGGGATCTTCAAATAACAACAGGGCGAGGGTGCTACTTTGCTGTGTTCTTAAGTTACTGGCATTTTTATCAACTTTATAGTTGAGCTGCTTTGCTACCTCATGAACACGTCGACGCGTTTCTTCGTTGACCAAAGGACTATTTCGCAGCGCGCGAGACACGGTTGACTGCGACACACCCGCATAATGTGCAATGTCAAAAGATGTCGCCTTACCTTTCATATGGTTACCAAATAACAGAAGTAGTATTTGCCATTTTCGGCTATTTATTATTTTTTTCAAGCTATTTGTGACAAGCGGCGTGTGTGTGGCTGTTCTGTACACAGCTAGGCATTTTTTATGCGTATATAAATGCTTTTTCGATACTTAATACGCAGGTTTTTCCAATAAATACGTATGCATGCACAAATAATGAAAATTTTTATTGATCCCAATCTGACACCGGTGTCATAATGTCACTGTTTTATCATTTTGTTGTCAAAACGTATTTGGCTGCCCATTCATTTGGGCAGCATTTTTTTAATACAAAAGATAGCTTCTTTGAGGTAATGACCCAAAGTTTAGCAGACACAGTGGCTTTGCCATTGAAAACTAGAAAAATAAGCGGCAACCAGCTTAGACAAATAGAGAAAACATCATGAACACACAGACAACCACAGAATTTGCTCCTATTCTTGTTGCCGATATCGGCGGCACTAACGCTCGTTTCGCTTTAATCACTGACTTTAATGCACAAACTAACCAGTTTGTTATCGAGCACAATTTAACATTCCCAAGTGCTGATTTTGGCTCATTAGAAAGTGCAATTAACCAGTACTTCAGCCAAATTTCATTTCCTAAGCCAAGCCGTGCATGTTTAGCAGTCGCAGGCCCAATTAAAGCAGGCCAAGTTCACTTAACAAACTTAGGTTGGCACTTTAATGTTGCGGATTTAAAAGCAGAATTCTCATTCGAGCAACTTGAAGTAATCAACGACTTTGCTGCATTTGCTTACGCTGCACCGTATTTAGATGATTCGCAAAATATGGCTGTTAAAGCAGGTCAGGCTGATGAAAATGCGAACATTGCGGTTATGGGACCAGGCACTGGTTTTGGTGCTGCGTGTTTAGTTCGCACATCACAAGGCAGCGCTGTTCTTAGCTGCGAAGCAGGGCATATTTCTCTTGCGGCAGTGACAGAATTAGACCGCTTGTTAATCACTGAGCTTAAAAAGCAGTTAAATCATGTATCTGTTGAGACTGTGTTCTCGGGCCCAGGGATCGCACATTTATATCGTGCTATGGCAGCGGTAAAAGGTGTTGAAGCAAAAAATTTAGATGCAGCACAAATTAGCGAGCTTGCAACCACTGGTCAATGCGAAGTGTGTGATGCAACACTTAATCAATTTTGTGATTGGATCGGCAGCGTAGCAGGGGACTTAGCCCTGACATTCGGTGCTTTAGGTGGCGTATTTATTGGTGGTGGTATTTTACCTCGCATGCAACAACGTCTATTATCTAGTCGATTTGTTGAGCGTTTTGCAGACAAAGGCATTATGTCGCAATATACTTCACAGATCCCCGTTACGCTTGTAACACAAGACAACATTCCATTCATTGGTGCTGCTGCGTGTTTACATGTAAATAGTAACGCGTAACTAGCAGTTGGATGTAGAGCGGATGAAGAAAGTAACCATCAACAGTGTCGCCAGCTATGCCGGTGTATCGAAAAAAACAGTATCTCGCGTACTCAACAATGAGCCTAACGTGAGTGATGCAACGCGCGAAAAAGTACTTAAGGTATTTAAAGAGCTTGATTACACGCCAAACCCAATCGCTCGAGGTTTGGCTCAAAACCGTAGTTTTATTATTGGTTGCTTATACGATAATCCGAGTAAAAGCTATATCACCCGTGTGCAAACCGGTGCTTTAGCTGCGTGTCACGAGCTTAATTACAACTTATTGATCCACCCTTGCGAGTTACGAGGAGAAGAATTAATTAGCAACATTGAACATTTAATTCAAACTTCTCGTTTAGACGGTATTGTACTTACCCCTCCATTTTCAGATTTTCCTGAACTTGTAAGTTTTTTAAAATCTAAAAAGATCCCGTATGCTCGTGTCGCATCAGCGGTACTTGAAGACGACTCTATTTCGGTAAGAAGTAATGACGAGCAGGGGGCTTTTGAAATAACAGAGCATCTTATTAAGCTTGGTCATAAAGAAATCGCTTTCATTAAAGGTCACCCTGATCACAGTGCGACAGAGCAGCGTTTTAAAGGTTACCGCAGAGCACTTGCCTCAAATGGTATTGAGTTTGATGAACGCTTAGTTGAAGAAGGTAACTTTAGTTATCACTCTGGTGTTGACAGTGCGCGTACTATTTTAGATTTAAACCCTCGCCCAACAGCGGTATTTGCTTCAAATGACTACATGGCAGCGGCGGTGCTAAAACTTGCTACGCAAATGCAGTTAAGAGTGCCGGATGATATCTCTATTGCTGGGTTTGATAACGCACCTATTGCTCGCCATATTTGGCCAGGGTTAACGACCATTGCACAACCGGTTGAAGAGATGACTCAGCAAGCGGTTAAACAACTGATCACTCATATTAGCGACCCACAAGAGTCTCCTTACCAAGTAACCCTTGAGGCAAAATTGATTACTCGCGAGTCGACAGCAGCGATTAAATAAATTTCATCTTGTTTTTTCACAGTAGCCCGAGAATGAGTGACGCGTTCTCGGGCTTTTTTATTTTCAATCTAAAAATTGCATTTTTATGCTGTAAGTTGCTGTTTTTAAATAAAGCTCACAACAAAACCTTTCTTATGGTTACACCTTTGATAGTGGTGCTTTACATGAATTCTACTCATATTCTATTAAAATAAAACTGTTCATTATTTGGTCATTTTAAAAAATTAAACTAAATTTAACAGATAGGGTTGACACCGGTGTCACAGTCGTGAGTTAATACAGTGACACCGGTGTCAGGTTGGTTGTGAGAGACAGCCTGTCAGCGTACCTTTGAACGGGTAAATCAAAGATGCTCAGTACAATTATTTTCGTGGAGTCTGTAATTGTTACTGAGCCTTTATCCTCTAACTATAGAGATGAGTCGAATTTTATGTTGCATCCTCGTATCCAAGAAGTCACCGAACGCGTTATTGAACGTAGTAAAGAGACCCGCCAAGCTTATTTAGAGCGAATCGCGCACGCAAAAAAACAAACAAGAGTTCGTGCTGGTTTAGGCTGTGGTAATATTGCACACGTTATGGCTGCTTGTAGCAGCGATGACAAAGCTCGTTTAAAAGCAGACGAGCAACCAAATCTAGCGATTATCAATTCATATAATGACATGCTTTCTGCGCATGTGCCTTACAAAGACTATCCAGAAATCATCAAAAACCTTGCAACTAAGTATGATGCAACAGCACAAGTTGCTGGCGGCGTACCTGCAATGTGTGACGGTGTGACACAAGGCCGTGATGGTATGGAACTGTCATTGTTTTCGCGTGATGTGATCGCAATGTCTACAGCGGTTTCTTTATCGCACGACGTGTTCGATGGTGTTTTCTGTTTAGGCGTATGCGACAAGATTGTCCCTGGACTTTTAATTGGTGCCTTATCATTTGGTCATTTACCAACGTATTTCTTACCAGCAGGTCCAATGCAATCGGGTATCCCGAATAAAGAAAAAGCCCGTGTACGTCAAAAATTTGCACAAGGCTTAGTAAGTCGCGAAGAGCTTTTAGAAGCAGAAAGCGCATCGTATCACAGTGCGGGTACGTGTACTTTCTACGGCACAGCAAACTCGAATCAAATGTTAATGGAAATCATGGGTCTACATTTACCAGGTAGCTCTTTCATTAACCCATACACAGAACTACGTGATGGTTTAACAGGTCATGCTGTAGAAACCATGTTAAAGCAGTTAATCGAAACAAAAGATGCTAACTGCCTTGCAGACGTAGTGAGTGAAAAAACAATTATTAATGGTTTAGTCGGCTTGTTATCAACAGGCGGTTCAACAAACCACGCAATCCACTTAGTAGCAATCGCTAAAGCAGCGGGTGTGATCCTTACGTGGAAAGACATGGCTGACCTATCTGAAGTTGTGCCACTTCTTACGCGCATCTACCCGAATGGTTCAGCAGATGTGAACCACTTCCAAGCTGCTGGTGGTATGGGCTTCCTAATGAAGCAACTACTTAGCAAAGGTTACCTACACAACGACGTGAAAACGATTGTTGGTGATGGCCTTGAAGCTTACACCACAGAGCCAATGTTAGATAAAGATTCATCAGTGATCATGACTAACAGCACAGGCCCAAGCAAAGTTAAATGGGTAGCGTGTCCTGAAAAGTCACACGACGAAGAAGTATTGCGTCCGATTGATAATCCGTTTAGTAAGCAGGGTGGTTTACAGCTTCTTACAGGTAACCTTGGTAAAGCAGTTATTAAAGTATCTGCAGTGGCTGAGTCACATCAGGTTGTTTCTGCGCCAGCTAAAGTATTTAGCTCACAAGGCGAGTTACAAGAAGCGTATAGCCGTGGTGAATTAAACACCGACTTTATTGCTGTAATTAAAGAGCAAGGTCCGAAAGCGAAAGGCATGCCTGAGCTTCATAAATTAACGCCAGTAATGGCAACACTACAAGACCAAGGCTACAAAGTGGCGATTGTGACAGACGGTCGTATGTCGGGCGCATCAGGTAAAGTGCCTGCAGCAATCCACTTAGCACCTGAAGCTGTTGAAGGTGGTGTAATCGCTAAAATTCACGAAGGTGATTTAGTGACACTTGATGCACCAGCGGGTGTATTAAAAGTACACGTAAGCGATGAAGAATTAGCAAAACGTGAATTACAACTTAGCCAACCAAGCCAAACATATGGTACAGGCCGAGAATTATTCGCAGGTTTCAGAAATATAGTAAGTAGTGCAGACCTTGGCGCTAGCGCCTTCGGTTTAGAATAATAATACGCCGTTACTGGGCTATGAGGAACATACAATGAGCATTGAGAAAATTTTATCATCGGCACCTGTGGTACCGGTTGTTGTTATCGAAAAACTTGAAGATGCAGCACCCCTTGCGCGTGCGCTTTATAACGGTGGCTTAAAAGCATTAGAAATTACTTTGCGAACGCCGATTGCGGCAGAAGCAGTAAAGCTTATGAAAGAAGCTGTACCTGAAGCATACGTAGGCACGGGCACTGTTATTGATAAAGCGACATTTAATGCATCTGTAGAAGCTGGTGCTGATTTTATGGTTAGCCCAGGTGTAAACGACGAATTATTAGCACTGGCTAAAGAGTCTGATATTCCATTTTTACCCGGTGCAGCAACACCAAGTGAAGTAATGAAATTAGCAAGCCAAGGCTTTAAGTTCTTAAAGTTCTTCCCTGCAGAAGCGGCAGGTGGTACAGCAATGCTTAAATCAATTGGTGGCCCTTTACCGCAAGTGACTTTCTGCCCAACTGGCGGCATTAGCCTTGAAACAGCACCTAACTACCTAGCACTTAAAAACGTAATCTGTGTAGGTGGTACTTGGATGTTAGATAAACAACTTATTGAAAACAAAGACTGGCAAGCCATTGAAGCGCTTGCTCGCCAAGCAAGTGAAGTAAAATAATTAACGGGAGATATTAGAATGATTAATGTTGCAATTAATGGCTATGGACGTATCGGTCGTAACGTATTACGTGCTCTTTATGAGTCAGCTCAAAACAACGAAATCAAAATTGTTGCTATCAACGATTTAGCACCAGCAAATGTTAACGCGCATTTAACTCAATTTGACTCAGTACACGGTCAATTTTCTCAAAAAGTAACACTTGCTGAAAACACCATGCTAATTGGTAATGATGAAATTACCCTTACTCAAGAGCGTGATCCTGCAAACCTTCCTTGGAAGGAATTAAACGTCGATATCGTATTAGAATGTACGGGTTTATTCACTTCACGTGAAGCAGCTACAAAACACATTGAAGCCGGTGCTAAAAAAGTTATTGTTTCTGCGCCTGGTACTGATATGGATGCAACGGTTGTTCATGGTGTTAACAGCGAAGTTTTAAACGCTGACAGCAACATCATTTCAAACGCATCGTGTACAACAAACTGTTTAGCACCGATTGCAAAAGCAATCAACGACACAGTAGGTATCGAGCAAGGTAGCATGACAACCATCCATGCTTACACAAACGATCAAAACTTATCTGACGTTTATCACCCAGACTTATACCGTGCACGTAGCGCAACTCAGTCAATGATCCCAACTAAAACAGGTGCAGCTAAAGCGGTTGGCTTAGTGCTTCCTGAACTTGCGGGTAAACTTGACGGCATGGCAGTTCGCGTTCCAACAATCAACGTTTCTTTAGTAGACTTAACGTTCGTTGCTAAGCGTGAAACAACTGCAGCAGAAATCAACGAAGTCGTTAAAGCAGCATCAGAAGGTGCAATGCAAGGTATTCTTGAATACAACGAACTACCACTTGTTTCTATCGACTTTAACCACAACCCAGCGTCTTCAATCTTCGATTCTACTCAAACTAAAGTAGATGGTAAGCTTGTTAAAGTGATGGCTTGGTACGATAACGAGTGGGGTTTCTCAAACCGCATGTTAGACCAAGTTAAAGCGTTAGGTCAGTTCTTATAATAGAACAGTAAAAGTTTAAGCTTTATCCAACAAAGCCACGTTTATCGTGGCTTTTTTGGTTTTTACTGGAAATTGATTTGGATTCACATTACTTTATTGTGCGTAATTATTTTCAAGGAAAGATAATGAAAAAAATCTTATTAACTACTTCATTCTTTGTAACCTCGTTACTGCCTAGTTATGCTTCAGCATCAGAAGAAGCACAACAACTTGCAGTGTGTTTAACAGATTCACTAAATGGTAAAGAACGAAAGAACCTCGCTAAGTGGATTTATCTAGGTATGTCGACGCACAGTATTATTAAACCTTTCGCGAATGTAACAGAGCAAGATATAGATGACACTAATCGCTATGTTGGTGCGTTAGTTACCCGTTTATTAACCGAAGACTGTCCAAAGCAAGCTAGGGCGGCGATTGATGTCGGCGGTCAGGGAGCAATGGAAAACGCATTCGGTATTGTCGGTGAAGTTGCAATGCAAGAGTTAATGGCTGAGCCAAGTGTGGGTAATGCTTTAGGTGCATTTGATAAATATCTTGATCAAGATAAGTTTGATAAAGCATTTCAGTAATAGTTAAAGGCTTATTCTTTTATAAGCCATTTCGTTTCATAAGGATATGGATGTTCAATACAATTAAACAGTTATTCGCTAATAAGTTATATAGGTTAATTGCCCTAGTTTTACTCATTCTCATTGCTGGACCTGAGTTAATGATGGGATATGAGCTCATGGCGCTACTTGAGTTTTTAGGTCCATCGACATTTGTGCTTATTCATTTGGCTGGAATAAAGCTTTATCTTTTAAGGCTAAAAAACGCTTTTATGAACTTTGAAAAACATAGTTTGTGCAATAGGCCAAAAGCTTCACATATTATTGCAATGCCTGCGTTGATTATTCATTACCTACCTGAACGCAGTATCGTTTTGGGCTTTATTAGCTCAATATCAATTTGTTGTGTGCACATGTTCATGATGGCTTAGCGTATATTTGTTCCTAAATTCTTCTGTGTTATGCTGCAAAAAATTGATAAATGGATTTTTATATCATGACACGTCTTTATCATCGGCTATTTAGAGCTGATCAGTTTCAAGTGGGTGAAGGCAATATTAGCGGTTATATTGCTTGTTTCTTAGCTGTTTTATCCTGTTTAGGGGTATTAGCTTTTCATTTTCCAGAGTACTTAACGACCCCAGAGCTCAGGCAAAACTACAGTGTCGAGTTTTTACGCCAGCTAATGTTTGTGGCATTGATTATTTCAGGTAGTTTAGGGTTGTTGAACTTTGTTCGTAATACCAAGAAACGGCTGGGTGCAACGGCTTGGGTATTTATAGTTGTGGCAATTGCATTTGGCGGTCCGAATGTTGAAGTGGGCGACTTTAAAGATAATACGCCGTATTTAGGGCTGGATTGGTTTATTCTTGATTTACTTGGCTCCACACTGATTTTTATTCTAATTGAGAAGCTACTGCCGCACCGTAAAGAGCAAAAAATTCTCCGCTCTGAGTGGCAGGGTGATTTAAATCATTTCTTTGTTAATCACTTAATTATTGGTTTTGTGTTGCTGGCAACCAATCAGTTCGTGCATCATGCATTTGGCTGGGCTGTGTCTGATACAGTGCAAGGCTTTATTATTCAACTGCCATTTTTACTGCAGCTATTTCTAATCATTTTAGTAGCCGATTTAATGCAATATTTTGTGCATAGGGCTTATCACGAAGTGCCTCTGCTTTGGCGTTTTCATGCCGTGCATCATAGTGCAAAAGAGATGGATTGGCTGGCAGGCTCTCGTCAGCATATTTTAGAAATACTCGTGACGCGCAGCTTAGTGCTCACGCCTATTTTTGTGCTCGGCTTTCCATCGGATGTTATTAGCCTCTATGTCATTATTGTTGGCTTTCAGGCCGTGTTTAACCACGCTAATGTTCGGGTGAATTTTGGTTGGCTAAAGTATTTGCTGGTTACACCTCAGTTTCATCATTGGCATCATTCATCTGATAAAGCGGCCATTGACCGTAACTATGCTGCGCATTTTTCTTTTTTAGATTATCTTTTTGGCACTGCTGTGAAAGGTCAAGCAGAGTGGCCCGATAAATATGGTGTGGTTGGCGATTACATGCCCGAAGGTATGTTAAAGCAACAGGTGTTCCCGTTTAAAAAGCAAAAATAAAGCCTCATAGAGGCTTTATTTATTATTACCTATACTCATAATCGCGAAACTAGCTCAGAAAGGCGAGGGCGTTTGTCTGAGTTTAGTACCAAGCACTCTTGAGCTATCTCAGAAAGCATCTTAGTAATGTCGTTTTGTTCTCTCACTACAGTCAGTAAATCATCGATGAAATAACCAAGGGCGCGTACTTCAATGCCTTCTAATAGCTGCTGTTGATTAGGCGTCAGCATTGATAAGTCAGTTGCTGCGCCAAAGTCACCAAATAATAACTCGCCATGTGAATTGATCATACTGTTATGGGCATAAATGTCACCATGGCTTACTTGTTTTTGATGCAAATGGGCGAGGGTACTTGCCATTTGCTTGACGATTTTTAGCACCATTTCTGGCGAATACTGGCAGTTGTCTTCGAATGTGTCTCGGGTACAAGTTGCAAGAGAGGGTGGCAAACCAAGATTACTAAACTCTTTACTGATAAGCTCCATCACTAAACCAAGTTGTGACTTTTCATCGACATAGCCCAATGCTTTTATGAGATTTGGATGCTCACTTGCTTTTAAACAACAATTTAGTTCATCAAGTGGATAGCCATCACTGGTGATCTCGCCTTTAAATAACTTAAGGGCAACAGGACGTTGATGCCAATTGGCCAAATGAATAACCCCAGACGCACCTTGGCCAATCTGCTTTTTTACTTCGATTTCATCCAGTGCGATTTGGCTAAACTGCTCACAGTGCAAGCTAGTTGAGCGATTTAAATCGTTACCAGAGAAGGCAAGCCAAGCAAGTTTCGGTAAAGCTAAAAGCCAATCTTCAATTTTTGTAAGTTTATTGGCACTTAAACGTATTAGCTCAAGCTCTTTACAATTAGCCATTGAGACTGGCAAATGTGTTAACTGATTACCTGCCAGTGCGAGCTTTTTAAGCTTGCCGTACTCACCAAATGTATCAGGCAAAGCGGGAATTTGATTATCAGTTAAAATCAGCCATTCAATCTGCGTTGGCAAACAGTGCGCTTTAAACTCAGTAATTTGATTACCTTTAAATGCCACCATGATTAAGTTTGGGCATAGTCTTAGCACGTCTGGAATATGTTTAAACTGATTAAATGATAAAAACAGCCGTTTGAGATTTTTTAATTTGTAAAAATCGTCAGGTAAATCACTTAGCTTGTTATTAGATAAATCGAGGATTTCTAACGTATCGGCTAGGGTATAAATTTCTTTTGGGAATTCGGTTAGTTCTGCAACAAGCTGAAGCCGTGTACAACCTTGTAGAGAACCGGCTTTTAACTCTTCGAGGGTATTCAATGTTGATTCCTTTGGCTAAAAGGTAAAAGGCCAACTTGGTTGGCCTTTTTAATTAAAACTGTGCGTTATGGTAAACGTTTTGTACGTCGTCACAGTCTTCTAGCATGGCTAAAAAGCGCTCCATGACTTCAACGTCTTCACCTTCAATGGGTGCTTCTACTTGCGGCACAAAAGCAATTAGATCTTCGTGGAAATCAGTAATTCCCATTTCTTCAAGTGCTGTACGGGTGTTGTTGTATTCTGTGTGTGGAGCAAATACGGTAATTTTACCGTCTTCAACTTCAACATCAGTTACATCTACATCAGCCATCATTAATGCTTCTAAAACAGCTTCGTCATCATCACCATCAAAGACAAAAATAGCGAGGTGATCGAATAAGTGTGATACTGAGTTTTGCGCACCAATTTTTGCATTCGCTTTTGTAAAACAAACACGTACGTCAGCAAAGGTACGTTTGTTGTTGTCGGTTAAACAGTCAACAATGATCATACAGTTGCCCGGGCCGTAACCTTCGTAGCGAGTTGCTACGTAATCTTCGCCGCCACCGCCTTTGGCTTTATCGATTGCACGCTCAATTACATGCGTAGGTACTTGGTCTTTCTTTGCACGCTCAATTAAGCGACGAAGCGCTAAGTTGCCATCGGGATCAACACCACCATTCTTAGCGCAGATATAAATTTCTTTTCCGTACTTTGAATAAACTTTGGTTTTTGCACCCGCAGTTTTTGCCATTGAGTCTTTTTTGTTTTGATAAGCTCTGCCCATCTGCGTGTTGCCTTTTTGTTATAGATAAAAATAAAGCGGTTATTCTAATCATTTAAACTACTAGTTAACAGTGTTTATTCTTCGCTTTGCTGTAACTGCCACATTCGTGCGTATTCACCATTCGCTGCAAGCAGTTGATGGTGCTGACCTTGCTCAACAACCTGTCCTTGTTTCATAACAATAATTTTGTCTGCGTCAGTAATTGTTGATAAACGATGCGCAATGACTAAGCTGGTGTGTCTTTGTGCGACTTCACGCATCGCACTAAGAATGGCTTGCTCTGAATGCGAATCTAGCGCCGATGTTGCTTCATCAAATAATAAAATCGGTGAACCTTTTAAAATGGCTCTGGCTATTGCAATGCGCTGCTTTTCACCGCCTGATACTTTTAAACCGCGCTCACCAACAAGGGTTTTATCGCCTTTGTCTAGGCTGGCAATAAATCCATCTAAATGGGCAAGGCTTATGGCTTTATCAATTTCATCTTCGCTTGCTGTTGGGTTTCCGTAGGCGATGTTTTCGCGAATGCTGGTATTAAATAGCACGGTATCTTGCGGTACGATGGCAATAGCTTGGCGCAAGCTCTCAAGTGTTACTGTGTTGATTGCTTGCTCATCGATATAAATTTTGCCCGCATCCACATCATAAAAGCGGTAGAGCAGGCGGCTTAGAGTGCTTTTACCTGCGCCACTGGCACCAACAATGGCCACTTTGCTGCCAGAAGTAACCTCAAAGCTTAAGGTATTTAAAATTGGCCGTTGTTTGTCGTAACTAAACGACACATTTTCAAATCGAATAGCCGCTTTGGTTACATTTAATGGTTTTGCATCTTTATCATCGCTAATGGCGGCTTTTCGATTTAATAGCCCCAGCATGTTTTCAAGGTCAGTCAGCGCACGACGTATCTCACGATAAACAAAACCTAAAAAGTTAAGCGGTAAAAATAACTGGATCATGTAAGCATTGATCATCACAAGCTCACCTATTGTCAGCTCTTTATTGACCACTGAGCTGGCACCTAGCCACATTAGCGCTGTAATAGCCGCGGCGATTATAAGCGCTTGCCCTGAATTAAGTGCCAGTAAAGATAAACGATTTTTAAGCCTCGCTTGCTCCCATTTAGCTAAAAAGCTGTCGTAGGTGTTTGCTTCATAGTGTTCATTGTTGAAGTACTTAACGGTTTCGTAATTTAGCAAGCTGTCGATAGCACGGGTATTAGAGTTATTATCAGCAGTATTTGCTTCACGAATGAATCGGTTTCGCCACTGCGTTACAATCACAGTAAAAACAATGTAAATAGCGACCGCGATAACGGTGACTAATGCAAACCACGGTGAAAATAAGGTCGCAAAAATAATCGCTACTGTGATTATTTCAAATAGGGTTGGCACGATGTTAAACATCAAAAAGCGCATTAAAAAACTGAGGCCATTTGTACCACGCTCTATATCGCGACTGATACCACCTGTTTGCCTATCAAGGTGAAAGGCAAGCTCTAAACTGTGCAAGTGCTTAAATACTTTTAAGCCGATATGGCGCATTGCGTGCTCTGTAACACGGCCAAATAATGCATCGCGTACTTCACCAAAAAACACACTGGCAAAGCGCAGTAAACCATAGGCGATCAGCAAGGCAATAGGAACGCTTAATAGCGGGTTGATACTCGCATCAACAGCGTCAATTATTTCTTTTAGTGCCCAAGGCATCAGCAATGTGGCGCCTTTTGCAGCAATAAGCGCTAAGACGGCTAAAATAACGCGGCCTTTAAAGGTCATTAAATAGGGCCAGAGTGTTTTGATGCTTTGTGATAGGTTCATTGCATCAGGCGATCTTGTCACCTGTTCTTTGCGGCTCATTCCACGCATGGGGGTCTCTTAAAATCAATTTGATAAAAATAGGCAAAAGCTTTCGTGTTTTAGGCAAGTGAACTTTGCAAATTTACCTCTATACTGAGTGAAGTATACACCAGTGCATTAGCAAATTAGTTAATTGCATGAGTTAAACACGAAGAAAATTAAGGAGTAAGCATGAAAACCGTCGGTTATGCAGCACATGATTCTGAAAAACCATTAGAGCCGTATCATTTTGAACGCCGTGCACTTCGTGATGAAGATGTATCAATTGAAATTCTGTATTGTGGCGTGTGCCATTCAGACTTACACACAGCAGAAAACGATTGGGGCTGGACTCAGTATCCTGTCGTACCAGGCCATGAAATTGTTGGCCGTGTCCTTGAAGTAGGCAGTGGTGTTACAAAATATAAAGTAGGCGATAATGTCGCTGTAGGTTGTATGGTTGATAGCTGTTTAAGCTGTGACCAGTGTCATCACGGTGAAGAGCAGTTTTGTCGCGAAGGGATGGTAGGAACCTACTCAGGACAAGACCGTATCAGTGGTGAACTCACTCAAGGTGGTTATTCAAAGCACATTGTTGTGCGTGAAGAGTTTGTATTGAGCGTGCCAAAAGGCTTAGACCTTGCTAAATGTGCACCAATTCTATGTGCGGGTATCACAACGTATTCGCCACTACGCACGTGGAATGTCGGCCCAGGTAGCCGTGTTGGTGTGATTGGGCTAGGTGGTTTAGGCCACATGGCGATTAAAATCGCAGCTGCAATGGGCGCACATGTTACGGCAATAAGCCGTAGTGATAAGAAAAAACAGCAGGTTTTATCTTATGGCGCAAAAGATTTATTGGTATCGAGTGATGAAGCAGCCATGCAAGCGCATGCTAATCAATTTGATGTGATCATTAATACCATTCCGGTAAAACACGACTTTACGCCGTATATTCCGCTTTTGGATATTGATGGTACGCAAGTATTGGTTGGTCAAGTAGGTGAGCTTGCTGAGTCTAACTCAGTGCCGTTATTAATGGGGCGTCGCCGTGTTGCTGGCTCATTAATTGGCGGTATAGCGCAAACCCAAGAGATCCTCGATTTCTGTGCGTTACATAATATTCTGCCAGAAGTCGAAATGATCAATATGGACCAAATTAATGACGCATTCGATAAATTAAAGCAAGGTGATATGGCCTCTCGCTTTGTTATCGACATGTCATCATTAGAAGTTTAACTTGTTTAAAAAAGTTAAATTAATAAGCGGGTCTAGTTAGGCTCGCTTTATTTTAGGTACTTTTATTTAAGTAATACCTTGTGTTTTATTTTTTTACCCTCATTATATCTCTGTTATCCGCTTAATTTATTGGTCAGTTCTTGTTACGGTTTTTCTCAGTCATTATCTTGCTATTTACTGTGTTCTTTAGTGCACAGAGCATGGCTATGCCTGACAATCACTCACACTATGCTGCGACTAAATTGTTCCAAGTCGAGCTGACTAAAACCCCAGTTATTTCTCAAACTCATACAGTTGAACACCCTAAACCGGTAGAACCATCGGGGTTTGATACCCTTGTGCCGCGTTTAACTGCCAGTAATTCATCATTGTTTCTTTATCATAGTCAGGTTGATCCTGATTACGAGCTATTGATTGAATTCTTTGCTGAAGATTGGGGAAAAGAGCACTTTTTAGCGCCGCCAGGTGCTGTGCGTGTGATCCCATGGTTTGCGTTAGCCACTCAACGTAAATCCCGCATTAGTGGCTGGAAAGACGCTAATCTCTTGTACAAAGCCAATACGACCTATCATAGCTAAACGACTTCCTTCGTTACTTTTATATTTTTGGAATTAATTTTTACCGGCTGACAATGCCGGAAGGAAGTCATGTATGTCACATAAATCTAAGCCGGCGCTATGGCGTCGTCTAAAAATGAGTTATGTCGCTATGATAGCGGCGTGTATTTTACTAGCGGTAAGCGCATTACCTAATCTTTATCCTAACAAATCTTGGTTGCACATTAGCTTGCCAGATCAAACTGTGACGCTGCAAAGTGTGACAACGTCACTAAATCAACATGGTTTTGAAGTGACTGAAGCCAATGATAGCCAAGCACAACTGGCTATTTTATTAGCTGAGCCGACTCAAAGTGCTAATGCGTTGAGCTTTATAAAAACGCAATACCCACAGCTAAAGGTTAAAATTGTTGAGCATGCGACAAGCCCACAATGGCTTCAGCAGCTGGGTCTTTCACCGATTAAATTGGGACTCGACTTAAATGGTGGCGTTTTATTTGTGCTTGATGTTGACCTAGATAAAGCAATGCAAGAGCACTTAAACAGTGTGTATCAACAAACTAAATTGACGCTTCGTAAAGACAAAATTCGTGGGATCCGTGCAAGTGAAGTAAAAGATGGAGTTGAGTTACAAATTTTACCAAGCTCCGAGGAGCAACTTGCAGGGCTCGTATCAACGTTACAAGGTCAATTCAAAGGCCTGATGCAAACTAAATCAACAACGAATAACCTAACCACAGTATTACTGCATTTTAATGAGCAAAGCCAAAACGAATTCAATAAACAAGTTATGGCGCAAAGCTTAACAACCCTGCGTGGTCGCATTGAAGAGCTTGGTATTACTGAAGCGGTAACGCAAAGACAAGGTAAGCAGCGCATTCGCATTGAGTTACCCGGTGTGCAGGACCCATCAGAAGCGAAACGGATTATTGGTGCAACTGCGACCCTTGATTTTTACCAGGTCGTCGAAGTAGGTGGTAAAGCGTTTAATGTACAAGGCGGTGGCGTTGTTAATTTAAATCCGATGGCGATTTTTTCAGGTGATCACATTAATAATGCCAGTGTTGGCAAAGATGAATGGGGCAAGCCTTTAGTTCAGCTTAGTTTAGATTCGCAAGGTGGCGATGCGATGTCTGCTTTTTCAAAGCACAACATAGGTAAACCAATGGCCACGGTGTATTCTGAATACTCGCGGGATGCGAATGGCGACGTTGTGAAAAAAAGCGAAGTGATCAATGTAGCAAACATTGCCCAGCATTTAAGTTCTCGTTTTAGCATTACTAATATGAAAAGCCCGCAAGCAGCTTACGATTTAGCGCTTTTACTACGCGCAGGGTCGCTCACAGCGCCAGTGACAATCGTTCAAGAACAAACCATAGGCCCAAGCTTAGGTAGTGAAAACATTGAACACGGTTTAGCAGCGTTAATGCTGGGTATCGGTATTACCCTTGCCTTTATGGCGCTTTGGTATCGTCGCTTAGGGCTGATTGCCAATATTGCTTTATTGCTTAATCTAACGGCTTTAGTTGGTTTAATGTCGTTATTACCGGGGGTTGTACTGACTTTACCGGGTATTGCAGGGCTTGTTCTGACGATAGGGATGGCAGTGGATACCAATGTGATTATCTTTGAGCGAATAAAAGAAGAGAAGCGCAAAGGTCGACCTACATATCAAGCGATTGAGCAAGGTTATAACCAAGCATTTACGACCATTTTTGATGCCAATGTGACTACGATGATCACGGCAATTATTTTATACGCCATTGGTTATGGGCCGGTGAAAGGCTTTGCAATCACGTTAGCGCTTGGGCTATTAACCAGTGTCTTTACTGGCGTTTATATTTCGAAAGCGCTTAGCCAAACACTCTACATTAAACTAACTAATTTAACGGGGGCTAAAGCATGAGTTGGTCAACATTAACTGCACCGAGTATAGCGCGCGTTTTAGGATTACTGCTAAGTTGTGTTTTAGTCATCGCGAGCTTAACTGTTTTATCTGTAAAAGGGCTAAACTTTGGTCTTGATTTTACAGGTGGCTACATCACGGAAATTAACACAACGTCAGTCACAACAATTTCTGATTTAAAGGCAAAGTTAAGCCCAGAGGTTGCGAGTAAATTAGCCATCAGTAAAGCGGGTGAATATCACTTTGTTTTAAGAGAAGCACCAGAGGCTAGCAAAGCGAGTACTTGGCAAGCAGAGCTGAATGAACAAGGCGTCGACTATAGCGTATTATCTAGCTCATTTTTAGGCTCACAAGTGGGTGATGAGCTTTTTGAACAGGGCTGTTTAGCTTTATTTGCAGCGCTGATTGCAATTATGGTTTATCTTGCCGTGCGCTTTGAATGGCGACTCGCAGTAGGTTCAGTGGTTGCACTGTTACATGATTTAATCTTAGTGCTTGGTTTGTTTTCCTTGCTAGGGCTTGAGTTTAATTTAACCGTGCTGGCGAGTTTACTGGCTATTATTGGTTATTCATTAAATGACTCAATTATTGTTGGCGACAGAGTCAGAGAGCTTTTACGTATTCAGCCAGACAATCAACGCATAAATACCCATGTTGTGATTAATGATGCAATTGGCTCTACGTTAACGCGTACATTGATCACCTCAGGCACAACACTTGCGACCATTGCCTGTATTTGGCTGCTTGCAGGGGCTGCATTAACGGGTTTTGCTATCGCGTTATTTGTGGGCATTGTGGTGGGGACATTCTCATCGATTTGTATCGCCGCGACCTTGCCGCAGTTATTGGGGTTAAGTTCAGAAAATTACACCCAAACACTGGATGATAAAACCAAAGCCTATATGGAGATGCCGTAAGTCAGTTTTATAACTTACTTTCATCAGCCGCTATTTTCCATAGAATAGCGGCTTTTCTGTTTTAACTGCTTTGATATGAATAAAACACACGTAATTGAACATTTACGCTTTGCGCTTGAGGCACAACTGCAAAACGCTAAAGAAGCGGCAAAAGCGGCCCATGATGCAGCAACTCACGAAGAAAGTGTTGCTGAAACTCAATACGATACCTTGGGTTTAGAAGCCGCTTATTTAGCGCAAGGGCAAGCTGAGCGAGTTAATGAGTGCTACCGTGATATTCAGGCATTCAATACGGTGTTTAAAGAAAGCGAATTTAATAAGGTTCGTGAAGGTGCATTAGTGTGTCTTATCGATGAGCAAGATAACGCAAAGTGGTTCTTTATGGGCCCAAGTGCTGGTGGCTTAGTGGTCACCGTAAAAGAGCAACCGATTTATGTTGTAACCCGAGAAGCGCCGTTAGGTAAACAACTGATTGGCCAGCAAATTGATGATGAAGTAACACTGACTATTGCAGGAAATAAGCAGTTTTACAACATTACTGAAATACTCTGATCTAGAAAGTTTATTAATCAATAAATTTCATCTTAAGGTAAAAAATAACTCGTTGGTCACAAAGCTAAAAACCCTCTATAAATCACATCAAGCTTAATGCTTATACCAATACGCGCAATTACCAATTCTCGGGTATTGGTATTTCAAGCACCCATCTAGTTAAGTGAAGTTTAGCCTCATGCGTTCACTTAATTGGTTGGGTGTTTTCATTTTTTTCATAAGACTTAATTTAGGAAAAGTCGTGTTTAAAACCTTGATAGTGGTTGATAACAATGAGCAACGTATTGCTCAAAATTTCGAAAATGTCATTACCTTTGACACCTACTTACGTGATTACCCAAAACATAATGAGCCAAAAACGCGCATTTTAAACTTGTGTGATACAGGGCAGTATTTAAGTAAAGGTTATTATTGTTCTTTGCTTGCTGAAGCGAGAAAGCACCAGGTATTACCGAGTGTAAAAACAATTAATGCGCTCCGTAGCGATGAGCACAGCACGCGTCATAAAGAGCTCGCTGGTGGTACTGTCTTTTTTGGTCACACAGATCAAGAGCAGCAAAGTAAAGCAACCAAAGCATTATTCTCACAATATCCTGCGCCTATTTTGGTGTGTGATGAGCAAGGAGTTGTGAAGCAAGGCACGATTGCATCATTAGATGACACTGGCTTTACAGAGTTTGTAAAACAACTTAGTAGCTTTACCGAGTCTGTGTGGCGCATTCACGATAAAAAACGTCGTTACCGTTGGGATATGGCTATATTGGTTGATCACCAAGAAAAAGTGCCGCCAAGTGATAAAGATGCCATTGCTAAATTTATTAAAGCAGCCGCTAAACATGGTATTTATGCTCAAGCACTGACATTTGATGAAATTACCAATATTGCACAATTTGATGCGCTATTTATTCGTCAAACAACGGCCATCGACCATCCAACCTATCGTTTAGCGAGTAAAGCACAAAGCTTAGGGTTAGTGGTGATTGATGATGCAGAGTCAATACTGCGCTGTTGTAATAAAGTGTATTTGCACGATGCCTTTAATTATCAAAAAGTGCCGAGTTTAAAAACTCACGTTGTGGCTGATACACGTGAAGAGACAATTGAAAGTTTAGAAGCAAACTTTAGCTACCCACTGGTATTAAAAATGCCAGAAGGCTCTTTTTCAAAAGGCGTATTTAAAGTTGCTACTCGTGATGAGTTAGTTGCTAAGTTAACAGAACTGTTTGAGTTTAGTGCACTTGTGCTTGCACAAGAGTACATGTACACCGAATACGACTGGCGTGTCGGGGTGTTAAATGGCCGTGCAATTTATGCGTGTCGTTATTTAATGGCGCGTAATCACTGGCAAATTTACAACCATGATGCAAAACGCTTTTTCTCAGGTGGTTTTGAAACCTTGCCAACCTTTGAGCTACCTAAAGTGGTACTTGATGCAGCATTAAAAGCTTGTAAAACGGTGGGTAAAGGTTTGTATGGTGTTGATGTTAAAGAGCATCAAGGTAAAGCATACGTGTTAGAAGTGAATGACAACCCGAGTATCGACCATAAAGTCGAAGATGCCTATTTAGGTGATGAGCTTTATATGATCATTATGGATGAGTTTAAACAACGCCTAGAAGCACGAGGCCGCAGTTAATGAACGCATCTGTTTGTCAAATCCGCTTTGCCAATGCAACGGATTTGACGGCTCTTGTCGCCATTGAAGAGCAAAGCTTTAGCCAAGATAGATTAAGTAGCCGTAGTTTAAAACGCTGGATCAGCGCAAGCCACGGCTTATTGATGGTGGCTGAGGTAGATAATCAACTGGTTGGTTATGGTTTAGTGTGGTGCCACAAAGGGACGCGCCTTGCTCGGTTATATTCACTGGCGGTTTTGCAATCTCAGCAAGGTAAAGGTATTGCTTCAAAGTTACTACTTGCGCTTGAAAATGAAACGGCTAAACGGGGCCGTTTATACATGCGTTTAGAAGTTGCGGTAAACAACCAATCAGCAATTCGTTTATATGAAAAACTGGGTTACCAGGTGTTTGGTCATTACAGTGATTATTATGATGACCATAGTGATGCCCATCGAATGCAAAAAAACATTCGTCGTAATATCGAATTTAATGCCGATAAGCACACGCCTTGGTATCAGCAAACAACCGAGTTTACCTGTGGTCCTGCGGCGCTATTAATGGCAATGTCATCCTTGAATGATACCGCAATGAGCCAACTCAAAGAGCTGGATATATGGCGTGAAGCCACGACTATCTTCATGACTTCAGGGCATGGCGGTTGCCATCCTCTAGGGTTAGCACTTGCAGCAATGAAACGTGGTTTTAAAGCTGATGTAGTTTTAAATACCCGTGATACTTTGTTTATTGACGGGGTGAGAAGCGAAAAGAAAAAAGCCATTTTGCATACCGTACACAATCAGTTTGTGGCTGAAGCAATCGCTGCAAAACTGCCTGTGAGGTATCAAGAGTTAACCTTGGCCTCCATTGAAGATTGGCTTGCTGAGGGTAAAGCGGTGGTGTTATTGATCAGCACCTATCGGTTTGATGGTAAAAAGTCACCGCACTGGGTGTGTGTAACGCATATTGATGAGCATTGCTTGTACGTGCATGACCCGTTTTGTGAAAACGAAAAACAATTGGCGATTGATTGTCAGCATGTCCCAATAGCCAAAGCTGATTTTAACAAAATGGCGAGTTTTGGTTCATCAAGACTCAGCACTGCGATGGCCTTTTATTTATAATTTTAATTGTTAGTTTGATTTGGAAGTACAGTGACTCTGAGTAGTTTATTTGATATTGCCCCTTATTCTTGGTCAGCAATTGGTAGCGCCGCATTTTGCGGCGCAATTATTGGTATGGAGCGTCAGTTACGCGGTAAGCCTGTTGGTATTCGTACCTCCGCACTCATTGTGTTAGGTACCTACTTATTTCTTGCTACTGCATTTATGTTGCATGGCGATGTGATAGACCATTCACGTGTAGTGGGCCAAATTATCACCGGTATTGGCTTTTTAGGTGCCGGAGTAATGCTTGCAAAAGATGGCGCGGTAGTTGGTGTAACATCCGCTGCAACGATCTGGGTATTAGCATCAATTGGTGTTGTCATTGCCACCGACAACTTACTAGCTGCAATAAAACTATCTGTGCTAGTAGTAGGTATTTTATATGGTGTAGATGTACTTGAAGCTAAATTTAAGAGTTTAGGTCGCGGCGTGCATGCCCGTGTAAAACGCTATTCAAAGTTGTATTATCGAAAAGAAAAGTGAAGTTAGATAATAGATTAGAGTGAGTCATGGAGCCTTGTTACACGATAAAGCCTGCTAGTTTAGACGATTTGTTACTTGTTGATAGTCAAATTCCTGAGTTTGATGGCCGAAATACCCTTAGCAAATTACAAGCACAGTGTGCAGATGTTGAGCACCTAGCTTTAGTTGCCTATATCGATAATAAGCCTGTGGCCTACAAACTGGGTTATGCGTTAGATTCAAACACCTTTTATAGTTGGCTTGGCGCGGTTGCGCCAGAATGTAGAGGGAAGGGCATTGCGCAGGCTTTACTAAACGCGCAAGAAGCATGGGTTAAAGCCCACAGCTATCGAGCTATAAAAGTTAAGTCGATGAACCGTTTTCCTGCAATGCTGAGTCTGCTTATCAAAAATGACTATGCAATAGTGGGTTATGAAGACAGAGGCTGCCCACAGACTAGCAAAATTTTATTTACAAAAGACATTTAAACTAATTTACTTACTTCGGTAAACTAATCAAAAAGTGTGCGCCGTTGTTACTTTCTTGAACACAGATTTCACCTTGTAGTTGTTGAGTAACTATTTTCTTCGCAATGCTGAGGCCAAGCCCAATACCTGATTGGTTGTTTTTACCTTTATAAAATGGGGTGAAAATGGAGTTTTGTTCACTTATGCTGATACCGGTGCCATTATCGGTGTAGTGAACTTTTAATACCTCATCAAAATCATATATATCAATTTCTATAGCAGGGTTTTCGATATTGTTGAACGCATGCTCAATTGAGTTTTGCTGCAAAATAAAAAGTACTTGTTTTAGCAAGTCTATTTCAACTTCGAATTGGCTGTGAGGGTTTTGATAATTAATATCTAATTTGATACCACGATGTTTTATTTGTTCTTCTAAGTGTTTGTACAGTGACTCCGAAAGCTGAGCTAACGTCATGATTGTTTTACTTGATTGTGACTTGGTATAAAGCAAATCTTGTAAAATACGTATCTTGTAAGCACATGAAGTTAAGTTTCTGTCTAAGAGTTCATTGGTATTTATTAATGTTTCTAATGTGCTTTGTAAGGCTTGTTGGCTAAGGCGTTTTTTCACAAGCCGTGTTTGTGTTTCTTTGACAGCAAGTTGAGTGACATCAACTGCTGTTATACAGTTACCAAGTGGCGTGTTGAGCTCGTGGGCAATCCCTCTAATTAGAGTAGCCAGTTCTGCAAATTGTTGTTGTTCAAACGCTTGCTTTTGTTGGTATAACAATTTGAGTTGCGTTTCAAAGCTTTGCTTTATGGTTTCGAGTAGTTTTATGACAGGCTCTGTGTATTCATGGGGTTTGCTATCAAGGATACAAATAGTGCCAAATGGTGTGGTGTCTCCAGCACATATTGGTAAACCTAAATAAGAAATCATATTAAGTTTGATATCTGGGTTTTCTTTCCAGTCCTCATCAATAAGAGCGTTGGGGATATTCAGTAAGTTCTGGGTTTTTAATACATGCTCACAGTAAAGACCTGAATCTTCTAACTCTTCATTATCACCAATTTCATAGGGGTTTGCTTGATTATCGTTTTTAGAAAAAACACTAATAATATTATTTTCTACCTTCATTACTAAGGCGACGGGTACATCGGCAAACAAGGCTAAAACTTCGAGCGTTTTATTCCAACTTTGCACTAATTCATCATAATCAAGCTGATACATTTTTTCTTACTCAAACAAATACCAATACAACTAACTAAAAGCTTAGTAATAATTTTTAATTCAGCAACTTAAATATGATTTATCTGACTTCGACTTAGAACATTTCTTGCTATTTAGAGTTAGCCAAATAGTTTTCGTCTAACGACGGTACGGTATTCACTGGGTGTTTGTGAGAGTACTTTCTTAAATACCCGAGTTAAATGGCCTTGGTCGTTATAACCTACTTCTAGGGCAACTTCTTGAATTGATAAATTTGAAGACGCTAATAACTCTTTTGCGGTTTGTACTCGAAGCTGTTGCCAATACTCAACAGGAGTTTGGCTGGTGGCTTGACGAAAGCGGCGCGTAAAGGTGCGGTAGCTTAAACTAAATTGCGCCGCAATTTCTTGCAGGGTAAGTTCGGAGGTTAAATTGTTTTTTAGCCAAAATTGAATTTGTGCAATGAGCTCATCTGGGTGTTTATCGACAGCACCTTCAAGGTAGCGCTGCTCTTCATAGGGTTTACGAATTTCATGGGAGAAATTGCGCTCAACATGTTGTGCAGCTTCTCGCCCGTAATATTGACTAATAATATGCACAATAACATCGGCAAGGGCATTTAAACTCGCAACCGTATACATGCGCTCAGATTGCGTGATGAAAAAGTCAGGCTTAAGCTGCACTTTAGGGTAGTCACGTTTAAATTGCTCTGCGTAATGCCAGTGAGTGGTAGCAGGGTGGCCATCCAATAACCCTGCTTCGGCAACTAAACAATTACCTGTTCCAACACCAATGATATGGCTGCCTTGCTGCCAAGAATCACCAAGCCAATTCACCAAACTTTGCTGCTTGCTCACCACAGGACGCGGGTTTCGCCAAATCCCAGGCACAATAATTAAGTCACTAGCAGGCGCTGTGACGGTTTCGCAATCGGGCATAATTGCCAGCCCAGTACGATTAGGGATCGCTTTTAGACTACTTGCCACTAAATTGATGTTGAGAGGTTTAAATTCGTTCTGCTGACGATGGCTTTTAGCAAAGGCCTCACCAGCTCTGAGCATTTCGATAGGCAAGGTTAAACTGGTTATTAGTAAATGGGGATAAACCAAAATACTAATTTCAATGGCTTTTACGTGTTGAAGTTTCGTCACTCAAATTGCTCCGACCAGTTGTTTTTGGCCTATTGTGCAGGTTATTTGGCTATTTAAGCATAAAGCAGGTTAATTAATCCATTTAAACTTGGCTTAATTCTCATAACACGTTTTCTCAAGGTTTTTTATGACAGCATTACCCGTTATTGTCGGTATGGGTGGTATTAATGCCGCAGGCCGCACTTCTTTTCATCAAGGTTATCGTCGTATCGTGTTAGACAGCTTGGACGCTAAAGCCCGTCAGGAGACATTTTTAGGCTTAGCGACATTAATGAACTTAGTTACTCTTACTGAAGGTGTACTCAAAGATGTTGACGGCAATAGCATTGCTGAATCAGACATCGAAGCTAAGTTCGGTGAACAAATTTTAGCTGGCACACTTATTCGTAAAATTGAAAAAAATCACTTCGATGTGGATGCAACGCCATGGCAGCAAAAAATGACGTTAACAGCGTCAGATGAGCAGCAGATTGTTTTTGAAACGCGCCGCCGTGATTTACCAACCCCAGTACCAAGTGCTTGGCAGGTTGAAGAGTTAAGCGATAAAAAAGTGAAAGTCACAATTACTGCTGATCTTGCTATTAAACATGACAGTACCCGTGATAATCCAATTAAAGCAGCAGGCCAATTACCAACAGGTTTTGAACCTTCGGCTATGTATAACAGCCGTTATCAACCAAGAGGCCTGCAAGCGACTATCTTTGCCGCAACCGATGCAATTCGTTCGACAGGTCTGCCATGGCAGCAGGTAATGAATAGCGTTGAGCCTGATCAAATTGGCACTTATTCAGCTTCTGTTGCGGGTCAAGTTGATGATGAAGGGTTTGGTGGACTGATTCGTGCACGTCAGCAGGGCGACCGTGTGAGCACAAAACAACTGGCACTTGGCTTAAACACTATGTCTACTGACTTTATCAATGCTTATGTAACAGGCAATGTGGGTACAACCTTTACTACATCAGGTGCATGTGCCACGTTTTTATATAACCTCCGTGCTGCAGTAAACGATATTCAAGCGGGTCGTACGCGTGTAGCCATAGTGGCGTCTGTTGAGTGTGCTATTACACCTGAAATCGTTGAAGGTTTTGGTAATATGAGCGCACTTGCTAATGAAGAGGGCCTAAAGCGCCTTGATAATTCTGATGTGGTTGATCATCGCCGTACCAGCCGTCCATTTGGTGAAAACTGTGGTTTTACAATTGGTGAAGGTGCACAGGTTGCTATTTTAATGGATGATGCATTGGCATTAGAGTTAGGTGCAGATGTGTTAGGCAGTGTTGCAGATGTGTTCGTTAATGCCGATGGTATTAAAAAATCAATTACAGCACCAGGCCCTGGTAACTACATTACGATGGCAAAATCTGTTGCACTAGCGAGCAGTATTGTTGGTCAAGAGGCGGTACAAAAGCGTAGCTTTATTTTGGCACACGGCTCAAGTACACCGCAAAACCGCGTAACAGAATCACTGATCTATCATAAAGTGGCAGAGACATTTGCAATTGATAATTGGAAGGTTGCTGCGCCTAAAGCGTATGTTGGCCATACCATTGCGCCTGCCAGTGGTGATCAATTGGCTATGGCATTAGGTGTATTTAGTCACAACATTATGCCGGGTATTACGACAATCGATAAAGTAGCAGATGATGTGTACAGCCAACATTTAGATATTCGTACAGAACATTATCAATGTGATGCAATGGACATTGCATTCATTAACTCCAAAGGGTTTGGCGGTAACAATGCTACAGCGACTGTGTTATCACCGGCAATTACATTGAAGATGCTCGCAAAGCGGCATGGTGATGAGGTTATGGCGCAATATCAAGACCGTCACACTCAGGTAGCCCAAGCGCAAGCTGACTACCAACATCAGGCTGATTTAGGTCATTATGAACTTATTTATCGCTTTGGTGATGGCTTAATTGACGAAAATGACATTGAAATTAGTGAAGATTCAATGACAATTCCAGGTTTTGATAAAAAAGTTTTATTATCAAAATCAAACCCTTATCAGGATATGTTTTAAGATCAAGGCATGTTTAAGCACATTCTTGATTGCAAGGCGCTTTTAAAGCGCCTTTTTTAGTGCTATAAATGTTCCTATCAAAGGGAATTGGAGCAATTACTCATGATTAAATTAACTAAACTCGCTGTACTTTGTTCACTTATCGCATTACCTACTCAGACTTTAGCTAGAGATGTCAATGACTTAGGCGTTGATGTTCAAGCTGCTACTTCTGCCTATATTGTCAAAAATACAAACCCCCGTTATCCCGGTAGTTACAATGGCTCTCGCTTAGAAGGCTGGGCATTAATGTCTTATGTGGTTGATACGCAAGGTAAGGCAAAAGACATTGAAGTGATCATGGCATCTGATACTCGCGGTAGCGAAGAAAACGCAGAGAAATATTTAACAAATTTAGAGTTTGCTCCCGCAACAAAAGAAGGCAAAACAGTTGAAGGTGGTTACCTGTTTTCATTTGAAGTAGGTAAGTATTTTAACGGGTACTCTAATGATAAAGCGAGCCGTGGGTTTATTAATGAATACGATGAAATCAATAAAATGCTACAAGCGAAAGAGTTTAAAAAAGCTGAATTAGCATTGGTTGAGTTATATAAAGATCATACTAAAAACACCTCTGAGCAGGCATTATTTGCTTGGTTGAAAAGCCAATATTATTACCATCAACAACAATGGTTTGGCTTTGACGAACAGTTATCTGTTGCCTATTTACTGCGAGCAAAACTGCCAACTGATATACAGTATTTAGTCGCTAAAAGTGCTCTACAATGGTACAGCTTTAAGGGCGATTTTAATCTTGCTTACAATGCAATTTATGCATTGGATAATATTGAAGGAAAAGCGTTTTCAGAAGAAAATAAGCTTGCCACCATCAAGCAAATTGATGACTTATTAGCCCGTACACCGCAGATCAATTCACAAATTAATGTTTCAAAAGATAAGCTGTCTTATTTATCTTTATCTCGCGGTTCAATCAAAATTGAAGGCGCGAGCGATGTCTCTAAATTGCAGATCCGCTGTGCTGATCAAGTCGTTGATCTTGAAGCAAGTGAGTCAGTTAACTACGTTATTGATGAGCAAAGCAGACGCTGCGGTTTATTAGTTAAATCTGCAAACCCAGCTGAGATTAAAGTTAAACAAACTGGTTATGCCATCGTTAACTCAAAATTTGACGCCAGTTAATTGCTTACTTTAAGCGTTTTACATACTTAAGCGTTACGAAATTAATCAGTGCCATTAGAAAGGCGATTTCGTAACGACTAAATGCCACAGCAATGCCGATGAGTCCCATGTTCCAAATACTGGCTGCTGTGGCTGTTCCATACGTTGAATTCTTGTTCTTCAAAATGGCGCCACCGCCAATAAAACCAATACCGGTGATAATCCCTTCGAGCACTTTTGATTCAGCCTCAGAGCTTGTCAAAACAGACATGCCCACTAATGCATAACCACATGATGCAACGGCAACTAAAGGAAATGTTCGAAGCCCTGCACCATTACTGGTTTTTTCTCGATCAAATGCCATAGGGAGGGCAAGTAAGTAGGCAATTCCTAAATGAATTAAGTTATCGAGTATTTCATGCCAATCGAGATTAAAGTCCATGCTTTGCTCCTTGCTATCTAGATTTTGATTGCGTTGCAATTTCAATACCCGATCAACAAATTGAATAAAATGAGGAAACTAGGGACATGTAGCCGGGTTTAAAAAAGGAGGGCTTGGTATAATTTGCGATTTTTACGCAGTGCTATGTCATTTTTTCAGCCTTTTGGCTGTTTGAATTTCAGCCATGCTAACAGTATGCTAAACACGCTGACTAAATAGGCTTCACATTGAAACATTCCATCTCCTCTCTTGAAAAGACCGCGCTTGCACTGTGTATGTTTGGTGCACTGATAGCTGTTATTTTACCTAGTGTTATCACTGAGCAAGTACAGCCGTTTGTACAAATGATTTTAAAATGGACAGGGAGCAGTTTTTTCTTATTGGTGAATTTTTTATTGTTTGCCATCATTATTTTAGCCATTAGCCCACTCGGAAGTCGTAAAGTGGGGGGCGAGCAGGCTGTGGTCGAGTATTCTAATTTTGGCTGGTTTGCTATGTTGTTTGCAGCGGGAATGGGGTCTGGCTTGGTTTTTTGGGGCGTAGCAGAGCCAGCATTACATTCTCTCGACCCTCCACTTAAACAAAGCTTATACCCAGACCGACTAGCCAGTAGTCTCGCTTTAACCTTGGTTAATTGGGGCGCCCATGCATGGGCACTTTATGCGGTGTTTGCGTTAGTGCTTGGTGGATTAACGCAATACAGTGGTAAGTCAGGTGATATTTGTGCACCTGTTTTAACTGCACTTGGTAATCACATAGATAAGTCTGCAAAATTTACAGTGTCATTTGTTGTGAAATTAATTGCGGTAATCGCTATTTTTTTTGGTGTCGTCGGCACCATAGCAAACTCGACTTTACTGATCAGTAAAGGTGTAGAAATCGAGTTGGGGGTTACTTCAACATTATTAGTGGGTTCATTAATCGTTTGTTTGTTAGCCGTTATTTATTCGCTGTCGGTTAAATTTGGATTACGACGCGGGGTACAGTCACTGAGTATATTCAATGTGGTCTTGGCCTTTGCTTTACTAACCTGGTTATTAACTGTTGTGCCGATTGCGCCCATTATTAAAATCGCATTAGATGGAACTGGGTACTATTTACAGTTACTTGCGACCGGCACTTGGCAATTTGATAGCCAATTAAAAACGCCTGACTGGGCCACTCATTGGACATATAACTATTACTTTTGGTGGTTAGCGTGGGGGCCATTTGTTGGTGTGTTCCTGGCTAAAATTAGTCAGGGGCGCAAGGTTTGGCAATTTATTTTGGCGGTTGTGTGTATTCCAACTTTAGTCACTATTGTTTGGTTTGCGGCCTTTTCTGGGGCAGCAATTGAATGGGATAGACTCAATCAAGCGGGCATTTTAGTCGCAATAAAACAGGATTATAGCCAAGGCTTGTTTGTATTTTTTAATCAATTAGACTGGCAAGGAACCGTGTTTATTTGGGCAAGTTTGTTATTACTATTGATATTTGTTGCTACATCCGCTGACTCTGCAATTTTGGTCATAAGAGAGCTGGTTGGCTCTGAGCAAAATAACCGTGTGACACTCTACGCATGGTGTTTAGCATTATTCATATGCAGCTTTGCATTATTACTGTTACAAGATGAGCCGTTAAATCGTAGCGTCGCAATTTTAGGCGCTTTGCCTTTTTTATTAATATTCCTTTTACAATTAGTCGGATTTCTAAAAGAGTTTATTCGCGATATTTGTGATTAATCTACAGTTTTTTACAGTTAAATTACGCGTTTGTTATTATGCTTACAAAATAAGCTTAAGTGTATTGGAGGACCGATGCTTAAATCTCTGTATCTTATACTTTCTGTTAGTTTGCTCAGTGGCTGTACTGCAATCGGCCTAGTTGCTGATGGTATTGGTGGGCGCGCTAGCCAAGCACAGCCTGCAAGTGCCTATGCAGATAAAAAAGATAACGACCGAGTCAACTATGGTATGACCATGACAATGTTAGGTTATGAAATCGACAAAGCGATTATTGAAGGCTTAGAGAATAGCAGCAAAGATAAGGATGTTGAGCTTAAATGTCGTCAAATTAGTCGCGCAGTAAAAGAATGTGTTGAGGTTAAAGCTGAGCCGAAAAAAAGGCCCACATTAATGGATAGTTTTAATGATGAGTAACAGTCTAAAACTTGTCACTTTCTTATTTAGTTACCAATTAGTTGGATGTACAGTGGCAGGGTCATTAGTCGATGGTTATGCAAAAAACTCACAACCAACGAATCTTGCAACCACAAATGCAAATCAAACTAACAGAACTGTAACCGATGCCGACGGCTTTTCATTTGCAAAGTTAGGCTTTGAAATTGATAGCGCTGTTATTGGTTTACTCAAACCAGAAGAACAACAACCACAGTTAGTTTGTAGGCAAATCACACGCAGTATTAAAGAGTGTGAGGAAGCTAAGCCCTCACACTAAAAATGAGATATTAATCACAGATATTTTTGATGAAACATTAGGTGTTCATCAATAAAGCTGCTGATAAAGAAGTAACTATGATCATAACCCGCGTGCATGTTAATTTCGGCTGGGTAATCTTTCTCGTTTACGACAGCAAATAAGTGCTCGGTTTTGAGTTGCTCAGCTAAGAAATTATCGGCCTCACCTTGATCAATACGCATGGGTAAATAATCTTCAGCGACGGCTTTTTTCATTAATTCACAGCTGTCGTATTCAAGCCAACTTGCTTTATCACTACCAAGGTAATTACTAAATGCTTTTTCACCCCAAGGGCAATTAATCGGGTTCACAATCGGGCTAAAAGCACTGGCGCTGACGTATTGTTTAGGGTTTTTAAGTGCAATCATCAATGCGCCGTGACCACCCATAGAGTGCCCCGCAATGGCTTTTTTAGACGTCACAGGGAAGTGTGCTTCGATAAGTGCAGGTAATTCAGAAACCACATAGTCGTACATGTTGTAATGCACATTGTAAGGCGCTTGAGTCGCATTGACATAAAAGCCAGCACCTTGACCAAAATCGTAGTTTTCATCGTCAGGCACATTTTCACCGCGCGGGCTAGTGTCTGGAGCGACAATCGCAATACCCAGTTCAGCCGCTTTTTTAAATGCCCCGGCTTTTTGCATAAAGTTTTCATCAGTACAGGTTAAACCTGACAACCAATACATGACGGGTACTTTATTGGTTTCGCTGGCACCAGGTGGTAAAAATATTGCAAAGCGCATAGCACAATGTGTGCTGCTAGCTTGGTGGGTATATTGTTTATGCCAGCCACCACTGACTTTTGTTGAGCTTATGTTTTCTAGCATAACCACATCCTTGAAACAAAGGCGCTAGGTTGATACCTAGCGCCAAATTATAAGATTAATAATGAATTACAGAGCGGATACTCTTACCTTCGTGCATTAAGTCGAAAGCTTCATTGATATCTTCAAGTTTCATGGTGTGCGTAATGAAATCATTTAACGCAAACTCACCATTCATATAGCGCTCAACAATCTCTGGTAATTCAGAGCGACCTTTAACGCCACCAAATGCACTACCGCGCCATACACGACCCGTAACTAGTTGGAATGGACGAGTAGAGATCTCTTGGCCTGCACCTGCAACACCAATGATTACCGATTCACCCCAACCTTTGTGACAACACTCAAGAGCAGAGCGCATTACATTAACGTTACCGATACATTCAAATGAGAAATCAACACCGCCATCAGTCATCTCAACGATAACTTCTTGAATTGGTTTGTCGAAGTCATTTGGATTGATTAAATCAGTTGCGCCTAATTTAGTAGCAAGATCAAATTTACTGGTGTTGATATCAACACCAATGATACGGCTTGCACCCGCCATTTTCGCCCCGATAATCGCTGATAAACCGATACCACCTAAGCCAAAAATAGCGACTGTATCGCCTTTTTGAACTTTTGCTGTTTTAGTAACAGCACCCATACCGGTTGTTACACCACAACCAAGTAAACAAATTTCTTCAAGCGGCGCTTCTTTACTTACTTTAGCAAGTGAAATCTCTGGTAATACAGTGTACTCAGAGAACGTAGAGCAACCCATGTAGTGATAAATTGGCTGGCCATCTTTATAGAAACGCGTTGTGCCATCTGGCATTAAACCTTTACCTTGCGTTTCACGTACCGCAGAGCATAAGTTTGTTTTACCCGATTTACACATCTTACACTCGCCACATTCAGCAGTGTAAAGAGGAATAACATGATCGCCTACTTCAACGTGCGTTACGCCTTCACCGATGGCTTCAACGATACCGCCACCTTCATGGCCAAGGATTGCTGGGAAAATACCTTCAGGGTCTTCACCAGATAAAGTAAATGCATCTGTGTGACAAACACCGGTAGCAACAATCTTTACAAGCACTTCGCCTTTTTTAGGCATCATTACATCCACTTCTTCAATTGATAGTGGTTGATTTGGACCCCAAGCGATAGCCGCTTTTGATTTAATAAAATCAGTCATAACGTTCCCTTATAGTTGTTGGAAGTAAGTATTAAACCTAGTCTATTTTATTTGTTTCTCAATGAATGATAATCTCCGTTTTATTAAAACACTTTTACACTATGGTAATAATGAATCGTTGGCACGGAATTGATGAGTTTTTAGCGGTAGCAGAGACGGGCAGTTTTACAAAAGCAAGTAAACTACTGGGTATGTCAGTGGCGCATGTAAGCCGGTATGTGAGTCAATTGGAAGAGCGATTGAACACACAGCTGCTAACCCGAACAACGCGTAAAGTTGTGCTAACACAAGAGGGTCAAGTGTTTGCGCATCAAACAAAACAATTACAGCATGCCATGGATGATGCCACGGCACTGCTTGCAGAGCAGCAACTGACACCTAAAGGCAGTATAAAATTAACGGCACCTGTGATGTACGGTGAAAGCTATATCATGCCAGCAGTGCACTCGTTTATGCAAAAGCACCCAGATATTGAAGTGATCAGTCATTTAAGTAATGAGCAAGTTAATTTACTCGAAGAAGGGTATGACTTAGCAATTCGACTTGGCCACTTAAAAGATTCAACATTAAAAGCACGCCGTATTAGTCAGCGCAGACTCGTTATATGCTGTAGCCCAGAATACATTAATAATTTTGGTCAACCACACAGTGTCAGTGAATTACATCAACATCATTGCCTTATCGGTAATAACAGTTATTGGCGGGTAAAAGAGCAGGGCCAAGATAAGCATATTAAAGTGGCTGGGCGCTTAGCCTGTAATAGTGGTTGGGCATTGGTTGATGCTGCAATTAAAGGGTTAGGCATCGTGCAATTACCGGATTACTATGTAAATGAACATCTAGCCAATGGCCGTTTGACAGCTGTACTTTCGAATGTTGCACCGGAACCTGAAGGAGTATGGGGGGTATACCCGCCAAGGCAATTTATAGCAACCAATGTAAAAGCATTGCTAGACCATTTAGTAGCTAGTGTTCAAGTATCAGATTTATAATTATTTTTTACAATTTCACGCATCCCATGCTGGCTAAATGTATGCTAACATGGGCGCATATTTAGCCCTTGGACTACCCACAACTTATTATGTTTCAACCTGTTAGCCTTTTTATAGGGCTGAGATATAGTCGCTCCTCAAAGGGTAATGCCTTTATCTCATTCATCTCATTTTTTTCTATTGCGGGCATTGCTATTGGCTTAATGGCCTTGTTTACAGTTAGTTCGGTAATGAATGGCTTTGAGAATAACCTTAAAACCAACATGCTCGGTTTAATTCCTCATATTGAAGTATCAGCTGAGGGTAATTCGAAAGAAACCATGTTGCAGTTAAAGCAGCAACTAGAAAATTCTCAAGATATCAAACAAGTTAACCTGTATCGTCATGGTGAAGCCATTTTACAAACTAACCAAGATTTGCATGGTGTGTTGTTACAAGGGCTCTATGATGAAGGAAGCTCCCTTTATAACGTAAAAGATAAAATTGTTGCCGGTAATTGGTCCTTGGTAATGGATAGCAATTACCACATTGCAATTAGCCGCTATTTGAGCCGCAAATTGGGTATTTCGCTTGGGGATAAAGTACGGGTGATCATGCCTAATGCCAGTTCGTACACCCCACTTGGTCGAGTACCGAGTCAGCGCTTGTTTACCGTAGCTGCACTGTATGAAACACAATCAGAAATTGATATGTCATTGGCATTTACCAGTGGCTATTCGTTAGGCCGAGTTTTAAAGCTGCCAAAATCAGCTGCGCCAAATTTAAGTGTGTCGCTATATGAACCTTTTGCCGTTGAGCAAGTATTGCAATCTCAGTTAGCGATTTTAAATGATTACGCTGTTACTGATTGGCGAGCTAGCCAAGGGACACTATTTGCTGCTGTGGCAATGGAAAAGCGCATTATGTCGATGTTACTTGGCTTAATCGTGCTCGTTGCGGTGTTTAATATCGTGTCAGCATTAACCATGATGGTCAGTGAAAAACAAAGTGAAGTCGCTATTTTACAAACATTGGGTTTAACTCCGTTACAAGTACAGCATGTGTTTATGATCCAAGGCTTATACAACGGTCTAATCGGTACCAGCATCGGTGCGTTACTTGGCGTGCTATTAAGTAGCAACATTAATGAATTATTGAATATGTTAGGCATCAATTTATTAGCCGGTGTGAGTTTACCCGTTAAATTTGATGTGATGAGTTTGAGTTTAATTGCCGCAGGGAGTATCGCAATGAGCTTTTTAGCTACCTTGTATCCTGCCAGAAAAGCTGCAAAAGTGAATCCAGCAGAGGTATTACGTTATGAGTGATTTAGTTATCAATTGTCAGCAGCTTAACAAAGTATATCAAGATGGTGATAACGAAGTTGCTGTTTTAAAAGGGGTTGATTTAGCGCTTCAACAAGGTGAGATGTTAGCCGTTGTTGGTAGCTCAGGCTCCGGTAAAAGTACCTTATTGCACATATTAGGCACCTTGGATAATGCAAGCTCAGGTAAAGTTGAAATTAAAGGTCAGCAAGTTGCTAAATTAAACCGTAAACAACAAGCCAGTTTCCGAAATGAAAATTTGGGCTTCATTTATCAATTTCATCATTTATTAATGGAATTTACTGCCATCGAAAATGTTGCAATGCCATTATTAATTAAAGGCTTAAGCGCAAAAGCGGCAACCGAAAAAGCCCGTAACATGCTAGATAAAGTAGGGCTATCTCATCGTAGCGAACATAAACCATCGGCGTTATCAGGTGGTGAGAGGCAGCGGGTTGCAATAGCACGTGCATTAGTAACCGAACCTGCTTTAGTGCTAGCCGATGAACCTACGGGTAACCTAGATAAACAAAACGCTATTAAGATTTACGATTTAATCAAAGAGCTAAATACCAGCTTAAAAACCAGCTTTGTTGTGGTAACCCATGATTTAGAGCTTGCAGATAAACTAGGCAAAATTGCCTATTTAGATGATGGTAAGCTTGCTATTAAAGAGTCTCAGCATGTTGCTTAGTGCCTTTATTTCAAAACGATTTCGTGCCCATAGTGGCCAAAAAGACGGACAAAACGGTTTTGTTAGTTTTATCGCTAAAGCATCGACAATCGGCATACTTTTGGGAGTCGCCGTGTTAATTGTTGCGCTTTCAGTGATCAATGGCTTTGAGCAGCAATTAGTACATCGACTTTTATCGGTAGTTCCGCAGGTTGAATATGTTGCCCCTAACAAACCAATCAATAACTGGCAGTCAAAAGTTGCTTTATTGCGTTCTCAAGCAGGTGTTACAGGTGCTGCGCCATTTATTAGTGTTAACGGCATGGCACAATATAAAAGCGAGCTAAAAGCGGTTGAAGTGCGTGGTGTTAGCCCCGAATTTGAAAACCAAGTGTCGGCATTAAACCAATTCACAGAAGGGCGTTTAGTTAGTCAGTTACAACAAGAAGATGTACTGTTAGGGCAGCAAATAGTCAACCGATTAGGTCTTAAGATTGGCGACCCAGTTACCTTATTAATTCCCCAGATAAACCAGCAAAGTAACACTTTACTGGCACCAAAGCGGGTGAGCTTGAATCTTGCGGGTATTATAAAAATGGGCGGCCCAATTGATGAAACGGCTGCTTTCATTCGCCTTGATAAAGCGCAAAGTGTGCTGAGTTTCGATGAAAACCAAGTAACCGGATTACGATTACAAGTAGAAGATGTATTTGCAGCCCATCAAACAGCGATGCGCGTGGGGCAAGTTATACCAGATTATGTCTATGTCTCGAGTTGGTTTAGAACGCAGGGTAGCTTATATCAAGATATTCAAATGGTTCGCACCATTGTGTATATCGTGGTGTTTTTAATAATTGCCGTAGCGAGTTTTAATATCGTTTCTTCATTAGTGATGGAAGTACGTGAAAAACAAGCAAATATTGCGATTTTAAAAACCATGGGCGCACAAGATAGCACCATTTTAGTAACCTTCGTAATGCAAGGTTTTACACAAGCTTTAATTGGTGTGATCTTAGGCACTATTATCGGCGTAATGCTTGCGTTAAACATCAGTGAACTATTCACTTGGGCAAGTAACTTATTTGGCGATAACCCGTTACAAGGTGTTTATTTTATAGAGTTTTTACCCAGTAAATTAGTTTGGCAAGATATCGTTATCACGGTGATTGTTACATTTGTTCTCGCTATTTTGGCAACCTTATATCCTGCGTGGCAAGCCACTAGGGTAGATCCGGCAAAAGTACTGGGTAATTAAGGAGAGTTTATGAATAAGCAAAGGATTATCGATTTTTGGTTTAATGAATTAGGCCCAGAAGCTTGGTATCAACAATCTAATGACATTGATGCATTAATTTCACGTGAGTTTTCAGAGTGTCTTTTGCAGGTTATCGCTGGCGAGCATGCTGACTGGCGACTTGATGCCCAAGGCTCTTTAGCTGAAATTATTGTGTTAGATCAATTCTCACGGAATATTTATCGAAACACTGCACAGGCTTTTAGCCAAGATCCACAAGCCCTAAGCTTAGCGCAAAGAGCAATTGAACTTGGTTTTGATAAAAAATTACCTAGCTCTCAAGCGGCGTTTATTTATATGCCGTTTATGCACAGTGAATCGAAAGTCATTCATCAACATGCTGAACAATTGTTTAAAGGCATGAGTAATTATGAATTTGAACTAAAGCATAAAGTGATTATTGATAGGTTTGGTCGTTACCCACACCGAAACGCGATTTTAGGCCGTGAATCAACCCCCGAAGAGCTACAATTTTTAACTGAGCCTAACTCTTCTTTCTGATTTGAATGAATAGTAGGCAAGTAATTTAAAATGCTCTTTGATAGCCCGTAAACACTTGCACAGCGCCATTTTAAACCTTAAAGTGTCATAAATGTTGTAAAAGAGTAACCACCATGGAACAAAAACAAGCAAGACCATTAACACCAGAAGAACAAGCCGAAGCGCAAAAACAAAGTGTTATTTGGCAAAGAGAATGTTTCCAAAATGCACAAAAGCATTTAGCAGAAAAGGGGATTATCCCGCAGACAGTGATGGATAAAGAATGTCGTTTTATTGCGCCATTAGTGGCCGTTTGGAAATTTAAAGCACAAAACGGTAAAGTTTATTGGGTCATAAATGGCCGTCTTCCTGCAGACCATGCTGCGGTTGAGGCTGCTAGTAGTGCTCGAGAAGCGTTGCGCTACTTTTCGATGCAGTGGCAATTAAAAGCTGACCAAATTATGCAATCAGGCGCGGTAGATAAAACCAAAGTTGATTTTGCAAATCTACTCATCAATCGTGCCCATGGCTTGTATGATTTGTTCCAAAGAGAAGAATTGTGGCAAAACGAGCCAGCATAACTCAATTTGCATAATTTCTATTAAAAAAGCTGAATAATGTTATTCAGCTTTTTTATTGATGCCAATTCGCTTAATGCACTAAAGTGAACGGCCTAGTATCAAATTGCTTGATAGGGCACAGCATTCGTTGTCTTGGAATACCGGCTTCCATAAATACTAAGCCATCTGCTGAAAAGCCATTACGTTTAAATCGATCAACTTCATTCAAAATACAATTAATACTGACACAGTCGCAGCCTTGTTTTTCTGCCATATTGACTAAGTATGTCAGTAATGATTTGTAAACTGAGCGATTGCGATGCTCAGGTAAAACGGCAATACGGCCAATGAGGCCATCACTACATAAACGCCCGGTTGCAACCGGGCATTTACACTCATCTGTAACGAGTACGTGGTGTGCTGTTTTATCTAGGTGATCAAACTCTATGTGTTTAGGGATATGTAATTCGCATACAAATACCCGTTCTCGGATTTGTTGTAAGAGTTCCTTGTCGATACTCCATTCAACTTCATCTATATGATAGCCCATAAACACACGCTCCTAACAAAACCAAATACCCTCATTTAAAAGTGTAGTAAAGGTTTTCAAGAAAATGTGATTATTTTTTGAACTATTTATGTCAGCTGCGGTCAGCCAAGTTTGATCAGTAAGCTTGGTTATCAATTCAAGTTCATCTAAATCATGTATGTAGTTAACGCCATTAATACTTAAAAGTATCTTATCGTCAATAACTTGGTAGATAGCTCGGGTACCGCCTAAACGCTCAAAAACAACCTCGTCATCATTGATTAACTCGATGACATCATTTAATGAATATGGGTCTTCTAGCGGGGCTAAATCCATCTCATGCTTTGGCTGGCTCATACTGTTACCAAGCCAAGTCTTGAATACTTCGTCATCATTAATCGCAGCAATCATAAGCTGCTTTACTTTTTCAGCTTCAGCTTGGCTAAGTTCACCTTTTGAAGTACGCAATTTAAGCTCTGCATCACCATATCGTTGATTGCCAAGCTCAGTATCAAATGAGGTGATCGGCAAATTGAGAGAGTAAATCGCGTTGATTTGGCGCTCTAAAACCCACAGAGTAATTAAGCGCGTTTTCAACGGCATAGCCTTCATGCGGACAACCAGGTGGGATATACAAAATATCACCCGGCTCTAACACACAATCGATCACGGCAGGAAATTGCTCAACTTGTAATAGGCTTTTATTTTGTGCGAATTGTTTTAAGTTCGCATCAGGTAAACCAACGCGCCAATGGCGTTTACCTTCACCTTGAATAATAAATACATCGTATTGATCTAAATGCGGTCCCACGCCACCACCCGGCGTAGAATAGCTGATCATCAAGTCATCGATACGCCAGTTTGGAATAAAACAAAATGGCTCCAGTAATTGCGCAGCATCGTTATGCCAATGGTCAACCGCTTGCACGAGTAGTGTTGCGTGCTTTTCAGTTAGCAAACTAAAGTCTTCAAATGGGCCATGGTATGCTTGCCAATCATCTGAGTGATTGGTGACAATGCGTGATTCAATACTTTCTTCCATGGCAAGGCCGGCAAGTTCTTCAGGCTCAATAGGATCAGAAAAATCTTTAAAGCCTTGCTTAATAAGTAATGGTTTCTTTTGCCAGTACTCGGCTAAAAACTGCTCTTGGGTTAATGAGTTTATAGTTAATTGATACATAACATGACCTAAACGAAGTGGTATAAAAAAAGCGAAAGGAAGGCCTTTCGCTTTTTAAAATCTTAGTTTGAATTTAAGCTAAGTTGTCGATGAACTCAACAGCACGACCGATGTAATTAGCCGGTGTTAATTTTTTCATTTCTACTTTTGCTTCTTCAGGTAACTCAAGACCATCGATGAAATCAGCCATGATTTCTTGGTTTACACGTTTACCACGCGTAAGGTCTTTAAGTTTTTCATATGGCTTTTCGATACCATATTTACGCATTACCGTTTGGATAGGCTCTGCTAATAATTCCCAGTTTTGATCTAGTTCTTCGAGTAAACGCGCTTCATTTACTTCAAGCTTGCTAACACCTTTTAATGTCGCTTGGTAAGCGATAAGTGTGTAGCCCATACCAACACCCAGGTTACGTAAAACTGTTGAATCAGTTAAGTCACGTTGCCAGCGAGATACAGGTAGCTTTTGCGCAAGGTGTGCAAAAATTGCGTTCGCAATACCTAAGTTACCTTCAGAGTTTTCAAAATCAATCGGGTTTACTTTGTGAGGCATGGTTGAAGAACCAATTTCACCTGCAATTGTTTTTTGCTTGAAGTGGTTAAGCGCAATGTAGCCCCAAACGTCACGGTCAAAATCAAGCAATACAGTGTTGAAACGTGCAATCGCATCGAATAACTCAGCAATGTAATCGTGTGGCTCGATTTGTGTTGTGAACGGGTTAAATGTTAAACCAAGGCTTGTTACGAATTGTTCAGCGTGGCTGTGCCAATCGTAATCTGGGTATGCACTTAGGTGAGCATTGTAGTTACCTACAGCACCATTGATTTTACCTAACATTTCTACGTTAGCAATTTGGTCACGTTGACGCTTTAAGCGCATGTATACGTTAGCAAATTCTTTACCCATTGTAGAAGGAGTAGCAGGTTGACCGTGGGTACGTGTCATCATCGCAACTGACTTGTACTCAACCGCTTTTTCTTTTAATGCATTTAGAAGTTGGTCACAGTATGGAAGTAATACTTTGTCACGCGCTTCTGTTAGCATTAAACCGTGAGATAGGTTATTAATGTCTTCTGAAGTACATGCAAAGTGAATAAATTCGTTTACTGCGTTAAGCTCTGCGTTGTCTGCTACTTTTTCTTTAAGTAGGTATTCAACGGCTTTTACGTCATGGTTAGTTGTGCGCTCGATTTCTTTAACGCGTGCTGCATCCGCTTCGCTAAAGTTATCAACAATGGCATTAAGTAAAGCATTAGCCTCGTCGCTAAATGCCGGTACTTCTGCGATTGCGCTTGCTGCAGACAAAGCTTGTAACCAACGAACTTCAACAGTTACACGGTATTTGATTAAACCAAATTCGCTGAAAATGCTGCGTAGTTCCGTGGTCTTGCTGCCATAGCGACCATCTACCGGAGAGATAGCGGTTAACGCTGAAAGCTCCATAATGACTCCTAAATTGTCTAGTTTGAACGATAATTAAATTGATTGTTTAGCAATGGCGAGGATTTTTCTTTTTGCAAAGAAAAAGTGACGGCGTTTACCGCCCATTTGTCGCCATAACACGGCACTACGAATTCCGGCCAATAATAGGGCGCGGATTTTGTTTTGCGTGAGCTGCTGTTTTAATAACTCTGGCTTGCCGTACACTTGAATACGATGCCCAAGGGGGCTTAGCACCGATGAGTAAATATCAGCAAGCGCTGCTACAACAGTATCATCTGTGATAGCAAAATGGTCGAGGCGACGTTTAACATCATCAATGCGACGACCTAATTCATTTAAACTGTTTTGTTTTGAGCTTAATGCACGCTCTAATTGCATTAAACCACCTACATACTTTACGATTTCGACGTCTTTGTCTGCGCCGGCTGAAAGCTGTGCAATCAAAATGCAATAGCCTTCTCGTAAATTATGCTTACCTTGATACACTTCTTCAGGGCTATTTGGTGATGTTTCGACAATACAGTTTAGTAATTTCTCTAATTCGTGATCACTGCCTTGGCCATATTGCGCAACTTTTTGTACTTGTTTAGCAACTTGACACATGGCAGCTAAAGCCATGACTTGGTGCTCTGTCATTACTTGATCACCGAATCAATAATACCGCCACCTAAACAGACTTCGTCAGCGTAAAATACGGCTGATTGGCCCGGTGTAACCGCTTTTTGTGGCTCATCAAATAGTACGCGTGCCATACCATCTTCACCAACGAGTAAAGTACAGCTGATATCTTCTTGGCGATAACGAGTTTTAACAGTACAGCGTGTAGTCCCTTTAGGGCCTTCACGGTCAACCCAGTGTAGCTGGTTTGCATTTAAGCCATTACTGTATAGGCGAGGGTGGTCTTTACCTTGACCAACGACTAACACGTTACGTTCAACGTCTTTATCTACAACGTACCAAGGTTCACCTGAGCCTTCTTTCATGCCGCCAATTAACAGGCCTTTACGTTGACCAAGCGTGTGGTACATCAAGCCTTCGTGCTCGCCCACTTCATTGCCATCGGTATCTTCAATTTTACCAGGCTGTGCTGGTAAGAATTTTTGTAAGAAATCTTTAAATTTACGCTCACCGATAAAACAAATACCGGTACTGTCTTTCTTATCATGCGTAATTAAGTCTTGCTCTTCAGCGATGCGGCGTACTTCAGGTTTAGCAATATCACCAACAGGGAAAAGTGTTTGCGCAATATGCTCATGGCTTAGCGTGTATAAGAAATAGCTTTGATCTTTGTTGTCATCAAGGCCACGACACATTACAAATTTATCACCGCGTTGTTCGCGGCGTACATAGTGACCTGTAGCAATATAATCAGCACCCAGTGCCTGTGCTGCAAACTCTAAGAATGCTTTGAATTTGATTTCTTTATTACACATGATGTCTGGGTTTGGTGTGCGGCCTGCTTTGTACTCTGCTAAAAAGTACTCAAACACGTTGTCCCAGTATTCGGCTGCAAAATTTACAGTGTGAAGCTCAATACCTAGCTTGTCGCACACTGCTTGTGCGTCTTTTAGGTCTTCAGCTGCAGCGCAATATTCATCATTATCATCTTCTTCCCAGTTTTTCATGAACAGGCCTTCAACTTGATAGCCTTGCTGCTTTAATAAATACGCTGATACTGAAGAATCAACACCGCCGGACATGCCCACGATGACTTTAATGTGACTATTTTCGCTCATAATATTCGCTGTCATTTTTTAACTGCTATGGAAAGGCCGATATTATAGCATGCTTTTAGACGCCCAAACCAGCCAAAATCACAGCGGTTATTGGTAAATCAAACTAAGTGGGTAGGCTTTACCAGCTAAATGATCTTCAATGCATTTTAAAACCAAAGGGCTTCTCAGCGGCATGCTTTTAATTTGTTCAAGGCTAAACCAATCTGCACTTAAAATGTCATTATCTTGGGGTGATGTTTCAACGGGCTCTGGGCAATTAAAAGCAAAGCTAAAACGCATATAGTGGACACCATTCGCGGCATGCAAATTATAAATGCCTACAAGGTGACTGGCATGAAGGCTAATACCTGTTTCTTCAATAAGTTCGCGATGAGCTGCTTCAGCTAAGGTTTCATTGGCTTCCAAATGGCCGGCAGGCTGGTTATAGCAAATCTCACCTGTGTGTTTATCGCGCTCTTTAACAAGTAAAAATTTGTCTTGGCATGTGACGATAGCAGCCACTGTGACATTCGGTTTATGCATCTGGGTTGTTCACTACGTTAAATTGACCACTCTCTAAGCCATCAAGGGTATAGTTACCAATACTGTAACGAATCAATCGCAAAGTAGGGAAGCCAACATGTGCTGTCATGCGGCGAACTTGGCGATTGCGCCCTTCGGTGATAGAGATTTCTAACCAGCTAGTTGGAATGTTTTTACGCTCGCGAACGGGTGGGGTACGAAGCCAAACGGATGGCTCATCAATACGTCTAACCTTGGCTGGCTTGGTCATGCCATCTTTCAGTGCTACGCCTTTGTTAAGCGCAAAGATAGCCTCATCACTGACATTACCTTCTACTTGCACCCAATAAGTTTTAGCTGTTTTCTTATTGGGCTCAGTAAGGGTGTGTTGCAACTTTCCACAGTTAGTAAGTAACAAAAGCCCTTCGCTGTCTCTGTCTAGGCGTCCTGCTGCATACACGTCTTTAATAGTGATATAGTCTGCCAACGTCTTGCGGTTTTGATCATCGGTGAATTGGCAAAGCACATCAAATGGTTTGTTAAATAGCACCACTTTGCGCTGCTCAGGGCTAATTGCTTTTTTAAATTCACGTTTTTGTGTTGGTCTTGAATAAGTGCGACCGCTACTGCGATGTGGTTTGCTATTGGTTTTATTAACCATTAAATGCACCTAGCAGGTTTAGGTAAACCAGCAATTTTAGTCGCTTGCTTAGCGGGGCCCTTAGGAAACAGTTTGTATAAATACATACTATTACCTTTTTCTTCACCTAGCTTTTGGGCCATGGCTTTGACCAGCATGCGAATAGCGGGGCTGGTGTTGTACTCTACGTAAAAATCACGTACGAAATGGACAACTTCCCAGTGCTGTTCACTTAAGGTAATGTTCTCTTGTTCAGCAATAATAGGTGCGAGCTCTTCACTCCAATCATTTGAATCAAGTAAATAGCCTTGTTTGTCTGTTTCAATCTGTTTGTTATTAAATTCAAGCATGGTTTACCAAGTAATCGTGTTCTTTGCGTTTAAAGTCAATTCTACAAATTGCCTGTAGTCTAAGGCTGATTCATTATGACTAAGTGAAATATCGCGCGCTTCTGCATCTTCTTTCAGTAAAAAAAGTGCAGAAGAAAACTGTTTAAATTGTCTGCTGTTATAACATGCGTCACTGACAAGTAGCACAGAATCTTGAGCAGTAATCAAATTAGCGAGCATATTGTTGCAGTAATGCGATAAGGGTTTTGAAAAAATATGCAAGGTACTCATAGTGTAACCACCTGATGTTGCTGTGCAATCAACGCTCGCTGTTGTTCAAAGTTAGCTACTTTGACATCAATCATTAACGTGTCTTTTGTTAAGTTAAAATCCATTAACGACTTTTCACATACATAAATGTTTTCTACATCGTATAACTCAAGGGTTTTAATGGTTTTAAAATAGTTTTTAATACCAAGTAATTCTGGCTGTTGATTTTTTTTCAAAGCCAAAACAGCTTCACCACTCAGAAGCCAGCTAATATTCTGTTCGATAGCGGCAAAAATCAGTGTGGTATCGAGTGATTCACGAATATGCTGATCATCAAATGGGCCATGTTGACTAATTACTAAAATGTTTTTCATTTAAATTGCACCCATTTATCTGCTTCACTGACAAGCATCGCAAATTCAGCGAGTCCAGCGACGGTAAACACACCTGTATTAGCGGTATCTAAGCCACGCTTTTCAGCGGCCGTTACACATAGCAGTAGGGGGATGTTTTGCTCACTTAACGACTGCCACAAGCGATTAATTGGTAGCTCGTCACTGGCAAGTTCTAAATGGTTACTTGCGTGGTAAACACCTGCTTGATAAAGAAAAACAGCTGCAATCGAGTGACCAGAATCAAGACAAGCCTGTGCAAATTTAATCAGCCGTTGAGTAGTGTCGTGATCGGTCGGTGCGGTATGAATAGAAAGTACAAATTGTGCCAAAACGCATCCAATAAAAAAGCCCCTAGAAAGGGGCTATTTTAGCAGAACTATTTAATTAGTCATCACTTGCACCAAGTAGGTGTAGAAGTGAAGTGAATAAGTTATAAATGTTCAGGTATAAAGCAACCGTTGCACGGATGTAATTGGTTTCGCCGCCGTTAATAATACGGCTTGTGTCGAATAAGATGAAACCAGACATAATTAGTACAACAGCGGCGTTGATAACCATAAAGGTAACTGAGCTGCCGATAAATAAGTTAACTAGGCTTGCAATAATAACTACTATTAAACCAACAGTTAAAAAGCCGCCCATAAATGAGAAGTCTTTTTTAGTGGTAAGCGCATAAGCCGACAAACCAAAGAAAATTAACGCGGTAGAACCTAACGCTTGCATAATAAGGAATGGGCCATTTGGCATTGCTGCGTAGTAGTTAAGCATTGGACCAAGCCCTGCGCCCATCAAACCTGTGAAAACAAATACCCAAGCAACACCTGACGCACTGTCGGCCTTTTTATTAACAACAAAAAGTACGCCGAATGCAATCAAGCTGAATACTAACCCCATAAAATAAGGTAGATTCATTACCATAGAGATACCGGCAGTGACTGCACTAAATGCAAGTGTCATAGCGAGTAAAAAGTAGGTGTTTTTTAAAACTTTATTGGTTTCAATAGTCGACATTACTGGTCTAGCAGTATTGTACGATTGATTAAACGCCATTGTTAGAGCTCCTTTAAATGAACTTATACGTTCGTTAGTTCCAATTGTTAAACTGAACTAAGCCTATCAAGAGTTATATATTTGGGCAAACTATTGTGGATCAATAGACAGGATAAATAATTGAAAAGTTCAAATCGATTATATTTTGACTTTAATTGTGTTAATGCTGAACGATTTAGTTGTTTTTTAATCACTTAAACAGTTTTTTGAAAAAAAAGCTTCACAAGCACGGCCGCTTTATCTATTATGCACGCCGTCGGAGAGATGGCAGAGTGGTCGAATGCACCGGTCTTGAAAACCGGCAGGGGTTTGTAGCCCCTCTAGGGTTCAAATCCCTATCTCTCCACCATCATTGAAGCCGCTGAATTTATTCAGCGGCTTTTTTGTTTCTAGCGCTTTTTCTTCAGCCTGCAAATTACGACTATTGTCGATATTTCGCATTTCAACTAGTTAGTCCATGCTTATTACTTCTCGTATTATCTTTGTGAAATTAGGGAATTTATGAAACATCGTTTAGCAAAGAGTGTAGGACTTTCTTTATTATCGCCTGTGATCATCGGTTGTATCTTAGGCCTTTATTATGCGTTTACACTTGAGGGAAATGGCTTAAGCATTTTCTTTAAGCTTCTTGTTAGCGCAATAGCCAATGCACATATCGTTGGGTTAACTATGGCAGCCTTTGTCGTACCGGGATATTTGCTTATGTATAAGTATGCAAAGGTAAATTATTCAGGTGTATTAACGCTAGGTCTATTAGGTGGTGCCATCTTTAGTTATCTATTAAGTCCGACAACAGGCATGGAATTTATTGTTAATGCATTGATGTCTGCACTTGCAGCGGGTCTGTTTTTATTTGGTTTAAGACAGGGTCTTACAACACAATCTTCTCATCAATAGCAGAATATTTAATCAAGCTGACTGAAATTGAGGGCAAAATGTTTTTTTTTGCCCTTAAAAGGTTTCATTTGTCGTCTACAAAGAGTACCTTTAGCTACTGTATGTTTAATAAGAAGTAGTTTGGTATGCAAAAGCAAGATTTTTACCAGTCATTAGTTAAACAAACTGAGTCGCTAATCACTGGTGAATCAAATGTTATTGCCAACATGGCAAATATTAGTGCGCTGTTATTTACCTCTTTAGAGGATATAAACTGGGCGGGCTTTTATTTAATGGATTCACCTGAAGAATTAGTGCTAGGGCCGTTTCAAGGTAATCCTGCATGTATCCGTATTCCAGTAGGTAAAGGGGTATGTGGAACTGCCGCGCAAACACAACAAACACAACTCGTTGAAGACGTTCATGCATTTGCTGGGCACATTGCCTGTGATGCTGCATCGAATTCTGAAGTTGTTGTGCCGATTTTCAAAGACGGTAAAGTATTTGCTGTACTTGATATCGACAGCCCAAGCATTGCGCGATTCGACGCTGATGATCAAGCTGGTTTAGAAGCATTGGTAAAATGCTTTGAGGCAAATCTAAAATGAAAGATCTGCTAAATGTGCAAGATTACCTCTTTGCAATTGCTGATGTTGGTGATTGGGAAGGGGAAGAAGAAGTTGTTGCCGAAAGGCTCAACGACTTGATTCACATGGCTTGGGATCGTCTACCGGATGACCTTGACTGTGAATCAATTGATGAAATTATAAATGGTATTTGGGAACACCTTCGTGGTGATTTAGCGCTTATTGAAGCGGACTTCGAAGAGTTGACCGACTGGGTAACACACTATGTCGATTCATCATTAGATGAAAAGATGTAATAAAAGGTTCTAACATGGAAACCACAAACAAGCTAAAAGATATTAATGAAGTATTGGATTTCTTATACCAAGAATTTCCACAATGTTTTAAACAAAAAGACGGCATTCAACCGCTTAAAGTCGGTATCTTTAAAGATATTGCTGAGCGCATTGAAGGTTCTGAGAAAGTAAGTAAGACTCAGGTACGTCAAGCACTAAGAAAATACACCTCAAACTGGCGCTATTTAGAAGCCGTGACTAAGTCTGAGTTCCGTATCGACCTTGATGGTAATCAAGACGAGAAAGTGGAACAAGAGCACATTGAACACGCGCAAAAAGCGTTAGAAGAAAGCCGCGCTAAAATGGCGAAGCGTAAAAAGCCACAACGTCCACGCAAAGACGGTGACACAAAATCTTACAAAAAGAATACAGGTCATCACGCTAAATCTGGCGAAAAAGGCGCTAAAGTAAGTAATAAGCCTGCTAAAGCTGCTCCTGTAAAACGTTCAGGAAAAGTTGAACCTTTACCTGCCTCTGAGGTCAAGGTAAATAGCAAAGTTAAAGTTAAACTTGGCCAAGCACTTGTAAACGCAGTTATTACTGAAGTGAATAAAGATGAAGTTCACGTTGAGTTAGTAACAGGGATGCAAGTTAAAACCAAAGCAGACAGCCTGTATATCATTTAATAGCTGTAAAAAATAAAGGAGTTGTGTATGAGTAAAAAGTTTACGCTCATTCCGTTAGTCGCTGCCCTGTTTTCAGGTTCATTATTGGCATCGTCAGATAATCTGACAGAAAAAGATTTGCCAGTACTCAAGCAAGAAAGCCAACATAGTACAGCAAGCAAACGGGTGACAAACTTATTTACTCGTGCACACTACAAACCAATTAAATTTAACGATGAATTATCTGAACAGATTTTTGATCGCTACATTGAATCTCTCGACTACAACAAAAGTGTATTTTTAGCGTCTGACATTGCCTCGTTTGAGCAATATAAAGACCAGTTTGATAATGCATTGTCGACAGGTAAATTGGGTTTTGCCTTTGATATTTTTAACTTAAGCTTAAAACGTCGTTTTGAACGTTACGATTATTCTTTATCGCTACTTGAAAATGAAATGAAGTTCGATAATGAAGATGAGTACGTATTTGACCGTGAAGACGCTGATTGGGCAACAAGCCAAGCTGAGCTTGATGAACTTTGGCGTCAACGCGTTAAATATGATGCGTTACGTTTAAAAATGACCGGTAAAGATTGGCAGGGCATCAAAGAAGTTCTGACCAAACGCTACCACAATGCGCAAAAACGTTTAGTTCAGACAAACAGTGAAGATGCGTTTCAAATCGTGATGAATTCATTCGCACGAAGCATCGAAGCACATACCTCTTATTTATCACCACGACGCGCTGAACAGTTCAAGATGGATATGGATCTTGAGTTAGAAGGTATTGGTGCGGTGCTTAGCTATGATGAAGACTACACAGTTATCCGTAGTTTAGTGCCTGGTGGCCCAGCTGATAAATCAGAACAAATTAAAGCAGACGATCGTATTATTGGTGTTGCTCAAGAAGGCGAAGACTTTGTTGACGTAATTGGCTGGCGTTTAGATGACGTCGTTGATTTGATCAAGGGTCCTAAAGGCACAAAAGTTCGTCTGCAATATCTTAAAGGGGCAGATGCTCACGGCACACCGAAAGTGGTTGAAATTACGCGTGATAAAATTCGCCTAGAAGATCGCGCTGCAAAATCTGAAGTATTTGAAGCAAAATATTCAGACTTAACCAGCAAAATTGGTGTGATTGAAATCCCTGGTTTCTATAACAATTTATCGCAAGACGTTAAAGTTGAAATTGCGAAATTAAAAGAAGCTAAAGTAGACGGCATCATCATCGATTTACGTCAAAACGGGGGCGGTTCACTTTACGAAGCGACTCAGTTATCTGGCTTGTTCATCGACCAAGGCCCTGTTGTACAAATTCATACCCTGAATAATCGTATTGAAGAGCAAAAAGATCGTGACGGTGTCACTTTTTATGATGGCCCGCTAACTGTGTTAGTTGATCGCTACAGTGCGTCTGCATCAGAGATTTTTGCAGCTGCAATGCAAGACTATGGCCGCGCAATTGTGATTGGTGAACAAACCTTTGGTAAGGGTACCGTTCAACAGCACAAACCACTTGGCCGTGCTTATGACTTATACGATCACCCATTAGGTAGCGTGCAATATACCATTGCAAAATTCTACCGGATTAACGGCGGCAGCACACAACACAAAGGCGTGATCCCAGATGTATCGTTCCCATCGGCAATTGACCCATCAGAGTGGGGCGAGAGCCAGCAAGATAACGCATTACCTTGGGATAGCATCATCCGTGCTAAGTACAATTCGGTTGATAACCTAAAACCAGCGATTGCTTACGTTAATAAGCTTCATGATACGCGTATTGCCAGTGAGCCTGAGTTTGGCTATGTGTTTGATGACATTAAGCGCTACCAAGAAGAGAAAGACCGTAAAACTATCTCATTGGTTGAAGCGACCCGTCTAAAAGAGAAAGATGAAGGTGAAGAGCGTGCCTTAGAGCGTGCTAATGAACGACTTGTTCGCTTAGGTGAAAAGCCAGTTGAGAAGCTTGATGATTTACCAGATAGCCTTGATGAACTAGACCCTTTCTTAGAAGAAGCGGCATTAATCACCCAAGATTATATAAAATATGGTCGTATCGCTAAGAAATAATTAGCAATTAATTAGCAATATCGATTAATAAAAAGGCGCATAAGCGCCTTTTTTGCTACCTAAAACAGGTCATATTGGTATAATCACAATACTTGGCTGCATAAGGCCACTGAAGTTTTGCGTCAAAGCTTACAATAATAATTAAACACGCCACATAAGACGTGTAGGAGACTATCTTTTGAATTCAATTGAAGAGAAGCCAATTAAACAGGCCAGTTTTTTAGATGCTTAATCCCAATTACTGTTCTCGTGTGCCTATTAGGCGCTGCTGTTTATTTATTCGGTGATAATTCATCATCAGGTCCTAACCAAATCGCTTTATTATTCGCTACATTTACCGCGGCATTAATAGGCTTAAAAAATGGTTACACTTGGAAGAAACTAGAACAAGCTATGATTGAGGGGATCACCTTATCCCTGGGAGCAATCATTATTCTATTAATGGTGGGTGCCTTAATTGGTACTTGGTTGTTATCAGGCACCGTACCTACTTTAATTTATTATGGTCTACAGATTATCAACCCTAGCTGGTTCTATGCCGCTAGCTGCTTGATTTGTGGCATTGTCGCTATGAGTATCGGTAGCTCTTGGACAACGGCTGCGACCATTGGTGTGGCGTTATTAGGTGTTGCAACTGGTCTTGGTCTTGAACAAGTTGTCACGGCGGGTGCGGTTATCTCAGGTGCCTACTTTGGTGATAAATTAAGCCCGCTTTCTGAAACAACGAATTTAGCGCCGGCAGTGGCAGGGGCTGATTTATTTGACCATATTCATCACATGCTTTGGACAACGGTACCAAGCTTTATTATCGCATTAATCATTTTCATATTTATGGGCTTTAATGCTGGCGGTTCAGCAGAAGCAGGCCGTATTGACGAAATCGTAAATTTACTAGAACAAAATTTTAATATTGGTTTTGAAATGCTAGTGCCACTGGTGGTGCTGTTATTTTTAGCAATACGTAAGATGCCTGCTTTCCCTGCTATTTCGATTGGTGCCGTGCTAGGTGCAATATGGGCTATGTTATTTCAATCAGATTTAATCAATAGCCAAATTGATGCATCACAAGGTCATGCTATTGGCTACTTTAAACTAGTTTGGACAACGTTCTTCGATGGTTTTAGCATTGATACTGGCGATGAAAAAATGGACTCACTATTAAGCGGTGGTGGCATGGCTGGCATGCTAACAACAACGTGGCTGATCATGACGGCCTTGATGTTTGGCGCTATCATGGAAAAAACCGGCTTACTTGATATGTTCGTTAAAAGCATTTTAAAAATTGCTAAAAGCACCGGCTCACTTATCACTGCTACGATTGCAACATGTATTGGTACGAATGCAGTTGCAGCGGATCAATATATCGCGATTGTTGTTCCTGGTCGTATGTTTAAAGATGAATACGAAAAACGCGGTTTAAAGCCGGTTAACTTATCTCGCACATTAGAAGATGGCGGCACAATTACCAGCCCACTTATCCCATGGAACACCTGTGGTGCCTACATGCAAAGTGTTTTATTAATCAATCCATTTGATTATGCCATGTATGCATTCTTTAATTTAATTAATCCACTTTTAGCGATTGTTTACGCTTATTTAGGTATTAAAATTTTACGTATTACCCCAAAGCACCTTAAACAAGAAGCTAACGCTGAATAAACTATATAGGCCCTGCAGTGCAGGGCCATTTGGAGTCAGTCATGTCTACTACGACTAAACCTCAAGCTCAATATTTAAAAGATTACCAAGCCCCACAATTTTCAATCCAGCACATCAATTTACGTTTCGAATTAGCCCCTTTAAAAACATCAGTACAGTCAACAATGACAATCAACCGTACTGATGAGAGCAATGCAGATCTTGCGCTTGATGGTGTTGATTTAACACTTATCTCAGTAAAGGTTGATGATCAAGCGTATGATGATTACACGCTTGAAGATGAAAAGCTGATTATTCATAATCTACCTGCAAGCTTTATTCTTAAAATTGAAAACCATATTGATCCACAAACGAATACTTCGTTAGAAGGTTTGTACTTGTCGGGTGGAGCTTACTGTACGCAATGTGAAGCTGAAGGGTTTAGAAAGATTACCTATTACCTTGACCGCCCAGACGTACTTGCCAGCTTTGATGTAACCATTATTGCCGACAAAAAGTACACTCATTTACTGTCTAATGGTAACCAAATTGAATCAGGTAACTTAGATGATGGTCGTCATTTTGTAAAATGGCAAGACCCATTTAAAAAGCCTAGCTACTTATTTGCATTAGTCGCCGGTGACTTTGACGTATTACGTGACCATTACACGACGCAGTCTGGTCGAAAAGTAGAATTAGCTTTGTTTGTTGATAAAGGTAATTTATCTAAGACGCCTCATGCTATGACGTCTTTAAAGAAATCAATGCAATGGGATGAAGAGCGCTTTAACCTTGAATACGATTTAGATATCTACATGATTGTTGCCGTTGATTTCTTCAACATGGGCGCAATGGAAAATAAAGGTTTGAATATCTTTAACTCTAAATGTGTTCTGGCGAATCAAGAAACAGCCACTGACAAAGATTATCATACGATTGAATCAATTGTAGGGCACGAGTATTTCCATAACTGGACCGGCAACCGTGTTACTTGCCGTGACTGGTTCCAGCTGTCGTTAAAAGAGGGCTTAACGGTTTTCCGCGACCAAGAGTTTAGTAGCGATTTAGGTTCTCGTGCGCTTAACCGTATCGATGCAGTTAAAGTCATGCGTACTCACCAATTTAGTGAAGATGCAGGGCCGATGGCACACCCAATTCGCCCTGAAAAAGTCATTGAAATGAATAACTTTTATACAGTGACTGTGTATGACAAAGGGGCTGAAGTTATTCGCATGATGCACACCTTACTTGGAGAAGAAAAGTTCCAACAAGGTATGGCATTGTATTTCGAGCGCCATGACGGACAGGCTGTTACCTGTGATGATTTTGTGGCTGCCATGAGTGATGCGTCTGGCATTGATTTAACGCAATTTAAGCGCTGGTATAGTCAAGCGGGTACACCTAAGCTCAATGTAGAGCAAGCGTATGATGAACAAAACCAAACTTTCACATTAAGCATTGAGCAGTTTGCACCTGATAATCAGCCTAACAATGCCTTATTACATATTCCATTTGCTATTGAGCTATTAGATAGTGAAGGGCAGTCGCTACCTCTTATAATTGATAATCAGGTCCAAGATTCGGTATTAAATGTCACTGAAAAAACGCAGCAGTTTGTTTTCGAGGGCATTAAACAGCGCCCTGTAGCAGTGCTACTCGAAGATTTCTCTGCGCCGTGTATTGTTAATCAAGATACCTCTGCTGCTGATCTATTACATATCATGCGTTTTGCTCGCAGTGATTTTTCACGTTGGGATGCGCAGCAGCGTTTATTTACCAATGAAATGAAAGCGGCGATTGCCAGTGGTGAAGCCTGTTTATCGGATGACATTTTATTCGCATTAAAAGCATTAATTGATCAGCGAGAAGGTGATCTTGCTCTAATTGCTGAGCTTTTAAAACTGCCTAGCTACGATACCCTCGCGGCAGAATATGCAGTTATCCCTGTTGATGACATTATTGCTGTACAAAATGCATTTGAATCACAAATAGCAACTCACCTAACAGAATCATTGGTAAATTGTTATAACGCGCTAGAAGATGATGGTTCAACATCTGCGACAGCTGTTGCCGTACGTGCTCTTAAGCAACTTTGTTTACATTATTTAGCGAAAACGAATCATAGCGACGTTAATAGCCTCATCATAGAATCTGCACACAGTATTAATATGACCAATGCCCTTGCCGCATTGAGTGCGGTGGTAAAAGCAAACCATTCACTATGTGATAGGCTGCTAACAGAGTTTGATGCAAAGTGGCGGCATGATGTGCTCGTTATGGATAAATGGTTTGCGTTGCAAGCAATGAAAGATTCTGCAACGAGTATCAACGATATTAAAGCGCTCTATGAACACCCAAGTTTTGACTTTGGTAACCCTAACCGCGTGCGTGCTTTAGTTGGCAGCTTTAGTCACTTTAATATCACTCAGTTCCATCGTGCAGATGGTAAAGGATACCAGCTGTTGGGTGACTTATTAGTTAAGCTTAATGATATTAATCCACAAAATGCATCACGTATGCTGACGCCATTTATGTCATGGAAACGCTATGATGAAAATCGTTCTGCGGCAATGAAAGCACAACTACAACGTTTAGCTGATTTAGATGGACTCAGTGATGATCTGTTTGAAAAAGTAGAGAAAGCACTCGAAAGTTAATGACAGAATATTATTTTGCATTGTATCTGAGTTACTCAGAATGTCTTGATTACTACCACGGTAAATATAAATCGGTGCAAGTCACAGAAGATGGTGGTAAGACAGTTCGATTTGCTGCCAGTCATTTACGTCCTTTTATCTCATCGTTAGGAATAAGAGGGCGTTTTAGATTAACGTTAACCGCAGATAATCAATTCTTAAAACTCGAAAAAATCAGTTAATAAAGCAGCTTCGGCTGCTTTTTTGTTACCTAAAAAGCTAATTTTTACTGTCCCCAATTCGCTCAATTTATTATATTTTTGTTAATTCGATTTGTTCTATTGTTAATTTACGTGTATAAAATATCTAGTATGACGTCTTACCAATACGTAAACGTCACATTTTTAAATAAATATTAACCGATTGAACGCGTTCCGTATTGTAATTTTAGCGTTTCGCTTCTATCGTTAGAAAGATACTAAAAACAACAATTTGATCACAAAACAACCCGTTACAGGGGGATGAACACAATGATAAAACGATCGCTTTTTGTTAAAAACAAAATAGCTTTGGGACTCGCTGCAGCTACACTCGGACTCTCAAGCACATCTTTGCATGCGGCAAATTTTGAGTTAGGTGGCTTCGACGTTCGATTTGACTCTAACTTTTCTTATGGTCAAAGCATACGAATTGAAGACCGTGATTTCCAACATATTGGTAAAAGTAATAATCCTTCATTTGATTGGACGGGTTATCACTCTGCGCTAAATCCAATTTATTCTTCTGCTGATGTATGGAACCAACCGGGTGCTTACTCAAATAATGGTGATGCAGGTAACCTTAATTTTGATAGTGGTGATTCATTTTCAAAATTATTAAAAGGTAACCATGAGCTATCAATCAGCAAAGATAACTTTGGTTTATTTACTCGTTTCATGTATTTCTACGACTTCGCCCTAATGGATGGTGATTTTGCGTATAGCAACCCAACATCAGGTAAAAAAGTAGACCCATGTGATGATGACGACACCAAAGAACAAGTGTGTGCTGATCTGCGTTTATTAGATGCTTATGTTTGGGCAAACTTTGATTTAAATGAAGGTCGTAACCCGCTGTCTATTCGTTTAGGCCAACAAGTTGTTAACTGGGGGGAGAGTACTTTAATTTCTCACGGTATTAACGTAAACCCTGTTGATATCGATCGTTTAAAAGCCCCTGGTGCTGAATTAAAAGAAGCCTTTATTCCAGTTGGTATGCTTTGGGCGTCTTTAGGTATTACTGATAATGTAACCCTTGAAGGCTTTTACCAATATCAATGGCATGAAACGCGTCTTCCAGCGGCTGGTACGTACTTCTCGACCAACGATTTCGCATCTGAAAATGGTTATCAGCAAAATATCCAATTAGGCTTCACGTCTAACCCTGATATCGACTTAGCATTCTTGACTGAAAGCTTAAATAATTTAGATGACATTGTTCGCTCGCAAGGTGTTGATCCTACATCAGTACAAGGCCGAGCAATGATGGCACAAATGTACCTAGCTTACCCAACTAAAGTGGCGTTAAAAGGCAAGGGTGGCGCTGGTAAAAACGAACCTGATGACGGTGGCCAATACGGTTTACGTTTAGGTATGTTCTTACCTGATTTGAATGATACTGAGTTAGCGCTATATCACATTAACTATCATAGCCGTCGCCCGGTAATCTCTGGTCAGGTTTCAAACTTTACCAGTGAAGCAATCGCTGCCGATATCGGTATGCTTTTAACAACAGATATCACTGAAGATAACGTAACAAACCTACAAGCATTCACTAAAGGCCAGTTAGAATACCCAGAAGATATTAAACTTTACGGTATCAGCTTCAATACCTCGCTAGGTGAAACAGCATTTGCCGGTGAATTTGCCTTCCGTCAAGATGAGCCTCTACAAATTGATGACGTAGAGTTACTGTATGCGGGTATGCCTGAGCAACTAGCTGTTGCGGGTATTCGTCCTGACTTTGCTGGTATTTCGCAAATGAGTCTTGGCGATGCAACAAGTGTTGTAGGTCCGGGTGAAGTTGCACAAGGTTTCATCCTGCGTAATACAGCACAGTTACAATTTACAGCAACACATCTATTTGGCCCATCATTAGGTGCTGATAGCTGGGCAGTTGTTGGTGAAATTGGTGGTGTACGCATTAACGATATGCCTGACTACGACGAGCTTCGTTTAAACGTAGCGGGTACTGGTCGTAGCGGTATCATGCAAGGCCCGTTAAGTGATGATTACTCAACACTTCATCTAGGTCTGTCTAATGGTCCTGAGACGAACCCATTCCCAACAGCATCGGCTTGGGGTTATCGTCTTATTGCGAAAGGTGATTACTACAACATTTTTAATGGTGTTAACTTCTCGCCACGTTTTGTGTTCTCACATGACGTGAATGGTATTACACCAGATCCAATGTTCTTATTTGTTGAAGACCGTAAATCGCTCGGTGTTACTATGAACTTCAACTATCAAAATGCGTGGTCGTTCGACTTTAGCTACAACTCTTTCTGGGGTGGTGGCGCAACGAATACTTTCTCTGACCGCGATTATGTTTCTTTCAATATTAAATATTCAATCTAAGGGTAAATTATGATTATTAGAAAACCTACCCTCATTGCTGCAGCATTTTGTGGCATTTTCGCAAGCTCGAGTGTACTTGCAAAAATTACCGCTGATGAAGCGGCACGTTTAGGTAATGATTTAACGCCAATTGGCGCAGAAAAAGCAGCGAATAAAGATGGCTCAATTCCAGCTTGGACAGGCGGCATTACAACGCCACCGGCAAGTTATAAGCCAGGTATGCATCATCCTGATCCGTATGCAGATGATAAAATTTTATTCACGATTGATAAATCGAATGTTGCCGAGTACAAAGATTACTTGAGCCCAGGTCAAATTGAATTATTCAATACCTATCCTGACACGTTCAAAATGAACATCTATCCAACCCGTCGTAGCGCGTCTTATCCGCAGTTTGTATATGATGCAACGAAAAAATATGCAACGACAGCGGAATTAGTGGAAGGTGGTAATGGTATTAAAAATACCGCTGTAGGTGTTCCGTTTCCAATTCCTAAAGATGGTTTAGAAGCTATTTGGAACCACTTATTACGTTTCCGTGGTTTATCAATCGAGCGCTCTGGTGGTCAAGCAGCACCAACAGCATCAGGCTCTTATAACTACGTTGGTTTTGAAGAACAATTGTTAGTTGAGTATTCATCGCCTGAAGCGACACCTGAAAAACTACAAGAATCAAATATCTTGTTTAAGTTTAAGCAAAAAGTAACTGAGCCTGCGCGTCTTGCTGGTACTGCGTTATTAGTTCATGAAACCATGGACCAAATCTTAACGCCTCGCCAAGCATGGACATACAACTCAGGTCAACGCCGTGTTCGTCGCGCACCTAATGTTGCTTATGATGCACCAGGAACAGCGGCTGACAGCTTACGTACAACTGATGACTTTGATATGTTCAATGGTTCACCGAACCGTTACAACTGGACATTAAAAGGTAAGCAAGAGCTTTATATTCCTTATAACAGCTACAAGCTACACAGTGACAAACTGAGCTATGATGACATTTTACAAGCTGGTCATATCAACCCTGAGCATGTTCGTTATGAAAAACACCGTGTTTGGGTTGTAGAAGCGAATCTAAAAGAGGGCACGCGTCACATTTATAAGAAACGTGTTTTCTATATTGATGAAGATAGCTGGCAAGTACATGTAACGGATATCTACGATAACCGTGATCAAATGTATCGTGTAGCGATGGCACATGGTCTTAACTACTATGAAGTACCAACTCATTGGAGTACGTTAGAAGTTTACCATGATCTTAACTCACGTCGTTATTTAGCAATTGGTTTAGATAACCAAGAAAAAATGTATGATTTCTCTAAATCATTCAACGATAACGAGTTTACTTCAAGCGCATTACGTCGCGAAGGTCGTTAATCAAAATAAGGCACCTGCTAACAGGTGCCTTTTGCAATTCGCGTAAGTCATCAGGACACGCAATTGGTTTTCCCAGTGGCTTTTTTGACTTCTCTTTTTATCATTTCGAAGGCGATTTATCTTTATGAAGTATTTGCTTTATGCCTGTCTTGCTTATAGTGCTTCATGTTTTTCTCAAGACATGCCAGTAGCGCAACACGCCGTTAGCGCTGTTAATGCGAACAAAACTCTTCTTACTGACATTGAATTAGCAGGTTCACAGCTGGTTGCTGTAGGTAAACATGGTGTGGTTATTACAAGCTCAGATGCGCAATCTTGGCAACAAGCGAGTGTCCCAACACAAGTGCTACTCACAGCCGTTGATTTTTACAATAGCGACTTAGGCTGGGCATGTGGTCATGATGCAACCATCATTAACACAGTGGATGCAGGTAAAACATGGCAGTTACAACAATCTTTACCAAACATGGATAAACCGTGTTTGGATATCTTATTTACATCAGAAAAGCACGGTTATGCCGTTGGTGCTTATGGCATGTTCTTTGAAACCAATGATGGTGGTGAGCATTGGCAAAAGCGCTTTTTAGATAGTTTACTGTTTGAAGATGACCGTGATTATTTAAATGACTTAAAAGAAAATGATCCTGAGGGTTATGAAGTCGAGACAGCATCAATACTGCCACATTTTAATCGCATCGTTAAAGCCGGTGAGCGTTTAATTTTAGCCGGTGAAATGGGGTTGATGGCAGAAAGTGTAGACAATGGTCAAACTTGGCAACGCCTCGAAGAGATCTATATGGGCTCTTTCTTTACGTTTGCGTCAACTGCAGATCAAGGTGGAGAAGACATCGTTGCAGGACTTCGTGGCAATATTTTTACTCGTCAAGCCGACAGTGATCAGTGGCAGCAAATCCCGCACAGCAATTATGCAACCGTGAATAGCGCAATTAATTACAATAATGAATGGCTATTATTCGCAAACAGTGGCGTGATTTTCCATATTAAAAATGATCAACTCTCAGAAGAACAAATGGCAGATGGTAAGTCATTACTCGATGGCGTTGTGTTTCAAAACAAACTGATTATGGCTTCAGAAAATGGCATTAAAGTGAAGGAGTTGAATCCGTAATGCGTGGTTTTTTAGATATCTTAGAAAGAGCGGTGTTTCGCCATCGCTTGTTCGCAATTATTTCTTTTGCTTTGATCACCTGTTTTTTATTATTCAAAGCAACGCAAATTCAATTAGACGCGTCGTTTAACAAAAATATTCCGCTCAATCATGACTACATGAAAGTTTACACTAAACACGAAAAGCAGTTTGGTGGCGCTAACAGTATTTTAATTTCAGTCTGTGATGCAGACGGTGATATTTTTAATGAAGAATTTTTTACTCAACTGAAAGCAGTTCACGACCAGCTTTACTTTATTCCAGGGGTAAATCGTCCGTTAGTAAATTCAATTTTTGCACCGAGTGCGCGTTTCGTTGAAGTGGTTGAAGATGGTTTCGCCGGTGGTCCTATTATTCCTGCAAACTTTACAGCAGACAAACGTGGGCTTGCGGTTGTAAAAGAAAACATCGAAAAAGCAAAAGTAGTTGGTCGCATGATTGCAAGCGACTACTCGTGTGCAATGGTAACTGCTCAGCTACTCGAGACTGATCCACAAACACAAGAAAAACTCGACACGTTAGCCTTTGCTGAAAAGTTAGAAACACAAGTACGTGAACCGCTAAGCACTGACAAGGTCAGTATTCATATTATCGGTTTTGCAAAAATGGCTGGGGATGTCGCAGAGGGCGCTAAGGGCGTACTGTTATTCTTTGCTATTGCTATTGCTTTCACATTTGTAATGGTTTGGCTGTTCTGCCACTCTTTAAAACTGACTATTTTACCGATTGCTTGTTCGATCATTGCTGTTGTTTGGCAGTTAGGTTTGCTGTCAAGCCTAGGCTTTGGTTTAGACCCTATGTCAATTTTGGTGCCGTTTTTAGTGTTTGCCATTGGTGTAAGCCATGGTGTGCAAATGATTAATGATATCGGTAAAAAAGTCACATCGGGCAGCTCAACCAGAGTGTGCTGTCAGGCAAGCTTTAGAGCACTACTTATTCCAGGTGGTATTGCTCTGTTATCTGATACCGTGGGCTTTTTAACTTTACTGACGATTGATATTGGTATTATTCGTGAGCTTGCTATTACCGCGAGCTTAGGTGTTGCGGTTATTATTTTCACAAACTTAATCTTATTGCCGGTTTGGGCTTCGTATATGCGCTTCGAAGGTTCAGTGCATATTCAAGCGGGTACACATACAGACAAACCGAATTTCTTAGATAAACTACGTGAACTGTTAGTTAAAGCAACAGACCGTAAAACAGCTTTGTTCATCATTGCACTCACAGCTGTGTTATTCGCTGTGGGCTATTGGCAAGCTGATAAGATGCGTATCGGTGATTTACATGCTGGTGCACCATCACTGCATCAAGATGCCCGTTATAACCAAGATACTTTCTTAATATCAGATAAATACACCATATCTTCAGATATCCTAAAAGTGATTGTTGAAGCCTATCCTGCAGCCTGTACTGAGCATGATGTGATGGAACGTATTAGTCGTTTCCAATGGCAAATGGAAAACGTAGCAGGGGTGCAATCGGCTGTGAGTTTAAGCTCAGTTGCGCAATCTGTGAATGCAGGCTTTAACGAAGGTAACTTAAAATGGCAAAGCTTGCCGCGAAACACCGCGAGCTTAGTGCAATCAACATCGCGTGTTGAAACAAGCTCAGGCTTACTTGATGGAAACTGTTCTGTCATGCCGGTGATCATTTTCTTAAATGACCACAAAGCAGAAACGATTGACCACGTTGTTGCTAAAGTTAAAGAGTTTGCTGCTGGCGAAGAAACTGACACGTTGAAGTTTAAACTTGCATCAGGGCCTGTGGGTGTAATGGCTGCAACGAACGAATCAGTATCAGCTGCACAGCTACCTATGATGCTTTACGTTTACGGCGCCGTAATCCTGCTATGCTTAATAAGCTTTAGAAGTGTGAAGGCCACAATCGCCGTAGTATTACCTCTGTACATCGTATCGACGTTAGCGCAAGCGTTGATGGTACAGTTAGAAATTGGCTTAACAGTGTCGACACTACCTGTTATCGCTTTAGGTGTTGGTATTGGTGTTGATTATGGGATTTATATACTGTCATCAATGATGGGGCAGCTAAAACAAGGTGTCGCACTGGAAGTGGCTTATCGCAATGCATTAGCAGAGCGTGGTAGCGCAGTGTTATTCACGGGTATTACCTTAGCCATCGGTGTCAGCACATGGATTTTCTCTGATCTGAAGTTCCAAGTAGATATGGGTATACTTTTGACCTTCATGTTCTTGGTTAACATGTTGGGTGCAGTACTACTTTTACCTGCAATTGGCAGCTTCCTCTGGACTGACCAGAAAAAATAATGTGAATAATTGTGCTCCAATATGGCCAGTAATGGCCATTTATATCTATATTTTGTGAATAGATGACCAAATAGCTGAAAAGCTTAAAATGATTTCATCGAAAAGGCTGTTTATTAGCTGTAAAAGAGTTAGAATTTACCTGACTCCACGCTAATAAATGGCTGTACAAATATTCTACTAATCGATAAGTAGTATAGATTAAGGAACATACAATGACACGAAATGAAGGGCAAGCCTCGGTTATCTTAGATAATGTCTGTAAGCTGATCCAGAAAAAAGTTCACGCTGATAATGTGTTACTCGTTGAGAAATTCGCCAAAGCCTTGTACAGCAATATGTCTAAAGAGGATTTGGCACATCGCAACGATAGTGACTTATATGGCGCTGCACTAAGCCTATGGAACTCGCTAGAAAAAAATAATTCTGATGACGCGGTTGTCCGTGTCTTCAACCCAGAAGTAGCAAAAGATGGCTGGCAGTCATCGCACACTATTGTTGAAATCATCGCGAAAGACATGCCTTTCTTAGTTGATTCTGTGCGTATGGCCATGACTCGCGCAAACATCGCTTCTCACTTATTACTTCACTCTCCGCTGAAAATCCAACGTGATAAAAACGCGAAAATCACGGGTATTTCAAGCTTAAAGGCAGAGCAAGAATCAACGTCGACAAAAACTGTGTTCTTTATCGAAATTGACCGTCAAACAGATGCAAAAGTGATTGAGTCTTTCAAAGAAGAACTTGAATCTGTGCTTGTTGATGTATCGATTGCTGTAGAAGATTGGCAGCCAATTCGTGACAAGTTGATTGCGGTAACCAAAGAGCTACCAAAACGCCATCATAATAATAACGATAGTGAAGTTGCTGAAACCGTTGAGTTTTTAGACTGGTTAGCAAAAGATAACTTTACCTTAATGGGTTACCGTGAATACGAATTATCAGCGGTTAAAGGTGATTATCAATTAAAAGGTAAAAAGGGCACAAGCCTTGGTCTGATGAAAAATTCAGATGAAGAGCACAGCCGTTTATTATCAGAATTACCTGAAGTTGCTCGTCAAGAAGCACGTAGCAATAACTTACTGATCTTAACTAAAACTAACTCAGTATCTCGCGTTCATCGCCCAGCTTATATCGATTACGTAGGCATTAAGCGTTTTGATGACAAAGGCAATGTAATTGGTGAAGACCGTTTTATCGGTTTATTCTCATCAAGCTTCTACAACAATAGCGCTGCTGATGTGCCGGTACTAAAAAGTAAAATTAACCGCATCATGGATATGTGTGATTTTGCAAAAGGTACACACGCATACAAAGCGGTATTAAACATTCTAGAAACGTATCCACGTGATGAACTTGTTCAAGCACGTGAAACAGAGCTACTTGAAGTTGCGATGGGTGTATTGCAAGTTCAAGAGCGTGATATGTGTCGCTTGTTCGTTCGTAAAGACGCTTATGGTCGTTTCTTATCTTGCATGGTTTACGTACCACGTGAGCGCTACAACACGGCTCTTCGTCGTGAAACGCAACGTATCTTAGCCAATGCATTTAATTCTGACGATAAAGTCGAATTTACTACTTTCTTCTCTGAGTCAACATTAGCCCGTACACACTATACGGTGCGTGTGACTGACAATAATATTGAATATAACGTGAAAGACATCGAAAACAACCTAATTGAAGCTGCCCGTACATGGGAAGATAGACTCCAATCTGCACTCTTAGAAAGCGCAGGTGAAGCACGTGGTAAAGAATTAAACCGTAAATATGCGCAAGCGTTTGCAAGTGCGTATAAAGACCAGGTTCTACCAAGTGCAGCGGTTGTTGATATTGAAAAACTTGAACTTCTGAATGACGAAAACAAACTAGAAATGTTGTTCTATCGTCCACAAGAAGAAGCAAATACCAACGTAGTTCGTTTAAGCTTATTCCATAAAGATGAGCCAATCCACTTATCTGACGTCATGCCAATGTTAGAAAACTTTGGTTTACGTGTCGTGGGTGAAACGCCTTACTCAGTTAAAACAACTGATGGTAAAGTTAATTGGATCATGGACTTCACCATGCTAATTGACAACAAAGGCATTGCTGACTTTGATAAAGTTTCAGCGCGTTTCCGTGCTGCATTAACAAATGTGTGGAATAACCGTTTAGAAAACGATGGTTTCAACCGCTTAGTATTAATGGGTGGTTTAACGGGTCGCGAAGCGTCTATTCTTCGCGCCTATGCAAAATACATGCGTCAAATTGGTGTAACGTTCTCACAGACTTACATTGAAAGCACATTTGCAAATTACCCACACATTGCATCGCAAATCGTAAACTTATTCACTAAAAAGTTCTCAGTTAAGAACCCTGGCAGTGAAAAAGTTTTAGAAAAGCTAATCGCACAAATTTATTTAGAACTTGAAAACGTAGCGAACCTGGATGATGACCGTATCATTCGTTTATACGTAGACATGATCATCGCGACACTAAGAACGAACTTCTTCCAAAAAGAAGCGGATGGCCAATTTAAGTCATATGTATCGTTCAAGGTTCAGCCTTCTATGATCCCAGAAATGCCATTACCGCTTCCAGCGTTTGAGATTTTCGTATACTCACCGCGCGTTGAAGGTGTGCATTTACGTGGTGGTAAAGTTGCGCGTGGTGGTTTACGTTGGTCTGACCGTCGTGAAGATTTCCGTACTGAAGTACTGGGTCTTGTTAAAGCGCAACAAGTTAAAAACACGGTTATCGTGCCAGTAGGTTCTAAAGGTGGTTTCGTATGTAAACAGCTACCGACAGACCGTGAAGCGTTCTTTAAAGAAGGCCAAGAGTGTTACAAAATCTTCATCCGTGGTTTATTAGATATCACAGATAACATCGAACGTGGTGAGATTGTGCCACCAGTTGATGTTGTTCGTCATGATGAAGATGACCCGTATTTAGTAGTTGCTGCCGATAAGGGTACTGCGACTTTTTCTGATATCGCTAACGGCATCGCAAATGAATATAACTTCTGGCTAGGGGATGCATTCGCATCTGGTGGTTCAGTTGGTTATGACCATAAGAAAATGGGTATCACTGCTAAAGGTGGTTGGGAATCTGTTAAACGTCATTTCCGCGAAATGGATATTGACTGTCAAACAACAGACTTCACTGTTGTGGCTATCGGTGACATGGCAGGTGACGTATTTGGTAACGGTATGCTGCTTTCTAAGCACATTCGCTTACAAGTTGCATTTAACCACATGCATATCTTCGTTGATCCAAACCCAGATGCAGCGGCATCTTACCCAGAGCGTGAGCGTTTATTCAATCTACCGCGTTCTTCTTGGGAAGATTACAACAAAGACCTTATTTCACAAGGTGGTGGTGTATTCTCTCGTGCGGCTAAATCAATTAGCTTAAGCCCTGAAATGAAGAAAATGCTTGGCACTAAAAAAGCAAGCATGACACCTAACGAGTTAATCAAAGCTGCACTGATGATGGAGTTTGATTTACTTTGGAATGGTGGTATCGGTACTTACATCAAGAACTCTAAAGAGACAGATGCTGATGTGGGTGACCGCGCGAATGATGCACTTCGTATTAATGGTTCTGAGCTTGGTGCGAAGATCTTAGGTGAGGGCGGTAACTTAGGTGCGACGCAACTTGGTCGTATCGAATTTGCTGCGAAAGGCGGTCGTGTTAACACTGACTTCATCGATAACGTAGGTGGTGTTGCGTGTTCAGATAACGAAGTAAACATTAAGATCTTACTGAATGGTCTAGTTGCTGAAGGTGACTTAACGCGTAAACAACGTGATGAGTTACTTTATTCAATGACTGATGAAGTGTCTGAGTTAGTATTAAAAGACTGTTATCGTCAAACACATACCTTATCGATTACACAATCAAAAGGTACATCAACACTTAAAGAAAAAGTACGCTTTATCCATGCCCTTGAAAAAGACGGCAAGCTTAACCGTGCAATCGAGTTCATCCCAACAGATGAAGAACTTGCAGAGCGTGCAGCAGCGGGTAAAGACTTAACTCGTCCAGAGCTTTCTGTACTTGTTTCTTACGCGAAAATGGTTCTTAAAGAGTCTCTAGTGGTTGATGAAATCACAGAAAACCCTTATTACCGTCAGTTATTAGTTAATTCATTCCCGGTACCACTTCGTGAGAAGTTCAACGATGCAATGGATAACCACCCACTTCGTAAAGAGATTATCGCAACGAAACTTGCAAACAACATCGTTAACGATATGGGTCTTAACTTTATGGTTCGTATGCACGAAGAAACAGGTGCTAACGAAGCTGAAATCGCACTTTGCTACTCAATTGCAAAAGAAGTGTTCCAGATGCCAGAAACATGGTCATCAATTGTTGCACTTGATAATAAGATCCCAGCAGCTGTACAAACAGAAATGCTATATCAACTACGTCGTACGGTTCGTCGTGCAACACGTTGGTTCTTACGTCATCGCAATAAAGCACAAACGATTGAGCAAGCAATTGAATTCTTTGCACCAACATTTGCTGATTTAAGTGAAAACCTAAACAGCTACATGGTTGAAAAAGAAAGCGAGCGCCTAGTTAAAGCGGCAGATAAGCTAATTGACAGCAATGTACCAAAAGCACTTGCAACACGTATTGTGTCACTATCAAGCTTATTCTCTGTCATGGACTTAGCTGAAATTGCTAACAATTCAGAGCGTAGCATTGATATGGTTTCTAACACCTACTTCAAGTTAGGTGCGCGTATGGGCTTACATTGGTTCCTTGACCAAATCACTAACCAACCAGTAGCAAACCACTGGCAAGCACTTGCTCGTGCTTCATACCGTGAAGAGCTTGATTGGCAACAACGTACATTATCAGCTGTGGTACTTAATAGCTTTGCAGCAGATAGCAAAGACATTGATGCACAAATTGATGAGTGGATGGATAACCAAGATCTACTTCTACAACGTTGGAAACAAATGTTATCTGAGTTCAAAACATCGCAAAGTCACGATTTCGCGAAGTTCTCAGTAGCACTACGTGAACTAATGTTGTTAAGCCACAACTGTGACACTTCCAAATAAGTGAAAAGTCGTTAAAATACATACCCCAGCTCGCTGGGGTATTTTTTTGCCCTAAATTTGCAATGGTCCGTTTCATAAACGGCTACCTTGTTTATTTTTACCTAAGGAACAAACCATGTTTTATGATCTAGCTCGCCGTTTTATGTTTACCCGTGATGCGGAGTGGGCTCATGAATTTGCACTTAATAATTTACGCCGATTTGCTCATACTCCATTGAGTGCAGCATGGTCACAAACTGTCCCTAATAAACCTGTTAATTTTTTAGGTTTAGAATTTAAAAATCCAGTCGGTTTAGCGGCAGGTTTAGATAAAAATGCTGAATGTATTGATGCATTTTCGCAAATGGGTTTTGGTTTTGTAGAAGTAGGTACTGTGACGCCACGTCCGCAAGCGGGTAACGATAAACCACGTATTTTCCGCTTACCTGAATCAAATGCGATTATTAACCGTATGGGCTTTAATAATAAGGGCGTTGATAACTTAGTTAACAATGTTAAAGCGGCTAAATACGACGGTATTCTAGGTATTAATATTGGTAAAAATAAAGATACTCCAAACGAGCAGGGTAAAGATGACTACATCCACTGTATGCGCAAAGTATTTGAGCATGCATCATACATCACAGTAAATATTTCTTCACCGAATACGCCAGGCCTTCGTGACTTACAATATGGTGAGGCGCTGGATGACTTATTACAAAGCTTAAAGAACGAGCAACTTGATCTAATTGCTAAACACAACAAACAAGTGCCAATGCTGGTTAAGATCGCTCCTGATCTTGATGAAGTGCAAATTGCCCAGGTAAGTGAGTCATTGATCACTAATAAGATCGATGGTGTTATTGCAACAAATACGACGCTTGAGCGTGCGGCAGTACAAGGCCAACAACACGCAAACGAAGCGGGAGGTTTATCTGGCCAACCAGTACGTCAGCGTTCAACCCACGTGGTTAGTGAGCTTAAGCGTTTAACTGATGGTAAGTTACCTATCATTGGTGTTGGTGGTATTGATGATGCGGATTCTGCAAAAGAGAAATTTGCAGCGGGTGCAGACCTTGTTCAAGTTTACACTGGATTCATTTATAAAGGCCCAGAATTGGTAAAAACGATCCTAAACAGCTTATAAGGATCAGTTATCTAAGCAATTGATCATTAATAAAATGTTCTAAGAAATCATTTTATTAATGGTCTGCTTTAGTTATAATTTACGATTAAGCGCACAGTATTTATTCGTTAGGGAGGAGACATGTTACAAGCATCTAAGCAATGGAAATGGCTTGCTTGTGCGAAAAATAATCGTCTTTTGGTTGACCTTGACCAAGATATGCAACTGTGCACGCCTTATAAACTTCGCCAACTCACTGATGCAGTATTAGAACAACCAAACTTCAGCCTTGAAGATGCGGCTTTCTATCAGCAAGTTTATCAATACCTCGAAACATTCTCACTGTGGAACCCAGCACAGCTTTGTCAAATTGCCCTTAACGCTACAGCGGTTAAATTTCATTTAAAACCAGTACTTGCAAAAAGTTGGTTCTTTCATGAGTATCATGGCAGCCAGCCAAGTGTCGAAGCTGTAGTGAAATTGTGCTCACAGGCACAAGAAGGGGAGTTTTTAATTGTTGACCATTCAAGTGAAGCGTCGGTATGTATTAACCTAAGCCAACACTTTCAACTAGACGAAAACCTTTCTCTTGAACAGTTTGAGGCTATTAAGGTTTTAAATAACCGTATCCATCCTGTTTATATTCAACAAAAACAGTTCAAATCAGCCTAGGGCGTGTTGACCTTTGTGAATTAAAATTTGTTCACTCTAGGGGCGATTTAATCGCGGCGCGAGATTTGTAACCTAGTGGGCTAAGTAAAAATCGAGCAACAAAGAGTTAATCGCCCCTAGGAAGAACCCGAAGGGCAGCGCGTGTTTGGCATTTATGCTGCGTTATCGCCTATTTATGGGAAACAATCACACTACATAGGCTCTGCCTTGCCAAAATACCAAACACACTGCTGCAAAATTAATCAAAAAAAGTCAACACGCCCTACTATCCCTGCAAATGTTGGCGTTTTTGTTCGCCAAGCTATGCTATAATCCTGCGCAATTAGCATTTAAGGGTTTTTACTTTGCAATTTATCGCACTTACTTCTATCGGAATAGAAAATTTACTTGTTGATGAGCTTACTACACTCGGTGCAGAAGTCTCTAAACAAACCGTGGGCTCTGTACGTTTTGAAGCAGATAGCTTATTAGCACAGAAGATTTGTTTATCGAGCCGTTTTGCGACTCGTATCATGATGCTGATAGAAGAAAAGGAAGGCGTAAAAGACAAAGACAGCCTTTATCAATTTGCGCGACTGCAGCCTTGGCAAGAGTGGTTTGGTCCTAAACAAACTTTCGCTGTTGATTTTAGCGGTACTAATAACGATTTAAAAAATACGCAATTTTCAGGTCTTGTTGTAAAAGATGCGATTGTTGATTATTTTGCGGATTTATTCGAACAACGCCCAGATGTTGATAAATACAATGCCAATGTTCGTGTTGTAGCAAGGTTGAACCGTCAAGGTGTTGCGCTTTATATCGATTATTCTGGCCCGCGTTTATCTGAGCGTGGTTATCGTCAAGATCAAGGTAAAGCGCCAATTAAAGAGCACTTAGCAGCAGCACTAGTGAAACGAAGTGGCTGGCTTGAAAACGTACAACAACCTTTGTTCGATCCATGTTGTGGTTCAGGTACTATTTTAATTGAAGCTGCAAGCATGGCGCGCAATGAAGCGCCGGGGTTATTCCGCGAAGGTTTTGCTTTTGAGCGTCTACCAAGTTTCCGTATTCAAAAGTACAAAGAATTAAAAGCTGAATTAACGGCACAAATTACTGATCCTAAACTTTGGCTTATTGGTCATGATATTGACGGTAGTGTTATTGCAAAAGCGCAAGAAAACGCAGAGCGCGCAGACCTTGGTAGTGTGATTAAATTTAAACAAAGCGATGCGACTAAACTAACGTCTGTTGCAAAACTTCCTGGTGTAGTGATTTCGAACTTACCTTATGGTGAACGATTAGGTTCAATGGCGGAGCTGGTGAACTTACACCGTAGCTTAGGTGTAGGCTTTAAAAAGCACTTTAATCATTGGAAACTTGCTCTGCTTGGCACCGATGAAAGCTTATTTAAGTTATTAAAGTTAGTTAAGTTAAAACGCTATAAGTTTAAAAATGGCCCGTTAGATGTGGTATTAAATCTATACCAATTAGACGATAAACAAGTAGAACTTAGTAAAGAAGATAAACCTGCTCTTAATTTTGAAGGTTCAACAGCGTTTGCAAATCGTTTAAAGAAAAACAAGCAAAACTTAAAGAACTGGTTAAAGCAAAATGAAGTAAGCTGTTATCGTGTTTATGATGCGGATATTCCAGAATATAACGTAGCTGTTGATGTATACGATGATTCAGCGGTTATTTTTGAATACGCTGCGCCAAAAGAAATTGATGACAATACAGCACAAAAACGTCTACAAGATGTGATTAGTCTGACCGCTGAGCAGTTAGAAATTGCCCCTGAAAATATTGCGGTTAAAGTGCGTAAAAAGCAAAAAGGTGAAGAGCAATATACGAAGGTATCAAAGCAAAATCGCACACAAGTGGTAGAAGAATTTGGTGCGAAATTTAAAGTGAACCTATTTGATTACCTAGATACGGGTTTATTTTTAGATCACCGCTTGGCACGTCGTTATATTCAACAAAACGCACAAGGTAAACGTTTCTTAAACTTGTTTGCCTATACTGGCAGCGCATCTGTACATGCTGCTGTTGGTGGCGCTAAAGCGATTACCACGGTTGATATGTCGAAAACTTATTTAAAGTGGGCACAAGAAAACTTTGCGCTTAATGACATAAGTAATACACGTTATCGTTTTGAACAAGCTGATTGCTTGAAATGGCTTGAGTATGCTCAAGGTCAATACGATTTAATCTTCTTAGATCCACCGACGTTCTCAAATTCAAAACGTATGAAAGATGCATTTGATGTACAACGTGACCATATCAAACTACTTACTTGGGTTAAGAAAATCTTAAGCCCGAATGGTACGCTTATATTCTCAAACAATAAGCGAGGCTTTAGCATGGATGAAGTCGGGTTAATGGGTCTTGGATTGAAAGCAGAAAACATTTCTGACAAGACCTTATCACCAGATTTTAAGCGTAATAAGCAAATTCATAATAGCTGGCTTATTACCCATGGCTAATTTTACCCTGTATCACACTGATGGCTGTCATCTGTGTGACATGGCCGATGAATTATTAATTGCTGCAAACGCTTCGTTTGTAGCAAAAGACATTATGGACAGTGAGCAGCTGATTGACCTTTACCAAACTAGTATTCCGGTTGTGGAATCTCATCAAGGCGAGAAATTATTTTGGCCTTTTGATGCAGAGCAATTAGCGCAATTTATTGCTGATAATAAAGAATAAGAGTAGTAATCACGATGGATTTAATCAGAATAGCCAAAGCTCAACTCGCTTATGGTACGCATCCGCTACTAGATGATGCCGATGCCGTTATTGAGTCAGGTGAGCGCGTATGTATCGTTGGTCGAAACGGTGCAGGTAAATCAACACTATTAAAAGTGCTTGATGGCCAAGTGACATTAGATGATGGTGAAATCAACCAATTAGGTGGCATTCGTATTTCTCGTTTAGAGCAAGATCCACCAAAAGGGGCCGCAGGCTCAGTATTTGATTATGTCGCGCAGGGCATGCCTGACATTGCTAACTTACTGATAGAATATCACCAAGTTAGTAATCAAATGCAGACAGATTATAACGATAAATTGCTAAACAAATTAGAACGCTTATCTAATCAATTAGAAACCGTTGATGGCTGGCGATTTGATACCCGTATACAGCTTGTTTTATCTCGTTTAGAGCTAGACCCAGAAGCCAAGCTTGAATCATTATCGGGTGGTTGGTTACGTAAAGTTGCGTTAGCGAGAGCCTTGGTCAGTGAACCCGATTTACTGTTACTTGATGAGCCTACCAACCACTTAGACATGAGTAGTGTTATTTGGCTTGAACAATTTTTAAAAGAGTTTAAAGGCGGCATCGTTTTTATTTCTCACGACCGTGCATTCATTCGAGCAGTTGCAACCCGTATTCTTGATTTAGACCGTGGTAAGCTGGTTTCGTATCCTGGTGATTATGCGACGTACCTTGAACAAAAAGCGCATGATTTAAAAGTAGAAGAAACTCAAAACGCACTATTTGATAAACGCTTAGCAGAAGAAGAAGCATGGATCCGCCAAGGTATTAAAGCACGTAGAACGCGCAATGAAGGCCGTGTACGTGCTTTAAAAGAGTTACGTAAAGAGCGTAAGCAGCGTGTTGATCAAGTTGGTAAAACTGATTTCAATATTGAAATAGCGGATCGTTCGGGTAAATTAGTATTCGAAGCGAAAAACATCTGTCATGCATTTAAAGATAAAGTCATCGTAAAAGACTTTTCAACCCTTGTTATGCGTGGCGATCGTGTTGGCCTTGTTGGGCCAAATGGTATTGGTAAAACAACACTGCTTAAAATTTTATTTGGTGACCTAACACCTGATAGCGGCACTGTTAAGCAAGGTGTTAACTTAGAGTTTGCTTATTTTGACCAGTATCGTCAAAAGCTTGATGAAGAAGCCACAGTACAAGATAACGTAGCTGAAGGTAAGCAAGAAGTGATGATGGGCGGGCGCTCACGTCATGTGCTTGGTTACTTACAAGACTTCTTATTTCCACCGGCAAGAGCGCGTACGCCAGTAAAAGCGCTTTCAGGTGGTGAGAAAAACCGCTTATTATTAGCAAAGTTATTTTTAAAGCCATCTAACATTATTGTTCTCGATGAGCCTACCAATGACCTCGATATTGAAACTTTAGAGCTTTTAGAAGAGATCATTAACCAATATCAGGGCACTGTACTGATTGTAAGCCATGACCGTGAATTTATTGATAATACTTGTAATTCTGTATGGGCATTTGAAGGTAACGGCAAGATCACTGACATTGTCGGAGGCTATAGCGACTATGAAGCATATGCTGCTCATTTAGCTGAGCAAGAAAAACAACAACAGCAACAAATTAAGCAAGAAAAGCCGTCTGTTGTTAGCCAAGATAAAACACCAAAGAAAAGTAATAAACTCTCTTACAAATTAAAACTTGAATTAGAAGAATTACCCAGTAAAGTGGAACAACTTGAAAAAGCGTTAGACGCTCAGCTAGTTGTGGTTAATGACCCTGACTTTTTTAAGCAAGATGCTGCAATTACAACAGAAGCATTGAACCATTTAGCCGAGTTAGAGTCTGAGCTTGAAGCCGCTTTTGAGCGCTGGGAAGAACTCGAAGATTTAAAGAATAAGTAGTAAGGATTAAAATGAAATACAAATTACTCGCTGCCAGTATTTTAGCCACCCTAAGTACCTCAGCGATGAGCGCAACCTATAAATTAGAAGAATTAGGTGGTTTAGACAACGTAAAGCATAATTACGTGACAGACGTTAGTGAAAGTGGTCACATTATAGGTGTAGCTAACGGTTTATATCATTATCCCATTGATATTTCTTATTTAGATTTCACCGATTCATCTTTTGAATCATATTATGATGCAACTAAAGAAGCTTATGAAGATATAGGTAAAGAAATTACTTTTACACTCGATGATATTGCAAATAACGATGCAGTGAATACGAATGCTGATGCCCATGCATTTATGATTAGTTACCTGACTAATGCTAATTCAGGTCGTCTAACAAATTCAGAATATCAAAAAATTTCAAACGGTGTTGCATCTGTTTACACCAGTGAAGGCGTCAAAGAACAAGTAATTTTTGATGAGCAGTCACTTGATTATGATGGATTAACACGCTCAACTACAAACCTTCTTACAGCCGTTTCAGAAGATGGTGTTATGGTCGGTTGGGGAAGTGACCCTTATGAGAAGACTTCTTTTACTCAAACGGACGAAGATGAAGAAGAGACTCACTTTCTAAGAGATTTCATCAGCCGAGCAATGGTGATCTCAGGATCAGGGGATAAAGTTCCACTAGCACCAGAATTTGATGACTATGGTGGTTTCAGTGCTGCATACGACATAATTCAAACGAATAGTGGCTATGATGTCGTTGGTACTGTTTCAATAGACATCGCAGCAGACCCTTTAGAGGATATTGAAGAGAAATGTGATGGTGAAGATGAACCAGTTTCGGATTGTGTTGAGGTTTATAACAGAAGTTACACCAGTGGTATTTATAACAAACGAGCTGTTAAGTGGTCATTAGATAGTAATTTAAACGTAACTAATACAGAGCTTTATGGTATTGGATTAACGCCTGAAGATGATGAAGGTATTGCATTTAGAAGTAGTGCGTATCTTATCAACGAAAATGGTTTAATTGCCGGAACGTCGGATGTACGCTACAAAGATACTGATACAGTAGTCACAATGCCAGTGGTTTTTGAAAATGGCGAAATTAAACAATTTTTAGACCAAGAAGATGGTTGGGACTCTGGACAAGCATTTGCTCTTAATAATGACGATGTGATTGTGGGCTATGCTAATAAGATTATTGAAGGTGGCTACAGAACAAAGTTTTTTTACTATGACAAAAAAAGTGGGAGTGTGGTTTTTCCAACTGACTTCTTTACAAGCTCTAGCTCTGTAGCGAATGATATTAATGACAATGGTATTGTGGTTGGCCAAGGTGAAACTGATATTTATAATTCATCGTCACGTCGCCGTGAAGGTTTCATGTACACCATTGGTGAAGATTCAATTGTTAATATCAATGATTTATTACCGTGTTATGAAGAAGATGGTGAGACGCGTTATAAATATACTCTAGCCGAGGCTAAAGCGATTAATAATAATAACGAGATATTTGGTGTTGCTACTAAAACGGTAGAAAAAACAGACTCATTTGGTAATGTAACTGTCGATGTTGATGGTAATATCGAATATGAAAGTATTGCAGTTGCCGTTAAATTAACGCCTATTGATGGCAGTGTAGAAGAGTGTCCAGCGGAAGAAATTGAACAATATGAGCGTCAATCTGCAAGTTTCCCTTGGTATGCATTATTGTTAGTGCCATTTGCAGCTGCACGTCGCTTCTTTAAAAAGTAATCGTTTCGTAATCGAGACTTACTAATCAATATTAAAAAACCCAGCGTCAAGCTGGGTTTTTTGTCTATACTGAAATTATAAATTGCTAATATTATTTTTTATGGCGATGTATCCAGGCTTTACGCACTGAGCGCTTCCAAAGCATGTCGATACCAAAATAACCAATAATAGCTGCAGCCGTTGCACAAATAAGTGAACCAACTAAAAACGCAGGGCCGATAGTTGTAAGACTTTCGATGAACCATTGCCAGCTTGGTTCAAACTGGAAATGTTGTGGTGGCTGGGCTAAGGCAATCGTGCCAACAATATATGAACAATAGAAAATAGGAGGCATTGTTAGTGGGTTTGTGATCCACACTGTCGCAACAGAGATAGGTAAATTCACTCGAAATGGAATAGCCAGGGCGGCTGCAAGAACCATTTGAAAAGGAACAGGGATGAATGCGAAAAATAAACCAACCGCAAATGCACCGCGTGCAGAGCGTCTATTTAAGTGCCACAAATTGGCATCATGCAATAAACGACCAAAAATTCTTAAATACTTGTGTTCTCTTACCTTGTTATGATCAGGTAAAAACCGTTGGATCGTTTTTTTAGCCATTTAAAGCAACCATTTACATCAATTTGGTTATGCAGCGGCTTTGTCATAGGCTGTTTTATCACCCTATATACATTTGGCACTGCGGCGTTCTATATAATGAGTTTTGCTATTTTATTAGCAGGTGCTTATTTTAAGCCTTTTTTGATTCTATTGTCAGGGTTTATTTGCGCAATTTTTTTAGTGATTTTTCATTACCTAATTTTTTACTCCGTGAGTGATTGCAAAATAAACTACCAACTCACTAGAGTTGTCAAATTTGAGGTAATTGAAAGCGTTAGTGCGAAGAGTCCTTTTTACATCAAAGCGCGATTAATAAATATAGAATCCTGTGAAAGAATAATTCGTCCTGCACCACTTGCCATGCTCAGTATTACATCAGATAAACCACTTCTCTCAGGTGATTTAATAGAAGGCAAAGTAAAGCTCAAGCGTTATCGTTCTGTAAAAAATTTCGATAGTTTTGATAGTGAAAGAAATGCGCTTAAAGAACGGATATTTTACAAAGGTCGTAGTGTTGGTGAAGTTAGCTCCTATGGTCACCAACAAGGAAATAATATTAGAGAACGGTATCGGCAGTACATTTCCAGCATCACTGAGAATACACATCTGCAATGGCTTTACTATGCTTTACTTACAGGTGATAGAAGCAAAATTTCCTATGAAGATAACACTCAATTAAGAGAGTTAGGCCTAACGCATTTGCTCGCGATTTCTGGACTTCATATCGGACTTATCTACGCAATAGGTTTCTATACGAGCAAATGGCTGGTAAAAGTAAGTAAACTGCGGATAAATCAAGCATACCAGTTGAACAACGGTTTTGTTTTATTTGGCTTTAGCTGTGCACTTATTTATGTCTACTTGAGCGACTTTATTGTCTCAGCAACGCGTGCTCTTGTTATGCTCGGCTGCTATTTGGTCATATATCAGTTAGGTAAAAACCCGCTGCGCTGGCGCTCTATTCTGTATGCTTTAACACTTGTTCTGCTGATTGACCCATTTGCGCTTTTAAACCCGGGGCTTTATTTTAGTTTTACTGCGGTGACAATTATTTTTCTATTAACCAAGCATACGTTAGATATAAAACTCGCTTTAATAAAGCGTATAAGCCAGCTTATGTATGTTCAGTTGGCCTTGTTCTTTGGCTTATTGCCATTGTCATTATTTTATTTTGACGGGACCAGTGTAATTGGTCTTATAGTCAATTTAATCGCCGTGCCACTTGTTGGCTTGGTGTTACTCCCTTTGTTGATATTTTATAGTCTGATTTCAAGTTTTCTCGATGTGGTTAGTTTATTGTCTCTTGTCGATAGTGTTCTGAGTTTTGGCTATCAATTACTACTTAGTATTCCTAAGCATTGGCGTTGGTTTTCTTTCACAGAGTTTAATTTTTCGCTATTGACCATCAGCTATCTTAGTTTGCTCATCTTACTGTTTAGCCCAAAGAAGTACTTATCAGTACTTCCACTTTTTATCTATATCATTGATTGCAAGCTACAGCCAAAGGTTCAATTCCAAGTGGATATCTTTGACGTAGGCCATGGCCTTATGGTGATGATAAGTGCACATGAGCATGCCCTAATTTATGATTTAGGGCCAAGGCACTTTTCTCGCTATGATTACATCAATAGGGTGTTAGTTAGGAATATTAATAAACACGCATTAACGGTTTCGGCGACACTAATAAGTCATTTAGATAACGATCATGCGGGTGGTTTAAGTTCTTGGTACCGAGCTGGGTACCGCGATACATTCTCAACCTTTCATCCTGAGGGGCTAAGAAAACCTTGTGATAGTAAACGTTTGATATTTGAAGGGCTAAACATAAATAGCTTTCATGCTGATGTGAATGGTGATAATCGAAATGATCACTCATGCTTACTAAAAATTAGTTCTAGAAATTATTCAGTGTTGTTAACAGGTGATATCTCCGCTTTTGCAGAAGCAACCCTGATTGAAAAGGGCGTTGACCTGCATGCGACTGTTTTATTGAGTCCTCACCATGGTAGTAATACATCATCGAGTGTTCGCTTTATTGATGCTGTAAACCCAGAAATGGTGATTCATTCGTCGGCTTATCAAGGCCAATGGCATTTTCCGCACCCAGAGGTTGTAAAACGCTATCAGCAACGCCATATACCTCAATTCTCCACCGCCGAGCAGGGGCACATTCGTATCCTATTTTATCGTGATAGTTATCGTTTGGAATTTGCCCGCGAGCAGGAAAGTTATTGGTTCGAACAAGATTGACGTTTTGTTTTTAACCCCATGAGGCTACAATAGTCGAAGTCTATGAATAAGAGAGTGTTATGGATCAAACTACATCCCAAATCTATAAGCGATTAATCAGTTATGTGGGTGATTATAAGTTAATCGCGTTTTTCGCCATTGTGGGCATGATTGGTTATTCCGCTATGGATGCATTGTTTATCAATTTAATGAAACCCTTCATTGATGAAGGTCTTAATGCCCGTAACACTGAAGTTTTAACCTATGCCCCATTTGTTGTTATAGCGCTGGTGTTAGGTCGAGGCATGTTTAACTATATGTCGTCGTATTGTTTAAGTTATGTTGGCTCGCAAGTTGTTAGAAGCTTACGTCAGCAATTGTTTGAGCATATCTTACATTTACCTGTTTCATTTCATGACAAAAACTCAAATGGTGATTTAATTTCAAAAATCACCTTCGATACTGAGCAAGTACAGCAAGCTATCACGAAAGCGCTTTTAATCGTGGTTAGAGAAGGGGCCTTTGTAGTCTTTTTGCTATTCAATATGTTTTATACCAGCTGGAAACTTTCTTTAATATTTTTAGTTATTATTCCGCTGGTGGCTGTGATTGTCGCGTTTGTTTCAAAACGTTTTCGTATGATTTCGAAAAAAATTCAGTCAGCCATGGGGCAAGTAACGCGTAGCTCAGAACAAATGCTCTCTGGTCACAAAGTGATTCATGGTTTTGGCGGTCAGCAACAAGAAATTGCTCAGTTTTCAGCAATTAACAATCATAATCGCCAGCAGCGCATTAAAATGGATGCCACCAAAGCGTTAAGTGTTTCTGTTATTCAAATATTGGCAGCAAGCGCTATGGCAGTGATTTTATGGGTTGTGTCGATGCCGTCTATGATTGACACCATTAGCTCTGGCGACTTCGTATTGCTTATTTCATCAATGATGATGTTGTTGCGTCCACTTAAGCAACTTTCAAATGTAAATAGCGATTTACAACGTGGTATTTCTGCTGCGCAAAGTATCTTTTTAGTGCTTGATGAAGAGGTTGAAAAAGACACAGGCACATACAGCATTGATAAAGTGACGGGTCGTATTGAGGTGAATAATGTGACCTTCAAATACCCAACTAAAGATGAGCCTGTTTTGAAAAACTTGTCGCTCACGATCAATGCCGGTGAAAGCATTGCATTAGTAGGGCGCTCTGGGTCAGGTAAATCGACCATCTCGAATTTACTGCCGCGTTACTATGAGCTAGAAGGTGAAAGTGAAATTTTACTTGATGGTGTAAATATCGCGGATTACAAGCTAACGGACCTTCGGAAGCAATTTGCACTGGTTTCACAGCAAGTCGTGCTCTTTAACGACACCATTGCCAATAATATTTGTTACGGTCTAAGCCGTGAATTAACGAACGAAGAATTAATGGCCGTTGCCAAGCAAGCCCATGTTTGGGAGTTTGTAAAAGACTTGCCAGAAGGGTTAGATACCATGGTGGGTGAAAACGGCGTGATGTTATCAGGCGGCCAACGTCAACGCATCGCTATTGCACGTGCAATATTAAAAGATGCACCTATCTTGATCCTTGATGAAGCTACCTCAGCACTTGATACTGAATCTGAAAAACTGATCCAGCAAGCGCTTGATAGTTTAATGAAAGAGAAAACTTCAATAGTCATTGCGCACCGTTTATCGACTATCGAAAACAGTGATTGTATTTATGTCATTGATCATGGACAGGTTATCGAAAAGGGCACACATAGCGAACTGCTTGAAAAAGACGGTACCTATTCAGCCTTATGTAAGATGCAATTTGGTGAGCAATAGTGAGTGTTATTGAAAAAAGCTGGTATAAAAAGCCAGGTTTACTAAGCATTTTACTCTTGCCTTTGAGTGTGCTTTTTTGGTTTATCTCAACACTTCGTGCTTTGTTTTATAAGCTTAATATACTTAAGGCTTTTAAAGCGCATGTTCCAGTTATTGTAGTTGGTAATATCAGTGTAGGTGGCAACGGGAAAACGCCATTTGTTATTTGGCTTGCTGAGTACTTACAGCAACAAGGTTTAAAAGTGGCTGTGATCAGCCGTGGCTACGGTGGTGAATCTGATTCGTATCCACTGTTAGTGACAGAACAAACGAGTACAACACAAGCGGGCGACGAACCTGTATTGATACAACGTCGTTTAGGCTGTGTTGTTATGGTTGGCCCTAACAGACAAGCAAGTATTAAGGCATTAGAGCCGCATGGTATTGATGTGATCATTTCTGATGATGGCATGCAGCATTATAAAATGGCGCGTGATATCGAGTGCTGTATTGTTGATAGTGAGCGACAATTTGGTAATGGTCTATTAATGCCAGCAGGTCCACTTCGCGAAACAAAAGCGCGTTTAAAGTCGGTTGATTTAGTGATTGAAAATGGTGGCAACGCACAGAGTCGCTATGATTTGGCATCGAGTCCATTTCGAACCGTGAGTGATTCAAAGCTTGCTAATTCAGTTCAAGATAAAGGTCATGCGGTTAGTGCAATAGGTAATCCTAAACGCTTTGAAAATAGTCTTGAGCAGCAGGGCATTAAGTTGTTATCGACTCATCATTTTCGTGACCATTATGCCTACCAAGCAAATGATTTTAACGATTTTGCCGACGATGCAGTGTTTATGACAGAAAAAGATGCAGTTAAATGCTTTAGTTTTGCTAAACCTAATTGGTATTATTTACCTGTTGATGCAAAGCCGACACCAGCAGTTATCGACAAACTAAATTTATTATTAAAACAAAAAGGGATCCTCAATGGCCTTTGATACAAAATTACTTGAAATTATCGCTTGCCCAGTTTGCAAAGGTAAACTACGTCTTGATAAAGAAAATCAAGAGCTTATCAGCACAGCTGCAAAACTTGCGTATCCAATCAAAGATGATATCCCGGTGCTATTAGAAAATGAAGCCCGTGAATTAAGCCAAGAAGAGGTTGATAAGTGGAATTCGTAGTCGTTATTCCTGCACGCTACGCATCAACACGTTTGCCGGGTAAACCACTGGCTGATATCTGTGGCAAACCGATGATCCAACATGTTTATGAAAAAGCCGTTGCCTCAGGTGCATCACAAGTTTACGTTGCCACTGATCATCAAGCTGTGTTTGATGCAGTAAAACTGTTTACTGATAACGTGCTTATGACGCGTGAAGATCATCAATCTGGTACAGAGCGTTTAGCTGAAGTTGTTGAGCAATTAGAGCTTGAAAGTGACATCATTGTTGTGAATGTGCAAGGCGATGAGCCTTTATTGGCGAGCGAAAATGTTTCTCAAGTTGCCACGCTACTTGCAGACTCAGATGCGCCAATGGCGACTTTGAGTACAAGCATTGATGAGATTGACGATATCTTTAATCCTAATTGCGTGAAAGTTATTAACGATGCAGATAACAATGCGTTGTATTTTTCACGTGCGCCAATCCCTTATCATCGTGAAGCGATGATGAATGATGATAAAGCAAAATTAAATCTTGCTGATTTTGCACGCCATATTGGTATTTATGCGTACAAAGCAGGTTTTATAAAGGACTACATCGAGTTACCTGAGTCTCGTTTAGAAGTACTTGAGTCTTTAGAGCAACTTCGTGTCCTTTATCATGGTTATAAGATTAAAATCGCAAAAGCAGTGTGCGCGCCACAGGCGGGTGTTGATACACCTGAAGATTTAGCGCGAGTCATTGCTGTACTTGGCAAATAGCGCATGTTCGATGTAAACACTGTTCATCTTCATGCTAGTGAAGATGACTTTCTTGTTTTTTATAAACCAGCAGGTGTAAGCTTTCATAGTGAACAGTGTGCTGGTTTTGTCGTACTTGCTGAAAAGCTCGTAAACGAGAAGCTCTATCCGGTTCATAGGCTAGATAAAGTGACTTCTGGTTTAATTATTTTAGCCCGCAATAAAGAAGCCGCAGCCGAATTCACCACGCTATTTTCTGATCATAAAATAAATAAATTTTATCTAGCCGTCAGTGATGCCAAACCGAAGAAAAAACAAGGTTGGATAAAAGGGGATATGCAAAAAAGTCGTCGTGGTGCATTTAAGCTTTTAAAGACGCAAACAAACCCAGCGATTACTCGTTTTTATTCCACAAGTATTCGCCCGGGGCTTCGTGCTTATTTGTTAAAACCTTATTCAGGTAAGACACATCAGCTTAGAGTCGCGATGAAAAGCTTAGGCGCCCCAATTCTTGGTGATTCCACTTATGCAGGAAGTAAAGACGAGCGCACTAATTTGCATGCCTATGCACTACAATTTAGCTATAAAGGGCAGCTTAAAGAATATCGATGTGGTTACACTTTTGGCTCGCATCTTAACGAAGTATTTAACGCAGACGAATTCCAAGAGTGGTTCACTCCTTGGACGTTGGATTGGTAAATGAAAGAAACAACACAAGACATCCGCTTTGGTGGCATTAAACGTTTATATGGTCATCAACAATTTGATTGGTTACAACAAGCCCATTTTTGTGTCATTGGTATTGGTGGCGTAGGTAGTTGGGCTGCTGAAGCATTGGCTCGAACTGGTGTAGGGCAACTAACGCTTATTGATCTTGATGATATTTGTGCAACCAATGTAAATCGTCAAATTCATGCTTTAACGGGCACTGTTGGTGAAGCAAAAGTTGAAGCCATGAAAACACGTTGTGAGTTGATAAACCCAGATATCAAAATTAATGTTATTGATGATTTTATTACCCTTGATAACATTCGTGAACATATTCAAGGCTTTGACTATGTAATTGATTGTATCGATGCTGTAAAAGAAAAAGCAGCGCTAATCGCACATTGTAAACGTATAAAACTACCGGTAATTACAACCGGTGGCGCAGGCGGGCAAACTGACCCTAGTCAAATCAGTTTTGGTGATGTTGCAAAGACAACTCATGACCCATTACTTGCAAAAGTACGTTATATTTTGCGAAAACAGTACAACTTTAGTAGCAATCCAAAGCGAAAATTTAACGTTGATTGTGTTTATTCAACTGAGCAGCTTGTATATCCAACCTCTGAAGGTGAGGTTTGCCAAGCAAAACAAGGTGCAGATGGTTCAATGAATATGGACTGTAATAATGGTTTTGGCTCTGCAACCATGGTGACAGGCAGCTTTGGCTTTTTTGTTGCAGCCAAAGCGATTAGAAAATACCTGGATAAAAAACAGCGTAGTGCTTAACTTAGCGCTTTTGTTCAGCCATGGTTTGAATTTTATGACCATGGCTTTGATGCCATTGCCGCGAGAAGGGCTTAAATGGTTAATTAGACCAAGTCGTTCAAATTCATCATAGGCATTTATTTGCGCTGCTTGCTCCGGTGTTAGACCATTGTATAAGGCTAAAATCAAAGCCAGTAACCCTTTGACTATACGCGTATCTGAATCGCCTGCTAAAACAAGGCTATTTTCCGAGTGATCAAACTCAATATAAAGCCACACTTTACTCTCGCAGCCTTTTACAAGCGCATCATCGACCTTTAATGCATCAGGCATTGCTGGTAATTGTTTACCCAGTAGCATAATTTGGCGGTATTTTTGTTGCCAACCTGCCGCTATTTCAATGTCTTTAGTTACGGCTTTAAACGTTGAATTCATATCTTATCCAAAATTAATCTAATAATTCGATACTGTTTTTAAGTGCATTTATAAAGGCGTCAACATCGTCTTTATTGTTATATAAGGCAAAACTAGCACGTACTGTTCCAGGAATACCTAGTTGGCTCATGATTGGCTGGGTACAGTGGTGACCACTACGTACCGCAACACCAAATCCATCAAGTAAGGTGGCAAGATCAAAAGGGTGTTCATCTTTATAATTAAAACTGATGTTACCAATGTTACATTCTTGATTTGAATATATTCGAATACCGTCAATTGCTGCTAACTGGTTTATCGCATAAGCGAAAACTGTATGCTCATGTTGACGCATTTGCTGAAAATCTAAAGACGTTAAATAATTAATTGCCTCTGCAAAGGCAATGACACCCGCAATATTAGGTGTTCCTGCTTCGAATTTACCCGGTGCATCACGAAAAGTGCTCTGAGTTAAGGAAACTGTTTCTATCATTTCGCCACCGGTTTGATAAACATCGAGCGATTTTAACAGCTCATAACGTCCATATAAGCCACCTAAACCTGTTGGGCCGAGCATTTTATGGGCAGAAAATACGTAAAAGTCACACGAAATTTCTGGTAAATGAGGGCGCAAATGCATCGCCGCCTGCGCACCATCTACAACCGAAATAGCATTAATGGCTTTACATGCGCTAATGATAGGCGCTAAGTCAGTAATATTACCTAAAGTATTTGATGCATGGGTAATGGCGACAATTTTCGGCCTTTGTTGTGTGATAAATTCACTACAGTGTTCGCTATTAATACTTAAATCACTTTCTATCGGCAAAATAATGACTTGTGCACCGGTACGTTGAGCGAGTTGTTGCCAAGGGACGATATTGGCGTGATGCTCAATGGCAGATAGGGCAATCTTATCGCCAGGATTAAGCTGAGAAGCCAGACCATTTGCGATTAAATTAATCGATTCAGTTGCGCCTTTGGTCCACACTATCTCATTACTTTTTACAGAAAAATAATCAGCAAGTAGCGTTCGGGTATGTTCATAGTTGCGTGTGGCGTTTTCACTGAGAGTATGACGACCACGGTGGACATTTGCATTCTCATGGCTATAAAAGCGTGCAAGGGCATCAATAACCGCTTGTGGCTTTTGAGAGGTCGCCGCTGAGTCTAAATATACCAGAGGCTGCTCATTAACCGTTTCATTCAGCAGTGGAAAGTCAGCACGTATTTTAGCAATGTCGAACATGGAAGGCCCTTAACAGCGAGAATGCGACGATTTTAATTACTTTGCACAAATAGACAAGTGCAGGGCAACAAAAAAGGCCGCATAGCGGCCTTTTTTAAACACAAATACAGTCTAGCGTTTGTCAGCTGGAACGTAATCGCGTGAAGTTTCACCAGTGTATAACTGACGAGGACGGCTGATCTTGTGACCAGGTTGAGAAAGCATCTCATCCCAGTGAGAGATCCAACCAACAGTACGTGACATTGCAAAGATTACAGTGAACATGCTTGTTGGAATACCGATTGCTTTTAAGATGATACCTGAGTAGAAATCTACGTTAGGGTAAAGTTTCTTCTCTACGAAGTATGGGTCTTCAAGTGCAATTTGCTCAAGCTTCATTGCGATATCAAGAAGTGGATCTTGAATGTTTAGCTCAGCAAGTACTTCGTGACACGTTTGACGCATTACTGTCGCACGTGGGTCGAAGTTTTTGTATACACGGTGACCGAAGCCCATAAGACGGAAAGGATCAGACTTGTCTTTCGCTTTCGCAACGTACTCATCGATGCGGTCAACAGAACCGATTTCTTCTAACATGTTAAGACATGCTTCGTTAGCACCACCGTGTGCAGGACCCCATAGAGATGCGATACCCGCCGCGATACACGCGTAAGGGTTAGCACCTGAAGAACCTGCTAAACGAACTGTTGACGTTGATGCGTTTTGCTCGTGGTCAGCGTGAAGCATGAAGATTTTGTCCATTGCTTTAGCAAGAACAGGGCTTACTTTATATTCTTCAGCAGGTACTGAGAACATCATGTGTAAGAAGTTTTCAGCAAAGCTTAAATCGTTACGTGGGTATACGAATGGTTGACCAACGTTGTATTTGTAAGCCATCGCAGCGATAGTTGGTAATTTAGCAACTAGCTTGATTGCGCTTGTTTTACGTTGTGTAGCATCAGTGATGTCTAAATCTTCGTGGTAGAAAGAAGAAAGAGCACCTACAACACCACATAGCATTGCCATTGGGTGAGCGTCAAAGCGGAAACCTTGGAAGAAGTTTGCGATTTTAGTATCAAGCATTGTGTTGTGCGTGATTTCTTGTGCAAACGCATCGTATTGTTCTTTAGTCGGTAATTCGCCGTTTAATAGTAAGTAGCAAAGCTCGATGTAGTTTGAATCATCAGCTAATTGCTCGATTGGGTAACCACGGTGTAATAAAACACCTTTGCCGCCATCGATGTAAGTGATTGAAGATTCACAAGAACCGGTCGACATGAAACCTGGGTCATAAGTGAAATAGCCATGAGAACCTAACGTACGTACGTCGATTACGTCTTGGCCAGCAGTGCCTTGGTAAATTGGAAGTTCGATTGGATCAAGACCATCAATATGGACCGTGGCTTTCTTATCCGCCATCTATTTATCTCCTATTAAGATAACAACTCTGATTGTTATGTTCTGAATCTGTTTAAGCACATTCTTTTCATTTTAACGTGAAAGAGGGGTGTAAAGTCAATTTTTATAAACATTATGCACAAATGGATAATAAATATTCTAGCAGGATTAAATATTATACCATTGGCTAATTCGCAAACGTCTCTTACTAAACAAGAATTGTAAAAAGACCTTGGGCTATATATACTATCCAAGGTTTTATACCGTATTGTCTGTAGGTAAACTTTATTTTTACATTTGAGTTTTGCATAAGTGTGAACTTTTTGTGTATCAACACGGTTTACTTAGATAGTTCCATCGAAATTCATTTTGATGGGTTTTAGAAAAACAAGTAGATGAGCTCCTTAGTGGGCAAGATGGGCAAGTAACTGTGAAAAAGCAAAGACCTGTAAATCTAGATCTAACAACTATATCTATGCCGGCAACGGCTAAAGCATCAATTTTTCACCGCGTCACCGGTGTTGCATTATTTTTTGCTTTAACGTTTGTCATTTGGGCTTGGTCTGAGTCTCTTTCTTCTGCGGAAGGTTTTGAATTCGTCAAGGGTCTGTTCAGCGGATTCATTGCCAAATTCATAGCATGGGGCACCATTTCTGTATTGGCGTATCACTTAATCGGTGGTATCCGTCACATCATTATGGACATGGGTCACTGGGAAGAACTTGAATCAGGTAACTTCAGCGCTAAAGTTGCATTAGCTTTAGGTGTTGTAGCTGCAATTCTAGCAGGAGTGTGGATATGGTTTTAAATCAAGCAACTCTTAAACGTGATGGTGTACAAGATTTCGTATCACTACGTACAACAGCATTAATCATCAGCGCTTACGCGATTTTTATTGTTGGCTATTTTTTATGTACACCAGAAGTCACTTTTGAAGCCTGGCAAGGCCTATTCTCTAACCTAGCAATGAAAGGGTTTACACTAATTACCCTAGTTTGCATCATGGTTCACACCCGTATCGGTCTTTGGCAAGTTCTTACGGACTATGTTAAAAACGCGAAATTACGTGCTGTTTTAGGCTTTGTATTAAACCTTATGGCTGTTGCTTACGTAGCAATTGGTCTAATCGTTTTATGGGGTGTTTAAGTGAATTATTCTGTTCGTGAATTTGACGCTGTAGTGATTGGTGCCGGTGGTGCGGGTATGCGTGCTGCACTAGCTATCACTGAATCAGGCAAAACCTGTGCACTTATCTCAAAAGTTTTCCCTACACGTTCTCACACTGTGTCTGCACAGGGTGGTATTACGGTTGCGCTGGGTAACTCACATGAAGATAACTGGGAATGGCACATGTACGATACTGTTAAAGGTTCCGATTTCATCGGTGACCAAGATGCTATCGAATATATGTGTAAAACAGGTCCAGAAGCTATTACTGAATTAGAAAACATGGGTTTACCATTTTCTCGTTTTGAAAATGGCCGTGTTTATCAACGTCCTTTCGGCGGTCAGTCGAAAAACTTTGGTGGTGAACAAGCTGCACGTACTGCAGCAGCAGCTGACCGTACAGGTCACGCGCTATTACACTGTCTTTACCAGCAAAACGTTAAAAACAAAACAAACGTATTCTCTGAGTGGTATGCACTAGATTTAGTTAAGAATAGCGACGGTCACGTTGTAGGTTGTACAGCAATCGACATCGAGTCTGGCGAAGTTGTTTATTTCAAATCTAAAGCTGTTGTACTAGCAACAGGTGGTGCAGGTCGTATCTTCGCATCTACAACAAATGCTCACATCAATACAGGTGACGGCGTTGGTATGGCAACACGTGCTGGTGTTGCAATGCAAGATATGGAAATGTGGCAGTTCCACCCAACAGGTATCGCTGGCGCTGGTGTACTTGTAACTGAAGGTTGTCGTGGTGAAGGTGGTTACCTTCTAAATAAAGACGGCGAACGCTTCATGGAACGTTATGCACCAAACGCGAAAGACTTAGCATCTCGTGACGTTGTTGCTCGTTCAATGATGACTGAGATCCGTGAAGGTCGTGGTTGCGATGGTCCTTACGGTCCACACATCAAGCTTAAGCTTGACCACTTAGGTGAAGAAACACTTAACCTACGTCTACCTGGCGTATGTGACCTTGCGAAAACATTCGCACACGTTGATCCGGCAAAAGAGCCAATCCCAGTTATCCCAACATGTCACTACATGATGGGTGGTGTTCCAACTAACGTGAATGGTCAAGCATTACAAGTTGATGCAAATGGTCAAGAAAAAGTAGTTGAAGGTTTATTCGCTGTTGGTGAGATTGCGTGTGTATCTGTACACGGTGCGAACCGCCTAGGTGGTAACTCGCTACTTGACTTAGTTGTATTCGGCCGTGCGGCTGGTAACTTCCTAGGTAAATACCTAAACGGTGTTGAAGCAGGTAAAGATGCGTCTGAATCAGACCTTGAAGCATCACTTGCACGCTTTAACCGTTGGGAAAGCTCTAAAGCTGGCCAAGGTGAAGACCCAGTTCAAATCAAGAAAGACTTACAAATGTGTATGCAACTTAACTTCTCGGTATTCCGTGAAGGTGATGCAATGGCAACAGGTCTTAAAGAGCTTAAAGAAATTCGTGAACGTCTTCAGTACGCTCGTCTTGACGACAAGTCAACTGAGTTCAACACTGCACGTATCGAATGTCTAGAGCTAGATAACTTGATGGAAACAGCTTACTCAACAGCAGTAGCTGCTAACTTCCGTACAGAAAGCCGTGGTGCTCACTCTCGTTTTGACTACCCAGATCGTGATGACGAAAACTGGTTATGTCACTCAATCTACGATCCTACGACCGAAGAAATGAGCAAACGTGATGTAAACTACGCGCCGAAACTGCGTGAAGCTTTCCCACCTAAAGCACGTACATACTAGGAGCGAGACGATGGCACAAGTACAATTTTCGGTTTATCGTTACAATCCAGATGTTGATAATGCACCACGTATGCAAGACTTCTCGCTAGAAACGCAAGAAGGCCAAGATATGATGGTATTGGATGCGCTTATGCAATTAAAAGAGCAAGATCCAACATTATCATTCCGTCGTTCATGCCGTGAAGGTGTGTGTGGTTCAGACGGTATCAACATGAATGGTAAAAATGGTTTAGCGTGTATCACGCCTTTATCAACGCTACTTAAAGGTGGCAAAGGTAAAATCGTAATTCGCCCATTACCAGGTTTACCTGTGGTACGTGACCTTGTTATTGACATGAGTCAGTTCTACACTCAATACGAAAAAGTTAAGCCTTACCTAATCAACGACACGCCAGCGGCGGGTGAGCGTCTTCAGTCAATCGAAGAACGTGATAAGTTAGATGGCTTATATGAGTGTATCTTATGTGCATGTTGTTCAACATCGTGTCCTTCGTTCTGGTGGAATCCAGACAAGTTCATCGGTCCTGCGGGTCTTCTTCATGCGTATCGTTTCTTGGCTGATAGCCGCGATACAGCAACTGAAGAGCGTCTTGCTGACCTTGACGATGCGTTCAGCGTGTTCCGTTGTCACAGTATCATGAACTGTGTTAGCGTGTGTCCAAAAGGTCTTAACCCGACCAAAGCAATTGGACAAATCAAATCAATGCTTTTAAACCGCGCTGTTTAAAGCTTGAATATGTAAGGTGGTTAAGTGATTAACCACCTTGTTTTTACAACAATTAATTTCTGCGCTAAAGAAAAGGGCTTATAAATGCACGAAGGTGTGATGAAGGCATGGCTAGAATCTTCTCACTTAAACGGCGGTAACGTTGCTTACGTAGAAGAGCTTTATGAAGCGTACTTAGATGATGCGACTTCTGTGCCAGAAGAATGGCGAGAAGTGTTCGAACAATTACCAAAAGTTGATGGTGTGGATGTTGACGTTAAACATTCAGAAGTTCGTTCACAATTTGCACAGCTTGCTAAAAACAAGCATAGAGAAGTAGTGGTAGCAGAGGGTGGCTCTGGTGATCCTAAACAGGTCAAAGTGCTACAACTTATTAATGCTTTCCGTTTCCGTGGTCACCAAAATGCCAACCTAGATCCATTAGGTATTTGGCAACGCGAACGTGTTCGTGATCTTGAATTAGAGTACCACGAATTATCTGAAGCTGATTTTGACCGTGAATTCAATGTGGGTTCGTTTGCTGTCGGTCGCGAAACCATGCCATTAGGTGAGCTATATCAAGCGCTTAAAACGACTTATTGTGGGTCGGTTGGTGCTGAATATATGCACATCACTTCAACTGAAGAAAAGCGTTGGTTACAACAACGTTTAGAATCAGTGCAATCACGTCCAACCTTCTCAAAAGAAGAAAAGCTACGAATCCTTAAAGGATTAACAGCTGCAGATGGCCTTGAAAAATACCTAGGGGCTAAGTTCCCAGGTGCAAAACGTTTCTCACTTGAAGGTGGTGATGCGTTAGTACCAATGCTTAAAGAACTTATTCATCGTGCAGGTGAAAGCGGACAAAAAGAAGCTGTTATTGGTATGGCTCACCGCGGTCGCTTGAACGTACTAGTGAACGTATTAGGTAAAAACCCATCAGAATTATTCGATGAGTTCGCTGGTAAACACAAAGACACATTAGGCTCAGGTGATGTTAAATATCACATGGGTTATTCATCTGACTTTGCAACTAAGGGCGGCAACGTGCACATGGCACTTGCATTTAACCCTTCTCACTTAGAAATCGTTAACCCAGTAGTTATGGGTTCGGTACGTGCGCGTTTAGACCGTCTAGGTGACAAGTCAGGTATTAAAGCTTTACCAATTACTATTCACGGTGACTCTGCAATCGCAGGTCAAGGTGTTGTACAAGAAACATTTAACTTATCGCAAACTAATGCATTTAGTTGTGGTGGTAGTATCCGTATCGTTGTTAATAACCAAGTTGGTTTCACAACGTCTAAGCAGTCTGATGTACGTTCTACACCATACTGTACTGATATTGCGAAAATGGTTCAGGCACCAATTTTCCACGTTAACTCTGATGACCCAGAAGCGGTTGCATTTGTAACTCAAATCGCCCTTGATTTCAGAAATCAGTTTAAACGTGATGTAGTGATTGATTTAGTATGTTATCGCCGTCATGGTCATAACGAAGCGGATGAGCCGAATGCGACTCAACCACTTATGTACCAAAAAATCAAAAAACACCCAGTTCCTCGTTTAATTTACGCAGATCAACTTGTTGCTGAAGGTTCATTCTCTGAAGATGAAATTAAAGCACTAGCAGATGATTACCGTAATGGCTTAGACAAAGGCAACTGTGTTGTTGAAGAAATTCAGCTAGAAACATCACACTCTTCTGATTGGGCAAAATTTGTTGGCCACGATTGGGATGTTGAGTACGATGCAACAGTGTCTGTTGAAAAGTTAAAAGAACTTGGTGAAAAGGTCGCAAACTACCCAGAAAGCCACAAAGCTCAGTCTCGTGTTAAGAAAATCTACGATGACCGTAAGCTAATGGCAACAGGCGAAAAAGCGCTTGATTGGGGTATGGCCGAAACACTTGCTTATGCAACACTTGTTGATGCAGGTACTGATATTCGCTTAACAGGTCAAGACTCAGGCCGTGGTACATTCTTCCACCGTCATGCTGTAATCCATAACCAAAAAGACGCTTCAACTTACTTGCCGCTGCAAAATATCAGCGAAAAGCAAGGTGCGTTTGAAGTATTCGACTCTGTACTTTCAGAAGAAGCGGTACTTGCATTTGAATACGGTTACGCAACAGCTGAGCCGACTTCACTTGTTATGTGGGAAGCGCAGTTTGGTGACTTCGCTAACGGTGCACAAGTTGTATTCGACCAATTCTTAAGCTCAGGTGAGCAGAAGTGGGGCCGTTTATGTGGTCTTACATGTTTACTTCCACATGGTTATGAAGGTCAAGGTCCTGAACATAGCTCAGCACGTCTTGAGCGTTTCTTACAATTGTGTGCTGATCACAACATGCAAGTTTGTGTGCCTTCAACACCTGCGCAAGTTTATGCAATGCTACGTCGCCAATCTGTACGTCCACTTCGTCGTCCATTGATTGTTATGACACCAAAGTCATTACTTCGTCATCCGCTGGCAACATCAACACTTGAAGAGTTATCGGAAGGTGTGTTCCACAACATGATCGACGAAATCGATGATATTGCAGCAGACAAAGTAGAGCGCGTTGTATTCTGTAGCGGTAAAGTTTATTACGAGCTACTACAAGAGCGTCGCAAGCTTGAATTAAATAACATTGCTATTGTTCGTGTAGAACAATTATATCCATTCCCACATGCTGAAATGGATACAATCATGCAACGTTACCAACACGTTAAAGATTTTGTTTGGTGTCAAGAAGAGCCACAAAACCAAGGTGCATGGTATTGCTCTCAACATCATTTTGTTGATGCAATCCCAGCGGGTGCTAAATTAACTTACGCAGGTCGTAAAGCATCAGCATCACCAGCGTGTGGTTACATGTCAGTGCATAATAAAGAACAACAAGCGCTCGTTGCTGATGCGCTTACTATTGAAAAGAAAGGATAAGCAATGAGCACAGAAATTAAAGTTCCTGTACTTCCTGAGTCGGTTGCTGATGCTACAGTTGCAACATGGCACGTAAGTGTTGGCGACAAAGTAAGCCGCGACCAAAACTTAGTAGATATCGAAACAGATAAAGTTGTTTTAGAAGTTGTTGCACCAAATGACGGTGTGATCACTGAAATTTCACAAGAAGAAGGTGCAACGGTACTTGGCGAACAAGTAATTGCATTACTTGGTGATGCAGATGCTGCACCAGCAAGTGATAGTGCACCAGCTAAATCAGAAGACGCGCCAGCGGCGCAATCAGCACCAGCATCAGAAGGTAAAGAAGTGGACATTAAAGTACCTGTACTTCCAGAATCAGTCGCAGACGCGACAATTGCTACTTGGCACGTTCAACCAGGTGAAGCGGTAACTCGCGATCAAAACCTAGTTGACATCGAAACTGATAAAGTTGTTCTTGAAGTTGTTGCTCAAGAAGACGGTATCATGGGTGAGCACATTCACGCTGAAGGCGAAACAGTACTTGGTGAGCAAGTAATTGGTACAGTTAAAGCGGGTGCAGCACCGGCAGCAGCAGCTCCTAAAGCTGAAGCTGCACCAGCAAGCGATTCAAGCGACAGCTCTGACGTTTTAACACCGTCAGTACGCCGTTTAATTGCTGAGAAAGGTCTTGATGCATCTAAAATCAAAGGTACAGGCAAAAACGGTCGTGTAACTAAAGAAGATGTTGATACATTCTTAAAAGCACCTGCAGCAGCACCAAAAGCTGAAGCAGCAGCGCCAGCAGCACCTATGGGTGACCGTACGCAAAAACGTGTTCCTATGACGCGTTTACGTAAAACAATTGCTAATCGTCTTCTTGAAGCGAAAAACTCAACTGCAATGTTAACGACGTTCAACGAAGTTAATATGAAGCCAATCATGGATCTTCGTAAGCAGTACCAAGAAGTATTTGAAAAGCGTCACGGTATCCGTTTAGGTTTCATGTCTTTCTATGTGAAAGCTGTAACTGAAGCACTTAAGCGTTTCCCTGAAGTTAATGCGTCTATTGACGGTGATGATATTGTTTATCACAACTACTTCGACATCAGCATCGCGGTTTCTACACCACGTGGTCTTGTGACACCAGTTCTTAAAGATTGTGACAAACTTTCAGTTGCTGAAATCGAAAAAGGTATCCGTGAGCTTGCGATTAAAGGTCGTGACGGTAAATTATCTATCGAAGATATGACAGGTGGTAACTTCACAATTACTAACGGTGGTGTGTTCGGTTCATTACTATCTACACCAATCATCAACTTACCACAGTCTTCAATCTTAGGTATGCATAAAATCCAAGATCGTCCAATGGCTGTAAATGGTAAAGTTGAAATCTTACCAATGATGTATTTAGCGTTATCTTACGATCACCGCCAAATCGATGGTAAAGAATCAGTAGGCTTCCTAGTAACAATTAAAGAGTTACTTGAAGATCCAACTCGTTTACTACTAGATGTTTAATCTGGTTGTATAAAAACTAAGCTGTGAACCTCGTTCACAGCTTTTTTTTTGCGCCTTTGGTCTAACTGGGGTTTTCATGTGGAGCCTTGGGATTTATACTAAGTGCGCAATTTGGGATAGCTGGCTATTTGCATAAATATTCAGCTCTTTTAGTATAAAAAATTGGATAAAGCATCATGAATTTGCATGAGTATCAGGCAAAACAACTTTTTGCCGAATATGGTTTACCAGTTTCTCAAGGTTTCGCTTGCGATACACCTGAAGAAGCTGCAGCAGCTGCTGAGAAAATCGGCGGTGATATGTGGGTTGTTAAAACACAGGTTCACGCAGGTGGCCGTGGTAAAGCTGGCGGTGTTAAGCTAGTTAAAACAATCGACGAAGTTAAAGAGTTCGCTGCGAACTGGTTAGGTAAAAACTTAGTTACTTACCAAACAGACGAAAATGGTCAGCCAGTAGCTAAAATCCTTGTTGAAAGCTGCACTGACATCGCTAACGAATTATACCTTGGCGCTGTAGTAGATCGTGCTTCTCGTAAAGTTGTTTTCATGGCATCTACTGAAGGTGGTGTTGAAATCGAGCAAGTTGCAGAAGAAACTCCAGAATTAATTCACAAAGCTGAGATCGATCCACTAGTTGGTCCTCAAGCTTACCAAGCTCGTGAATTAGGTTTCAAACTAGGTTTAAACCCTACTCAAATGAAACAGTTCGTTAAGATCTTCATGGGTCTTGCAAACATGTTCAACGATTTCGATTTCGCATTATTAGAAATCAACCCGCTAGTAATCACAGACGAAGGTAACCTTCACTGTCTAGACGGTAAAATCGGTGTAGATGGTAACGCGCTTTACCGTCAACCTAAAATCCGTGAAATGCACGATCCTTCACAAGAAGACGCGCGTGAAGCTCACGCTGCAAGCTTCGAGCTTAACTACGTTGCACTAGACGGTAACGTTGGTTGTATGGTTAACGGTGCAGGCCTAGCGATGGGTACAATGGACATCGTAAACCTACACGGTGGTAAGCCAGCTAACTTCCTAGATGTTGGTGGTGGTGCTACTAAAGAGCGTGTATCTGAAGCATTCAAGATCATCCTATCTGACGACAACGTTAAAGCTGTTTTAGTTAACATCTTTGGTGGTATCGTACGTTGTGACATGATCGCTGAAGGTATCATTGGCGCAGTTAAAGAAGTAGGCGTAAACGTTCCTGTAGTAGTACGTTTAGAAGGTACTAACGCTGAACTAGGTCGTGAAGTACTTGCTAAGTCTGACCTTAACATCATCGCTGCTGAATCACTAACAGACGCAGCTGAGAAAGTTGTTGCTGCTGCGGAGGGCAAATAATGTCTGTATTAATCAATAAAGATACAAAGGTTATCTGTCAAGGTTTCACAGGTGGTCAAGGTACTTTCCACTCTGAGCAAGCGCTTGAGTACGGTACACAAATGGTTGGTGGTGTAAGCCCAGGTAAAGGCGGTCAAACGCACCTTGGTCTTCCAGTATTCAACACAGTACGTGACGCTGTTGAAGCAACTGGCGCAACTGCATCAGTTATCTACGTACCAGCTCCTTTCTGTAAAGATGCAATCTTAGAAGCTATCGATGCTGGCATCGAGCTAATCGTTTGTATCACTGAAGGTATCCCAACACTAGACATGGTTGACGTTAAAGTTAAGCTTGAAGAAACTGGTGTTCGTATGATCGGTCCTAACTGCCCAGGTGTTATCACTCCGGGTGAAACTAAGATCGGTATCATGCCTGGTCACATCCACAAGCCTGGTAAAGTAGGTATCGTATCACGTTCTGGTACTTTAACTTACGAAGCGGTTAAGCAAACTACTGACGCTGGTTTCGGCCAATCAACATGTGTTGGTATCGGTGGTGACCCAATCCCTGGTACTAACTTCATCGACGTTTTAGAAATGTTCGAAAAAGACGAGCAAACTGAAGCTATCGTTATGATCGGTGAAATCGGTGGTACTGCAGAAGAAGAAGCTGCAGAATACATCAAGCACAACGTGACTAAACCTGTTGTTTCTTACATTGCGGGTGTTACTGCACCTCCAGGTAAGCGTATGGGTCACGCAGGTGCAATCATCGCAGGCGGTAAAGGTACTGCTGATGAGAAATTTGCTGCATTAGAAGCTGCTGGCGTAAAAACTGTACGTTCACTAGCTGATATCGGTGCTGCACTTAAAGAGAAAACAGGCTGGTAATCAGTTCTGAACTCTTAAAAAAGGCTCGCTTATGCGGGCCTTTTTTGTATCTATCACTTTCTTATAACCCGCACGAAAAATCCGCCTACAAATTAAGAATAATAATGCTTTATTTGTGAATATAAATTCTCTACACTTGTGGCTTGTATAGTTGTTTTTATTAAAACATTCGACTTTAATAAGGTAAATATTACGTGCGTACCACAGAATTGGTAGATGGATTTCGCCAGTCAACCCCTTATGTAAATGCTCACAGAGGCAAAACATTCGTTGTCATGCTTGGTGGTGAGGCGATTGACCAGTCTGGTTGTCGCAGTATCATCAATGATATTGCGCTTTTAACGAGTCTTGGTATTAAGATTGTTTTAGTGTTTGGTGCTCGCCCACAGTTTAATGCCGCGCTTGAGCAAGTTGGCATAACTAGTCAGTTTCACAATGAGATACGAGTGACCGATAACGAAACGTTTGATGTAATAAAAAAAGTTGCCGGTGCAATGCAATTTGACATCACAGCACGCTTATCGACATCTTTGAGTAGTACACCAATGTCAGGTTCATTCTTAAATGTTGTCAGCGGTAATTTTGTTATTGCCCAACCCTTAGGTGTTGATGAAGGTGTCGATTACCATCACTCAGGAAGAGTCAGACGCATTGACGTTGCAGGTATTCGCCATCAGCTAAATAACAACGGTATCGTGTTACTCGGTCCGATTGCAGCATCAGTGACCGGTGAAAGCTTTAACTTAACAGCAGAAGAAATTGCCACGCAAGTAGCGTTAAAACTGCGTGCCGATAAGATGCTAGGCTTTTGTCAAGAAGCCGGTATTTTGGATGAAAACGGCGAAGCAATCGCTGAGCTTATGCCAAATGAAGCAGAGCATGTATTAGCAAATTATCGCAATCAACCAGATTCATGTTTAAGTGCAACCGTATTCTTACAAGCGGCGATTGATGCGTGTCGTGGTGGTGTACATCGCTGTCACTTAGTGAGTTACAAAGAAGACGGTGCTTTGTTACAAGAGCTTTTCTCATTAGATGGCATTGGTACGCAAATCGCTCCGCAAAGCTCTGAGCAATTACGAAGTGCAAGTATCTCTGATATCACGGGGATTATTAACCTTATCAGACCACTTGAAGAGCAGGGCTATTTAGTGCGTCGTTCGCGTGAGCAACTTGAAATTGAAATTGAGCAATTTACTGTAATTGAGCGTGATGGCGTTATCATTGCCTGTGCTGCGCTATATCCGTTTGCTGATGAACAAGTGGGAGAATTTGCGAGTTTGGCTGTGCATCCACAATATCGAGATGCCGATCGTGGCAGTTTTCTTCTGCGATTTATCATCAACAAGGCTAAACGTGCGGGTTACTCACATTTATTTGCCTTAACGACACGTAGCATCCACTGGTTTTTAGAGCAGAGTTTTGAATTGGTAACAGTCGATGAGTTGCCAGCTAAGAAAAAAGCGCTTTATAACTATGAGCGGCGTTCTAAGGTACTGCGTTTAGACCTTACTAAGTTAAGTAAAAACCGTTAATAAAAAGGTGACGCAAGCGCGTCACCTCTCATCGTAATTCATTAATATTGATAATTTATGTGCTGATAAAAACGCACACGTAAATCTTGGCGAGTCGGATTAAACGCCAGTTCATCGGTTACTTCATTTATGGCACTTTGCACTTGATTCATAAACTTACCATAACCAATGTCATGCTTGTCTTTATCGGCTGCGGCAATCACAAAATGTAGAGAATCAACAAGTTGATTTGCATCCCAATAATGTTGTAATTGCACTTGCTCTGAGCTGCAATCAAAGGTTAGCTTTTGCAGTTCACTGTTACTTTGTGCGTTATCAATATTGCTATTACGAACAATAGGGCGGGTACCATTAGCGATAAAAGCACCAAGGGTTAGCGCTCGTTTTTCGCAAGCTCGTTTAAATGCATCAAAGATGTATTGATAAAACAGCGTGTAATTCTCTTCATTCAACATATGTTGAAATTGCGTTTTAATGGCACGTGTAACAGGAATTGAAAAACCTGCATAGGTCATTTCGCTGTGCTGTGTAGGTAAATGACATTGGCGAGACTGGTAGCGTGGGTATAAGCTACGTAATTTATAGCCATAGCTTTCTTTGTGACCTTTTGCTTTGGCAAATAAATCATAAGTTAGATGTTGATGATCGCGAATTTTAAGCGGTGGTTGGCCGCTTAATAGTTTTTCTTGTAATGAGTTAATCACTCTTTGCACATTATGATGAAAACTTGCTGCATGTGCACGAATATCTTCACCGGTTGCTAAGAATAATAAACGTATTTTTTTGCATCTAACTTCACCATCGGCAAATACGTTATGTGCTTCATGGTATTGCGGATTGTAGAAAAATAAAATCTGCTTAGCGGTTTCTAAACTGTATGCTTCATCATGGTAACGAACCACAGGTAGTTTATCGTTTGCGATTAAATGTACGTTATGCAATTCATACTCATCACATAGCGCAAATAATTCCCTTGCAAGACGCTTATAAGCGCAGCTTACATTAGTAAACTGGGCAAAAAACTCATCAGTAGGTTTAAATTCAACTAACACATACTGGTTTGCACGTGCTGAGCTTGGAATATAGACTCGGTGTTGATTGAGCGAAGCCATCTTTTTTCCTTATTGGTAATGAAACTGACGGCACTATATCGCTAGTCAATGATCATTTTATTGCGTTAGAACAATTTTTTTACCGATTTTGTCGAGTCTGTGAACTATGTATTCAAGAATCGACTTATTATCTTCAATAAACATGGTTCAACTACTGTATGTTAGGGTTTGTTTTTGTAATAATGCAGTAGTTTTGTCACCATGCAATATTCAGAGGATTATGCTCCTATGGCGGAAATTGAGAATCGCCCAAGTAACTTTATTAGAACGCGTATCGATGAAGATCTCGCAAGCGGTAAGCATGCGACTACGCACACGCGTTTTCCACCAGAACCAAACGGTTTCTTACACATTGGTCATGCAAAGTCGATTTGCTTAAACTTTGGTATTGCCAAAGATTATCAAGGTCTTTGTAATTTACGTTTTGATGATACTAACCCAGAAAAAGAAGACATCAATTACGTAAACTCAATTAAAGAAGATGTGCAGTGGTTAGGTTTCCAGTGGGATGGTGAAATCAAATATTCATCTAACTATTTCGATGCGTTATACGGCTATGCTGTTGAGCTAATCGAAAAAGGCCTTGCGTATGTGTGTTTCTTGTCACCAGAGCAAGCACGTGAATATCGTGGAACATTAAAAGAGCCAGGTAAAAACAGCCCTTACCGTGATACACCGATTGAAGAAAACTTAGCGCTTTTTGAAAAAATGCGTAATGGTGAATTCAAAGAAGGCGAGTGTGTACTGCGTGCAAAAATCGATATGGCTAGCTCGTTTATCGTTTTACGTGACCCGATTTTATACCGTGTACGTTTTGCACATCATCACCAAACGGGTGACAAGTGGTGCATCTACCCAATGTATGACTTCACGCACTGTATCTCTGATGCGTTAGAAGGTATCACACATTCATTATGTACTCTTGAGTTCCAAGATAACCGTCGTTTATACGATTGGGTATTAGATAACATCAGCCTTGAATGTCATCCTCAACAAATCGAGTTTTCACGTTTAAACCTTGAATACACGATTATGTCTAAGCGTAAATTAAACGACTTAGTGGTTAATGGTCATGTTGAAGGCTGGGACGATCCGCGTATGCCAACGATTGCTGGTCTGCGTCGTCGCGGTTATACACCTGCATCAGTACGTGAATTCTGTTCTCGCATCGGTATAACCAAGCAAGAAAACATGGTTGAAATGGGTATGCTTGAAGCGTGTATCCGTGAAGATCTTAATGAGCATGCACCGCGTGCAATGGCTGTTCTTGATCCGGTGAAGATTGTTATCGAAAACTATGATGCAGATAAAGTAGAAATTTTATCTGTAGCAAACCACCCGAATAAAGAAGAAATGGGTCGCCGTGATGTGCCTTTCACTCGTGAACTGTATATCGAGCGTGAAGATTTCCGTGAAGAAGCAAACAACAAGTTCAAACGTTTAGTACTTGATAAAGAAGTACGTTTACGTGGTGCTTATGTAATTAAAGCTGAGCGCGTTGAAAAAGACGAAAACGGTGAAATCACGACTATTTTCTGCTCATACGATCCAGAAACACTGGGTAAAAACCCGAGCGATGGTCGTAAAGTTAAAGGTGTTATTCACTGGGTTTCAGCGAGTGAGTCAATTACTGCAGAAGTTCGTTTATACGACCGCTTATTCAACGTACCAAACCCAGCTGCTGCTGAAGACTTCAATGCAACGTTAAACCCTGAATCACTTGTGGTTCTTGCTAACGCGAAACTTGAACCGTCACTTGTTAATGCACAAGCAGAGCAGGGCTTCCAGTTTGAACGTATGGGTTACTTCTGTCGTGATAACAAAGCCGACTCATTAGTATTCAATCAAACTGTGGGTCTTCGTGATTCATGGGCGAAGATTGAACAAAAGGGCTAATACCAATCCGCAATAATACTTAATCATTTTGAGGGATTAAACCTGTCGCTAACGGCGTTAAAAATTTCTGATTTAGAACAACTAAATAACGAAATTTTTGCCTTGTTATCAACGAGGTTTCATTGCCTCAAAATAGACTACTTAATTAAGCGAATTGGTATAATAGCAATCTATTAAGTTTCTAAGCTTAATAAAAAACCCTTTCACTTTTAAAGTGAAAGGGTTTTTTTATAACCATTAAAAGCGATTAGAAATAACCGCGAATACCCAAGCTGAAGTTACGACCAGGTAATGGTGCTTTTTCTTTAATAAATGAACTGTGTACGAAACCTAATTCATCGGTTAAGTTGTCAACATTAATATAAAGCTGTGTATCAACAGGGCCTAAATCAAGTTGGTAGTTAGCTGATGCATCAAACAATGTGTAACCATCTGTTTTTGTTTCATACGCAGTGATGTCAGATTGCTCAAAGTAATGAGTGCCTGTTAGGCTAAATTGCCAATCCGCTACTGTGTACTGTAATTCTGAGCCTAGTTTATTAGCTGGAATACGCGGTAAGTAACCTTCATCATCTTTTAGCTTAGCGGTTGTTGAATCGCCAAATACTTTTACTAAGGCACTTGGTGTGACTTGATAGTGCACATCAAATTCAATACCGTATAGTTTTGCGTCTTTACTAGTAAACTGATAAACCGCCATCGCATCTTCTTCAGCATCAGCTTGACTGGTTAAGCCATTATCTTCATCAAAGGCTAAGCCCGTATTCTGCTGGTAATAGTAGTTTTCAATATCGTTATAGAAAAAGTTAACGGTATAACCAAAGTCACCAATAAAACGACGGAAACTTAAATCAAAGTTGGTTGATGTTTCTTGTTTGATATCTTCAGGTTCGAAATGAATTTCACCGTCTTCGATATGATAGCCAAGACCCAGTTCATAAGTGCCTGTTGCAATATGAACACCATTTGATAGTAATTCAGCACTTAGCGGCGCACGCTCAGAACGAGATACACTTAAAGCAACACTTTGGCCTTCTTGATACTGCCAAATTGCGCCTGCAGATAAGCTAAGGTTAGTGAAATCTTCACTGTAGTTAATGATTTCTGCTTCTTCTTCATCGTGATCTTCTTCTTCATGATCATGATGATGTTCAGCCATGCTAACAGCAGAGTCGATTTGGTAATCTTCAAGACGTGCACCTAATTCAACGGTAACATCACCAAATTGACGCTCTTCAAGCATGAATAATGCATTTGATTTTGTCACACTTGCAGGTGTAAAGGCTTCTTCACCATCTGCATCATAGTCAGATTCAGTGTAGTGATAACCCGCCATACCGTGCCAAAGACCTAATTTATGCTCAACAGTGGCACGTGCTTCTGTGGTTTTGTTTGAAAACACAGTACCAACAGCACCATCTTCAATTTCAGCATGTTTATAGTCAGTGTAACCAACACGTAATGAGATATTTTCAATCCAATTATCATGCAGCGCATAGCTCATGTAACCTTGCCAACGATCTTGCTCTAATTGTGCAAAAACAGACTCTTCATGTTCTTCTTCATCATGATCAGCCGCTTCTTCTTCATGATGGTGGTGTTCATGTGCTGGAATACCATAGTCAGTTTCGATACGACCATAAGATACACCTAAGGTCAGGTGTTCACCCACATAGCTGGTACCGAAGTTTACATTTTGGCTATCGATAAAGGTGTTTTCAACACTGTTAGCTGTTTCGTGCTCTTCATGATCTTCACCTTCATGTTCATCGTGCTCCTCAGGAAGCTCGAATGTTGGTGTTTTGTAGTCATGGCCTTTACGCTTAGTACCATCAAAATGGAAGTTGAAGCCATCGTTACCGGTTTCAAGTTTTGCAGCATAGGTGTTGGTATTTGATACTGTATCGTGAGTGTACTGAGCAGCACCGGTTAAAGTGTCAATGTTATCGGTAGGAATACGGTTATCAACTACGTTAACCACACCACCAATTGCGCCAGAGCCATAAAGTAGGGTAGCTGGGCCGCGAAGTACTTCGATTTGCTCAGCTGCTAAGCTGTCGTTCGATGTTGCGTGATCTGGACCAATACGAGATGCATCGCTGCTATCAAGACCATTTTGCGTAATTTTAACACGTGGACCATCTAAGCCACGAATAATCGGGCTCGAAGATACTGGGCCAAAGTAACTGGCATTAACGCCTGGTAATCCTTTAAGTGTTTCGCCTAGAGTTGGTTTTGCCTTATCTTTTAGTTCATCACCGGCTAAAACATTCACTGGTGAAATCATTTCAAGGCTATTTTTATGAAGTGCAGAGGCATAAACAACCACAGTCTCAACTGAGGTTGGGGTAAGTGTAACAACCAGGTTTTGATTTTCACCGTTGATAGCAACGCGTTTATCAATGTAATTGTCTTTACTAATGTGCAGCTGGCCTTTGTTGTCTACATCAATTTTAAATTGACCTTGTGTATCGGTGACAACAGATTGCGATTTACCATGTACGTGTATTTCGGCATTACTGATAGGTTGTTGGTTTTTATCTAATACTTGACCTGTGATCACAGCAGCCATTGTTGATTGGGAAAACAGCGCAGCGGCAACAGCACTAGAAAGAATTGAAAGTTGCTTCATCATTACTACTTCTAAGTTTGTTGTTGAGTGTTGTGATATAATATAACACCGCAATTTTTTAACTGCAATAACGTTATACTATAACTTTACCTTATGTCGCGATTTTAACACCATACACTATACTTAGACTGTTACAGTGAGATGGCCAACTCTTATGTCTGATAAAAATAGGGTGTTTAAAGCAAATTTTACGATTGCTGATTTAAGAGCACATCGTAATCACAAAGAAGTGTTTACTACGGCCTGTGGTCGTCGTGAAAGCTATCAGCATTTTGTACTTAAACTATTAAGTTATTGCTTATTTTCTCATAATGAATCGGCCATTTTGAATACAAGCCATAGCCATTCTGAGCCTGATGTGTCAATAAAAGCGTTGGATGATCATTATCAAACCTGGCTAGCTGTTGACCAACCAGATATTGTGCAGCTCAATAAAATAGCGAAACGCGTGGATGAATTATGGGTTGTTACGACGCTAAACCATGAATGGTTACAAGAGTATGAGCATCAACTAGAGCTAATAAATAATAGCCATTTAATTGCTTTTGATGACAACTTTATTGAGCAATTGGCGAGTCATTTAACGAAGAACTTACAGTGGGATGTAACCATAGATCAACAAACAGTGAGTGTGTCAGACAAAGAAAACTTCTACCAAACAAATCAACTTGTGTGGCATTAAAGTTCTATTTTCACCTTACCATTGGGTTTACTACAGCACAGTAACACTTCGCCTGTTCGAACAAACGCAAGTGGCTCTTGATTGTAGCTTACATCACCTTCAACTAATTTTGCACGGCATGCGCCACAATAACCTTCACGGCATTGGTAGGGGACATCTATTTTGTGTTGTTCTAGGCATTCAAGGAGAGATGAACAGCCAGAATCAAAATCAAGATCCTGGCTGTCTGTTCCTGCAAGGATAACCTGTGCAGTGGTATTCGCGCTCATTACAGGTCGAAGTCACCAAAATCTGATGCATCAACTTGTGAATCAATTTGGCCAACTAGGTAAGAGCTGATTTCAGCTTCTTGCGGCGCAACCTGAACATTGTCAGATACTAACCATGAGTTGATCCAAGGAATAGGGTTACTCTTACTTTCAAATTGAGCTGGCAAACCTACCGCAGTCATACGTGCATTTGTAATGTATTCAACGTATTGACATAGGATATCTTTGTTAAGACCGATCATTGAACCATCTTTAAATAGATACTCAGCCCAATCTTTTTCTTGTTCAGCGGCCTCTTTAAACATCTGGATCGCTTCTTCACGGCATTGTGCAGCAACGATTGCCATTTCTGGGTCGTCTTTACCTTCTTGCATGATGTTTAAGATGTGTTGCGTACCAGATAAGTGCAATGCTTCATCACGCGCGATTAGCTTGATGATTTTTGCATTACCTTCCATTAATTCACGTTCTGCGAACGCAAATGAACAAGCAAAACTAACGTAGAAGCGAATCGCTTCAAGAATGTTAACCGACATCATCGCAAGGTAAAGTTGCTTTTTAAGATCAAAAAGGTTGACCTTAACTTCTTCACCGTTGATCACATGTTTACCTTCACCGTACAGGTTGTAAACAGAAATCATGTTGATTAAGTCATCGTAGTATTTAGTCACGGCATCCGCACGCTCACTGATTTTCTCGTTACTTACGATGTCATCAAAGATAAGCTCTGGCGATTGCGTCACGTTACGAATAATGTGCGTGTATGAACGGCTGTGAATGGTTTCACTGAATGCCCATGTTTCTATCCATGTTTCAAGTTCAGGAATAGACACAATTGGTAGTAACGCAACGTTAGGCGAGCGACCTTGTACACTATCAAGTAATGTTTGATATTTTAAGTTACTTAAAAAGATGTGTTTTTCGTGCTCTGGTAACGCTTGGAAGTCAAGACGGTCTTTACTTACGTCAACCTCTTCAGGGCGCCAAAAGAACGATAATTGTTTTTCAATTAGCTTCTCGAAGATAGGGTACTTTTGTTGGTCGTAACGTGACACGTTTACCGTTTGGCCGAAAAACATCGGTTCTTGTAATTGGTTATTATGATTTCGGCTAAAAGTTGTATATGACATAGTGATTACTCAAAAAACAGTCAGGACAAAGCGGGCTAATGAGCCCGCTTTTGTTATGTTATTAATTTAATTAGATTTTACAAGCGCCGCCTGCACAACCATCATCTTCCACCTCTGGTGTTAGCTCATCTTGAGCATCCGATGCACCGTCACGCGTGTTGTGATAGTACAGGGTTTTAACACCAAGTTTGTAAGCAGTCAGTAGGTCTTTTAATAGCACCTTCATAGGTACTTTACCGCCTTCGTACTTAGATGGATCATAGTTCGTGTTAGCAGAAATCGTTTGGTCAACGAACTTTTGCATAATACCAACAAGTTGTAGGTAACCATCGTTTGAAGGAATATCCCACAGTAGCTCGTAGTTATCTTTCAGATTTTCATAATCTGGCACTACTTGCTTTAAGATACCATCTTTACTTGCTTTAACGCTGATATGACCACGTGGTGGCTCAATACCATTTGTTGCGTTAGAGATTTGTGATGATGTCTCTGAAGGCATAAGGGCAGATAGCGTTGAGTTACGCATACCGTGCTCTTGAATGCTTGCACGTAATGAATCCCAATCTAAGTGAAGTGGTTCATTACAGAACTGATCTAGGTCACGTTTGTAAGTATCTGTTGGCATAATGCCTTGAGAATACGTTGTCTCGTTAAATTTAGGACACGCACCGCGCTCTTTTGCTAACTCATTTGATGCTTTCATTAGATAATATTGAATTGCTTCAAATGTTTTGTGAGTTAGTGCGTTTGCGCTGCCATCTGAGTAACGCTTACCATTCTTCGCTAAGTAGTAAGCAAAGTTGATTACACCGATACCTAGCGTACGACGACCCATTGTTGCGTTTTTAGCTGCAGGAACAGGGTAATCTTGGAAATCAAGTAAGTTATCAAGGGCACGAACAGCAAGTTCAGCAAGCTCTTCTAATTCATCTAATGACTCAATAGCACCTAAGTTAAACGCTGAAAGCGTACATAGTGCAATTTCACCTTCTTCATCCATTACATTGCTTAGCGGCTTAGTCGGTAATGCAATCTCTAAACATAAGTTAGATTGACGAATTGGCGCCACAGTCGAGATGAACGGGCTGTGCGTATTACAGTGGTCAACGTTTTGTAAGTAGATACGACCTGTGCTCGCACGCTCTTGTGCGAACATTGAGAATAACTCAATCGCTTTAATACGCTTTTTACGAATAGACTCATCTTGTTCGTACTTAACATATAGCTCATCAAATTTGGCTTGATCTTCAAAGAACGCATCGTATAACCCCGGTACATCTGACGGGCTAAATAATGTGATGTAATCGTCTTTGATTAAACGGCTATACATTAATTTGTTGAACTGTACACCGTAGTCAAGGTGACGAACACGGTTGTCTTCAACACCACGGTTATTCTTAAGCACAAGTAAGTTTTCAACTTCTAAGTGCCATAGTGGGTAGAATAGGGTTGCTGCGCCGCCACGTACACCACCTTGAGAACAGCTTTTAACTGCTGTTTGGAAGTGTTTATAAAACGGGATACAGCCAGTGTGGTACGCTTCGCCGTTACGAATTGGGCTACCTAGCGCACGAATGCGACCGGCATTAATACCAATACCTGCACGTTGTGAAACATACTTAACAATCGCAGACGATGTTGCATTGATAGAATCTAGGCTATCACCACATTCAATTAATACACATGAACTGAACTGACGTGTTGGCGTACGTACACCTGCCATAATTGGTGTTGGTAATGAAATCTTGAATGTCGATACTGCATCGTAAAAACGCTTGATGTAATCAAGACGTGTCTCTTTTGGATAATCAGAGAATAAGCTTGCAGCCACTAAGATATATAAAAACTGTGCACTTTCGTAAATTTCGCCAGTAACACGGTTTTGAACTAAATACTTACCTTCAAGTTGCTTAACAGCAGCGTAGCTGAAGTTTAAGTCACGGTTGTGATCGATGTAAGCATCTAACTCGTCAATTTCTTGCTCGGTATAATCAACTAATAGGTGTTGATCATAACGCTTGTCTTCAACTAATTTCGTGATGTGATCGTATAAGCGTGGTGGCTCAAATTGGCCATATGCTTTTTTACGTAAATGGAATACAGCTAAGCGAGCAGCAAGGTACTGGTAATCAGGCGTATCTTTAGAGATCTGATCAGCTGCAGCTTTGATGATAGTTTCATGAATGTCGTCGGTGCGAATGCCGTCATAAAATTGAATATGAGATTTTAATTCAACTTGTGAGACAGACACATTATCAAGACCTTCTGCGGCCCAAGCGATCACGCGATGGATCTTATCTAGATCAAGTGACTCTTTACGGCCGTCACGTTTGCTTACAGATAGCTGTTGGTTCATAGTTTTGCCTGTATTCCTTGGGAAATTATAGTTGTAAAGACAAAGGTATTCTTTATGTAATTATTATTATTAAACACCAGAGAACTAATTGAATAACATTTAGCCACAATATCTGGTGTTGTTTAAATTGCAGATCACAAGATAGTGTGGTCTGCGCTGTTTTGCAAGGGATAGAATTGCCCCATTTTGTGGATAACTATTGGATAAACGCTTTGTGTTAGTAACCATTAACCTTTGAACATTCATAGACGACGAAATTTGTAGAAATCAACAAAAGATCCAGAAAATTTACCGTAATTAAAAATAAATTTTGACTGTTTTTTTTATCATCAAAGAATGTTCAAAAGTAAATCAGATCACAATATATGGTGTTTTAGATATTAAATAACACTATATATGGTTAAAGCCATCAATTGGCGAGTGCCAATTAAAATCCGCTTGCCAGCCAAGCGCAGCGTCGACACTGGGTATGTAACCCCATAACGCCGTGGCGCTGTACATATTCGCAGCCTTTGCCGCTTGAATATCACGCTCAGCATCACCGATATATAAACAACGGCTCGGATCAACCTCTAAGATTTCAGCGGTATGGAGAAGTGGATCCGGCGATGGTTTTGCCACAGCTAATGTATCACCACTGACAACAGCCTGGGCATTACTTAATGACGGGATTGCTTGCACTAAAGGTTCAGTTAAAAAGCCGGGCTTATTGGTCATAATGCCCCACTTAATATTGTTTTGCTCAAGTGCAATTAAAAGCTGTTCTATGCCATTGAAACATTTACTGTGTACAGCAATATCTTCGGCGTAGTAGTCAAGAAGCTGCTGGCGCAAGGCGAGCTGTTCAAGTTCAGGCCATTTATCACCAAAGCCCACTTCTAATAATGCATTTGCACCGTTAGAAGCAGCAGGGCGATAAACATGCTCAGCAACAGGCGCCACATTGGCGTCTGCTAACACTCGGTTTAATGCACCACCTAAGTCATCCGCGGTATCGAGTAGTGTGCCATCCAAATCAAAGATAAAAGCATCAAAATCGATAGAGGGTGCTTGCACACCACTCATCAGGCTAGTTTCTCAAAGTGGAGGATGTAATTAACACTTACATCATCATTTAAGCTGTATTGCTTTGAAAATGGGTTGTAGTTAAGGCCAGTACTGGCTCTTACTTTTAGACCCGCTTCTTCAGCCCACGCAATAAGTTGTGCAGGTTTGATAAACTTTTTGTGGTCATGGGTACCTTCAGGCACCATTTTTAATAGCTTTTCAGCACCTACGATGGCAAACAAATAAGCTTTTGGTGTTTTATTTAGTGTTGAGAAAAACACATCGGCGCCCGGTTTAGCAAGCTCAGCGACAGCGCGGATAATAGAAGCTGGATCTGGAACATGCTCAAGCATTTCCATACAGGTCACAACATCAAAGCGAGCAGGGTGCTCAGCAGCAAACTGTTCTGCAGGTACCTTTATATAGTCAACAGGCACGCCTGTTTCTAAACTATGTAATTTAGCAACGGTTAAAGGCTCTTGGCCCATATCGATGCCGGTTACTTTTGCGCCCATACGCGCCATACTTTCACTTAAAATGCCGCCACCACAGCCAACATCTAAAGTTTCCTTATCAAATAAGCCGCCCACTTTATCAGCGACAAAATCCAAACGCAGAGGATTTATTTCATGAAGGGGTTTGAACTCTCCGTCGCGGTCCCACCAACGTTCAGCGATGGCTTCAAACTTTGCAATTTCTGCATTATCTACATTTTGATGCTCGGTCATAAAAAACTTCCTCGTTAATCTGAGGCCATTATATAGGGGGAAATTAATAAATCGCAAAGATTTAGCGCCTGTAAATCTAAATAAATTGTGATAGCATGGTCTGGAAATAATAACTAAAGCTCTTAAGACGGCGGTTTGCCTCTTAATGAGTCAATACTGAAGGAATGTGAAATCAAATGACTGATCTCGCCAATGAAATTCTGCCAGTCAATATTGAAGATGAATTAAAAAATTCCTACTTAGATTATGCAATGAGTGTAATCGTAGGACGTGCATTGCCAGACGTACGTGACGGCTTAAAGCCAGTTCACCGCCGCGTTTTATTCGCAATGAACGAACTCAATAATGATTGGAATAAACCTTACAAGAAATCAGCACGTGTTGTTGGTGATGTAATCGGTAAATACCACCCACATGGCGACAGCGCGGTATATGACACCATCGTTCGTATGGCGCAGCCTTTCTCATTACGCTATATGCTTGTTGACGGCCAAGGTAACTTTGGTTCTGTTGACGGTGACTCTGCGGCAGCAATGCGTTATACGGAAGTCCGTATGGCGAAAATGTCACATGAATTATTAGCTGACTTAGAAAAAGAAACGGTTGATTACGTACCTAACTACGATGGTACTGAGCAAATTCCTGACGTATTACCTACAAAAGTACCTAACTTATTAGTGAACGGTTCTTCAGGTATCGCGGTTGGTATGGCAACAAACATTCCGCCTCATAACTTAACAGAAGTTATCAATGGCTGTTTAGCGCTTATTCAAAACCCTGATATGTCAATTGCTGACCTTATTGAATATATCCCAGGTCCGGATTTCCCGACTGCGGCGATTATCAATGGTAAAAAAGGCATTGAGCAAGCGTACCTTACAGGTCGTGGTAAGGTATATATCCGTGCTCGTGCTGAAATCGAAGTTGACGAAAAAACCGGTCGTGAAACAATCATCGTTCACGAAATCCCTTATCAAGTTAACAAAGCACGCCTTATCGAAAAGATCGCAGAGCTTGTTAAAGATAAGAAGATTGAAGGTATTAGCGCACTACGTGACGAATCAGATAAAGACGGTATGCGTATCGTTATCGAAATCAAACGTGGTGATGTTGGTGAAGTAATCTTAAACAACCTATATGCACAAACTCAGTTACAAACTGTGTTTGGTATGAACATGGTTGCACTTGATAATAACCAACCTAAGTGTTTCAACTTAAAAGAAATGCTTGAAGCGTTTATCATTCACCGCCGCGAAGTGGTAACACGTCGTACAGTATTTGATTTACGTAAAGCCCGTGACCGCGCTCATACGCTTGAAGGTTTAGCAATTGCCCTTGCGAATATCGACCCAATTATCGAACTTATTCGTAAGTCACCAACACCAGCAGAAGCAAAAGCTGCATTAACAGCACGTTCTTGGGAACTAGGTACTGTTAAAGCAATGCTTGAAAAAGCAGGTGAAGATAACGTAGCACGTCCTGATTGGTTAGCCGCTGATTTAGGTATCCGTGACGGTCAGTACTATTTATCTGAGCAACAAGCACAAGCTATTCTAGACCTACGTTTACACAAATTAACGGGTCTTGAGCACGAGAAGATCTTAGACGAGTACCAAACACTTCTAGATCTAATTGCTGAGCTTTTACACATTCTTTCAAGCCCAGAGCGTCTAATGGAAGTTATCCGCGACGAGCTAGTAGAAATCAAAGAGCAATATGGTGACGAACGTCGTACTGAAATCAGTGCAGCTGCTCACGATATTAGCCTTGAAGACCTAATCAATGAAGAAGACGTTGTTGTAACGCTTTCTCACGAAGGTTACGTTAAGTATCAACCATTAACTGACTACGAAGCACAGCGTCGTGGTGGTAAAGGTAAATCAGCAACGAAGATGAAAGATGAAGACTTCATCGAACGTCTATTAGTTGCCAATACTCACGATACAATTCTGTGCTTCTCAACGGCAGGTCGTTTATATTGGTTGAAAGTATATCAATTACCATTAGCAAGCCGTGCAGCGCGTGGTAAGCCAATTGTTAACTTATTACCACTTGAAGCTGATGAGCGTATCACTGCTATCTTACCAGTACGCGAGTACGAAGAAGATAAATACATCTTCATGGCAACGGCATTTGGTACAGTTAAGAAAACACCGCTTACAGCATACAGCCGTCAACGTGCGAGCGGTATCATCGCTGTTAACCTAAATGAAGGCGATAGCCTAATTGGTGTTGATATCACTGATGGCACGAATGAAATCATGCTATTCACTGATGCTGGTAAAGTTGTTCGCTTTAAAGAAGCAGAAGAATCAGAAGTTGTTGATGAAAACGGTAACCCAGTTCTAGATGAAAATGGTAACCCAGAAATCCGCTTCAAAGGTGTACGTCCAATGGGCCGTACAGCAACAGGTGTTCGTGGTATTAAGATGGCTGACGACCAACGCGTTGTGTCGTTAATCGTACCTAAGTCAGATGGCGCAATCTTAACTGTGACAGAAAACGGTTATGGTAAGCGTACTGCACTTGAAGATTACCCATCGAAGAGCCGTGCAACACAAGGTGTTGTATCAATCAAAGTAAGCGAGCGTAATGGCGCTGTGGTTGGTGCAGTACAAGTTGACGAAAACGACGAAATCATGATCATCTCTAATCGCGGTACACTTGTTCGTACGCGTGTAAACGAGGTTTCTACGGTTGGTCGTAATACTCAGGGCGTTATTTTGATACGAACTATTGACGAAGAGCAAGTAGTTGGTTTACAACGTATCGAAGAAATCGAAGTTGATGAGCTAGAAGCCATCGAAGGCGAGGCCGTTGAAGTAGTCGATACAAATACTGAAGAAACGGGTGATAACCCACCTTCAGAATAACATTGATTTAAAAAGCGGCTTCGGCCGCTTTTTTTATCCGCACTATAATTACTGGAATGAGGCAAAGTAATGACTAAATATAATTTTTGTGCAGGACCGGCAATGTTACCGCCGGCAGTTATGCAAAAAGCACAAAAAGAGTTTATTGATTGGCAAGGTTTAGGTGTTTCTGTGATGGAAATCAGCCATCGCAGCAGTGACTTTTTAGCACTAACCGCCAAATGTGAAGCAAGCTTACGCCGCTTAATGAATATTAGCGATGAGTTTGAAGTGTTATTTATGCACGGTGGTGGCCGTGGTCAATTTAGTGCGGTTCCTTTGAACCTTCATCTTGATGGTAAGCCTGCTGTGTACTGTGAAAACGGTGTATGGTCTAAAGGTGCCACTGAAGAAGCTGCAAAATTCACGACTGTTCAAAGCATTAATGTACGTGATGATGAACAGCAAAATGGCCAGTTTTCTATAAAACCAGCGAGTAGCTGGGAATTACCTGCGGATGCGTCATACATTCACTATTGCCCGAATGAAACTGTCGACGGCATAGAAATTTTTGAAGTACCTAAACACCCATCTGCACCGATTGTGGCTGATATGTCATCGACTATTTTATCGCGCGAGTTTGACGTAAATCAGTTCGACTTAATTTACGCGGGTGCACAAAAGAATATCGGCCCGTCTGGTTTATCGATTGTTATTGTTCGTAAAACGCTCCTTGAGCGTGAAGGTCTTGCAAAGCCGGGCATTCTTGATTACGCCTTAGAAGCAAAACAAGGCAGCATGTATAACACACCACCGACATTTGCGTGGTACTTAGCTGCTGAAGTGTTCGAATGGCTTGAAGCAAACGGTGGCGTTAAAGCGATGGAAGAGCAAAACATCGCAAAAGCAGAACTACTTTATAACTTTATTGATAGTTCAGCGTTTTATAGCAATAAAGTTGCTAAACATTGCCGTTCACGTATGAACGTGCCGTTTTGGCTAAATGATGAATCACTGAATGATAAATTCATTAGTGAATCAAAAGAAGCTGGCCTATTAGCCCTTGAAGGCCACCGCATTGTGGGTGGCATGCGCGCGAGTATCTACAATGCGATGCCGCTTGAAGGTGTTCAAGCGTTGGTTGATTTTATGGATAAATTCGCCAAGGAGAACAGCTAATTATGGAACAGCTTCGTCTTGAACCTATCTCTAAAGTAAATGGCAGTGTGACACTACCTGGCTCAAAAAGCTTATCAAACCGTATCTTGTTACTAGCCGCACTGGCAGAGGGTACAACGGTTGTTGAAAACCTACTAGACAGTGATGATATTCGCCACATGCTAGGTGCGTTAAAACTGCTAGGTGTGAATGTTACGCTAAATGAAGACAAAACAGTGGCAACTGTAGAAGGTGTTGCTGGTCAATTCAAAACGCCAAGTGAGCCACTGTTCTTAGGTAATGCTGGTACGGCTTATCGTCCTCTTACAGCGGTGTTAGCGGCGGTAGAAGGCGAATACCAGCTAGTGGGTGAGCCACGTATGGAAGAGCGCCCAATCGGCCATTTGGTTGATGCTCTGCAAGCACTTGGCGGTGATGTTGAATACCTTAAACATAAAGACTATCCACCACTGGCCATTAAAGGCGGCAAAATCAATGGTGGACAAGTTGAAATTGATGGCAGTATTTCAAGTCAGTTCTTAACTGCACTATTAATGGCAGCGCCATTATTTAATGGTGACACAGAAATTACCATTAAAGGCACGCTGGTATCAAAGCCTTACATTGATATTACCCTTGATGTAATGCAGCGTTTTGGTGTGACAGTAAGCCATGATAACTACCAAACATTTTACGTTAAAGGCTGTCAGCAGTACCAAGCACTTGAGCGTATTATGGTTGAAGGCGATGCTTCAAGTGCCTCTTATTTTGTTGCGGCGGCTGCAATAGCGGGCGGCGAAATAGAAATTAATGGAGTAGGTGCGGCATCAGTTCAAGGTGACATTGGTTTTGCCAAAGTGATGGAGCAAGTTGGCGCTAAAATTGATTGGTACGATGAAAAGCTGGTGGTTCGTAAAGGCGAGCTGAACGCAGTGGATATTGATGCTAATGCAATTCCTGATGCGGCAATGACGCTGGCCACTGTTGCGTTATTCGCAAAAGGTAAAACAGCAATTCGTAACATTTATAACTGGCGCGTAAAAGAAACAGATCGCTTGTATGCCATGGCGACTGAGCTTCGCAAAGTCGGTGCAGAGGTTGTTGAAGGGGAAGATTTCATCGAAATTACACCACCTGAGACATTCAACGATGTCGCGATTGACACCTATAACGATCACCGCATTGCCATGTGTTTTGCAATGGTTGCCGTTGGCGGAAAGCCAATAACCATTAACGATCCTAAGTGTACATACAAAACTTTTCCAACGTTTTTCAAAGTACTAGAGTCTGTCTCAAGTCAATAAAACAGAAGAAAATATAAAAAGTTACATTCTAAATGCGGATCTATTTCAAGAACTGGCGTATAATGTCGCGGTTTTATTTTGGTGTGCATTGCAGGAGGTTATAAATGCAGGCGTTATCAATGCCCGTAATCACCATCGATGGCCCAAGTGGTTCAGGTAAAGGAACTGTTTGTCGCTTGTTAGCCGAGAAATTAGGTTGGGATGTATTAGACAGCGGTGCGATTTATCGTGTGCTGTCACTTGCAGCGCTTCATCATCAAATTGAATTAGATAATGAAGATGCGCTAGTGCCGCTAGCTGCAAACTTAGATGTACAGTTTTTGGTCGATAGCCAAACACACACATCTAAAATTGTCTTGGAAGGCGAAGACGTCACAACCACAATTCGTAATGAAGAAGTCGGTGCTGCGGCATCTAAAATTGCTGCATTACCACGGGTGAGAGAAGCATTATTACGTCGTCAACGTGCGTTTCGTACTGAGAGCGGCCTAATTGCCGATGGTCGTGATATGGGCACGGTTGTGTTCCCAGATGCACCATTAAAGATTTATTTAACCGCAACGGCTGAAGAGCGTGCTCGTCGTCGCTTTGCTGAGTTGAACGAACGCGGTCTTGATGTTACACTAAGTGGTCTACTAGAGGACATAAAAGCTCGCGATCACCGTGATATGACACGTGAAGTTGCGCCGCTTGTTCCTGCAGAAGACGCCATTGAAATCGATACTAGCGAGTTCAATGCATTGCAAGTGTTTGATAAAGTTGTAACTTTAATCGACGAAGCCGTACTTGCAGGTAAGCTTCCAAAAGCTAAAAGTAATTTATTAAGGTGCCGGCAGGAAGCCAGTGCTATTTTAACAACCCCATGCAGCATGGTTGCTAATTGGTTATTTAATTATTTAGAGACGTATAATGTCAGAAAATTTTGCGCAGTTATTTGAAGAAAGCCTAAAGGGTTTTGAAGCAGAGCAAGGCTCTATCGTTAAAGGTACAGTTATCTCAATCGAGAACAACATCGTACTTGTTGATGCTGGTCTTAAATCTGAGAGTGCAATCCCTGCTGAGCAATTCAAAAATGCTGCTGGTGAACTAGAAGTTGCTGTTGGCGACGAAGTAGATGTAGCTTTAGACGCAATCGAAGACGGTTTCGGTGAAACTATCCTTTCTCGTGAGAAAGCGAAGCGTCATGAAGCGTGGATCCGCTTAGAAAAAGCATGTGAAGAGCAAGAGACTGTTACTGGTGTTATCAACGGTAAAGTTAAAGGCGGTTTCACTGTTGAAGTTGATTCAATCCGTGCATTCTTACCTGGTTCACTTGTTGATGTTCGTCCAGTACGTGACACAACTCACCTTGAAGGTAAAGAGCTTGAGTTCAAAGTAATCAAGCTTGACCAAAAACGTAACAACGTTGTTGTTTCTCGCCGTGCAGTTATCGAATCAGAAAACTCACAAGAGCGTGAAGAGCTTCTTGCTAACCTTGTTGAAGGTCAAGAAGTTAAAGGTATCGTTAAGAACCTTACTGACTACGGTGCGTTCGTTGACCTTGGTGGTGTTGACGGTCTACTACACATCACAGACATGGCGTGGAAGCGTGTTAAGCACCCTTCAGAAATCGTTAATGTTGGCGACGAAATCGCAGTTAAAGTTCTTAAATTCGACAAAGATAAAACTCGTGTATCTCTAGGTCTTAAACAACTTGGCGAAGATCCATGGGCAGCTATCGCTGGTCGTTACCCAGAAGGTTCTAAGCTTTCTGGTCGTGTAACTAACCTTACTGACTACGGTTGTTTCGTTGAAATCGAAGAAGGCGTAGAAGGTCTAGTACACGTTTCTGAAATGGATTGGACTAACAAGAACATCCACCCTTCAAAAGTTGTTTCACTAGGTGACACTGTTGAAGTTATGGTTCTTGAAATCGACGAAGAGCGTCGTCGTATTTCTCTTGGTCTTAAGCAATGTATTGCTAACCCATGGCAAGAATTTGCTCGTCTACAAAACAAAGGCGACCAAGTTACTGGTAAGATCAAATCAATCACTGACTTCGGTATCTTCATCGGTCTTGAAGGCGGTATTGACGGTCTTGTTCACCTTTCAGACATTTCTTGGAACACGCCAGGCGAAGAAGCTGTACGTGAATTCAAGAAAGGCGACGAAATCACTGCTATCGTATTACAAGTTGACCCAGAGCGTGAGCGTATCTCTCTAGGCGTTAAACAAATCGAAGCTGACCCATTCAATAACTACCTGGACGCAAACAAAAAAGGTGCTATTGTTAAAGGTAAAGTGACTGAAGTTGATGCGAAAGGCGCAACTGTTGAGCTAATCGAAGGCGTTGAAGGTTACATCCGTGTAGCTGATATCGCTCAAGAGCGCGTTGAAGATGCTACTACTGTAGTTTCTGTAGGCGACGAAATCGAAGCGAAATACGTTGGTGTTGATCGTAAGAACCGCACTTTAAGCTTATCTGTTAAAGCTCTTTTCGAAGCAGAAGAGAAAGAAGTACTAGAGAAGCTTAAGAAAGAAGAGCCAGCGTTCGAAAACGCTATGGCTGCAGCATTCAAAAATGCTCAAAAAGACTAATATCTAGTCTTTTAAAATTGGAAGGGCAGTTTTGCCCTTCCTTTACCACTCTTTAAGGAAACGCTATGACTAAGTCAGAATTGATAGAACAACTTGCCGAGCAACACGCACACATCCCTGTGAAAGATGTTGAAAATGCCGTTAAAGAAATTCTTGAACAAATGGCCGGCTCATTATCTAGCTCAGATCGCATCGAGATCCGTGGCTTTGGAAGTTTCTCATTGCATTATCGTTCTCCTCGCACAGGTCGTAATCCAAAGACTGGCGAAACAGTTGAGTTAGACGGTAAGCACGTACCACATTTTAAACCAGGTAAAGAATTACGTGACCGCGTAAATGCGAGTATTGCCTAGTTTTATACAGGAGTAGTTACTTGTTTAGGGTATTAAAAATCGTATTGATTGCGCTGTGTTTATTAATTGCGTTTGTACTTGGTTCACAGAATCCACAATTGGTGCAAATCAATTATTTAATCGCGAGTAATACATTGCCCCTAGCTGTTGTAATAAGTATCTGCTTTATTTTAGGTGTCGCAATTGGTTGTTTTATAAGCTTTACACTGTTTTCTCAGTTAAAGTGGCAAAATTATCGTTTAAAAAAGAAATTAGCGCCTGAAAAAAACAATAAAAAGCTTGTTGCTAATAAAGACACCTAATCATGATTGAGCTTCTGTTTTTACTTTTACCCGTTGCAGCCGGTTACGGTTGGATAATGGGTAAAAACAGCGCTAAAAACCAAGCTCATCAGCTTAATCGCCAAATTACCTCTGAATATTCTAAAGGCCTTAAATTTCTCTTAGACAGAGAAGAAGACCAAGGCTTAGAGCACCTTATTAATCTACTCGAAGTTGCCGCTGATTCAGTTGAACACTATTCAACGCTTGCAACTATGTTCCGCCGCCGTGGCGAACTTGACCGCGCCATTAAAATTCATGAGCTGCTATTAAAGCACCCAAGTCTTGATGAGCAACAAGCTGCAACCAGCCGCTTAGAACTTGCTGAAGATTACATTATGGCAGGCTTGTTAGATGGTGCAGAAGAGCATTTAGTATGGCTTGTTAAGGCAGGCTATAAAGAAGCGTTAGAGCCTATTATTAATCTTTATTCACAAACCCGTGAATGGGAAAAGGGCATTAACATGTACGAGGCCCACAGTGAGTTGTTCACTAAACCTCAGCATGTAAAAGCGATTGCCAATTTTTACTGTGAAGCAGCCTTACAAGATAACGATACGCAAATTATGCGTAAAGCCATTAGCTTAAACCACAAAGCTATTCGCCCGTTGTATGAGCTTGGCCACAGTGCTTTCACTAAAGAAGATTATGTAAAAGCAATTTACTATTGGCGTGAGCTGATTAGCCAATTCACGTTTTTTGCGCCGGTATTTATTGAAGAATTAGCGCTCAGTTATCAAAAGCTTAATTTAACGCATCAGTTTTACGAATTACTGAATGAACTGCTCGATAAAGGTGGTGTATTAATAAAAATAAAACACTGCCAAGCTTTACTTGAGCAAGGCCATATCGAGCAAGCAATCAAATTTTTAACGGATAGTTTAAAGCGTCATCCGACTATTCGTGGCTTTAGCTTTTTATTACAGCTACTTGCTAAACAAAACAACGATATTAAAGATGTACTCGATCAAATTGATAAGCTAGTTACGTCTTATATCGCAACCAAACCTGATTTTCAGTGCCAACACTGTGGCTTTACCAGTCATACCATTTATTGGGTATGTCCATCTTGTAAGCACTGGGAAACAATTGTTCCAAGCCGTGGCATAGACGGTTTTTAATTCATATTAGTCCATTAGTTTTTAGGAAAGTTATGTCTGTCGAAGATTCAAAAAAAGTATTAATTGCCCTTGATTATGATGATCAACAAACAGCTCTTGCGTTTGTAAAGCAATTATCGCCTGATACGTGTCGCCTTAAAGTAGGCAAAGAAATGTTCACGTATTTTGGTCCTAGCTTTGTTAAGGAACTAATCGACTTAGGTTTTGATGTATTTTTAGACCTAAAATTTCACGATATTCCAAACACAGTGGCTAAAGCTGTAACAGCAGCTGCAAAAATGGGTGTATGGATGGTTAACGTACACGCCTCTGGCGGCGTTGAAATGATGACCAAAGCAAAACAAGCTTTAGCGCAGTTTGGTGATGACGCACCGTTACTGATTGCAGTAACTGTACTAACCAGTATGGATGCCGCAGAGCTTACTCGTTTGGGTGTAGATAAAACACCAGAAGAGCAAGTAATTTACCTAGCAAAGCTTGCTAAAGAATCAGGCCTTGATGGGGTAGTGTGCTCAGCACAAGAAGCGAAAAAGCTAAAAGCAGAACTTGGCGCAGACTTTAAACTAGTTACCCCTGGTATTCGCCCAGCGGGCAGCGATGCAGGCGATCAAAAGCGCATCATGACACCAAAACAAGCCGTTGAAGATGGCAGCGACTATTTAGTTGTAGGCCGCCCAATCACCCAATCTGCAAACCCAGTTGCAACACTAAAAGAAATCAACGACTCACTAAAATAACCCTCGTTATTTTTAAATAGTCTTAAAGAGCATTGTAAGCGTGATTTATATCGCTATATACAATGCTCTTTTTGTTTTTTTGGCAAGTTCACAATACTTAATCAGGTGAATTCCCTAGAACTCTAGCGAGCAAAAAGTGTTTGTTAGGATTGGTAAAATATCATATTTAATCAATTGCTAAACTGCTCTTTTCATATATATCAATGAAAGTGAACGTTGCGATCTGATTACTTTTATAATTTTATTTTGATGTCTTAAAAAACTTCGTGGTAGTAATCATTTAGGGAATTTGTTAAAAATATAGAAACCAGATAATTGGCGTTAAGTCTGCAAAGTATGCGCGATGAACGCACCATTTAAATGTTAGGTGTCTATGGATAAAGTATACCTGCTCGAGCATTTACACATAATTTCTGAAAACAATGAATGTGTAAAGACAATCGGAATTTATGCTTCTGAGCAAGAGGCAATTGCTGCTGTTGGAAGGCTAAAAGAGCAACCTGGGTTTATTGATTTTCCAAAGATTAACCCCGCTGCTTGTGACGAAAGTGGTTTCTATATATCGTGTTACCCACTTGGTAAAGATTATTGGGCCGAAGGTTTCGTAATAATCGACACCTAACACATATCCACTTTCTCGGATCAAGTCACCTTAACGATTCTTTTAGCTACTTTAAGCAGCTAATTTGTCTTTTATAATCTTTGAAGTCTGTTTAATTTCGATATGTCTGTTAGCCGTTAAAATATTTTCGGCAAACACAAATTGAGGGTCTCTTTTTTGAGTTCATCATTACTAAATATCAAAAGGTTATGTGATTCGTTAGGAATGTATTAAATCGCCTAAAATAGAAACTTATGAGTAACTGGAAACCTATCACAAAACCTCATTTAGAAGGCATTATAGAAATTGCTGAGTTCAACATGTCTTTGGTTGAAAGAAACCTGTGGAATCAAATTAAACTAAACGAGCTTGAAAAATGGAATTAGTATCCATTTGGTGAAGCGGGCAATGGCTTTTGGGTAGTTGCAATAATTGGTAAGCGATGTCTTTATTACAATGATATAGAAGACGGGTTCAACTTAAGTAATTTCGAAGTTTGGGGTGAGATTGATGACTATTATTCAAATCAAACTGATCTTGAAAGCTTCTTACAATCTGTATTTTTTAGAGGTATTTAAAAGCTAGATAGCAGGTTAATTTTACAAAGACGAATGTGAGGTGTTAGCGTAGTATCGTAGAACGAGCTATGTATAGAAGGAGACCGACTTTTTCTTTCGCAATAAGCTATGGTTCAATCTACAAACATTATAAGGATTGTGATTGGTGCAAAGTATTAGCTTTACCTTGAGCTATCTATTTTATTTCTGGCTAAAGGTAGTTAACAGATGCTAAGGATGATTTTGAGTAAGTATCTATTTTTATTAGTTTCATTTACTTGTTTTGCTATACAAGAAAATGAATCGCCTGAAACTGTTTGGGCTTATTCACCAAAGCATTTTGACTGTAGCCCTAATGAAATTAGCGTAAACGGTAGCGTCTCTATTATGTTTGGAGAGAACTCATTTAAAGAGTTAGCTATTTATCGTGAACCTGATAGCACATGGTTATTTTTGGTTGTTGATAGTGCTCCAAAAGAAATGAAAAGTTTAATGTCTACTTCTCAGCTTAAAGCTACAAGTTTAGTCAGCTTAACCCCCGAAACCATGGGTTTTCGCTGGGAAGCTAATGGTTTTAATGAGATTCTTTTCACAGTTCCCGGTAAATATACTTTATATAATAGTGATAATTTAGAAAGCGAAATGGGTGGGTATAAATGCGATATTGTTATTACCCGAAGCTGATTTTCTAAACTACAAGGTATGATATGTGGAGTGGAATCGATAACGGAGAAACCATAGGAACGATAGGCTCTTAAAGTGGTGAAATAATTAAAGACGAGGAGCACTTAAAAGGTGCTCGCCTAACTTTAGAAAAAGATAGTGTTAATGCACCTTACACCCTAACGAGTGGGATTTACGGATGCTTCTTTCATACAACTCACTTATCAAACATAAAAGAGGGTATTAGTGAATTTGAAGCAATGAAAGCTGAAATATCAGAGTTCGTTAATAAAGAAACATCAACTGATGAAGAACATAGTTGGATTTTAGCGTTTGTTGGTAGGCATTGAATACTTACAAACTACATTAAACTTTATTTATTAAATTTGGATTTTGAATGATTTTTTTGATTTTGTGTGCTTTATCAATTTTATCTATGTTGATGTATTTCCATAGAAAACATAAGAATAATAAACGTAGACAATGTGCTTACGGATGTATAAAAGCTTACAACGTTTTAGATAAACCTGACCAATACAGTGACCTTAAAAAGTTATTTGAAACATTAGATAGCCATGAGGAGCGTTATTTTTATTCTGTAAGTATGTCTCGAATAATGTTTCCTCAAGCTTTAGATAAGTGGACAAATTCGCATCCAGACTCCGGGGATGCTCTACTTTGTTATGGTGCTCGTTTACTACAATGGTCTTGGTCTGCAAGGGGCTATGGTCGTGGAGCTGAAATATCAGAAGCTCAATGGAAAGAGTTTTTCAGGCGATTGGATAAAACTAGGCAAGTATTATTAGAATGTGCAGATAAAACACCAGAGGATCCTACACCATGGGCATACTTGATTATGGTAGCTACATGGTACTCAGATAGCGATGAACTTAAATTTAAATATTATGAGGAAGCAATAGCTAGAGATCCTTATAACTGGGCTGCACACATGCACATGATCATTGCTTTATCTGAAAAGTGGGGCGGTGATAACGAAGAAATGCTTGAGTTTGCAAGAAAAGCTTCTAGGAATGCCCCGACAGGTAGTGATCTTAAGCTTATTTTAGTTAAAGCTTATATCGAATATTGGAAGTATTTAGATTTGTTTGAGAATAAAATTGATGAAGCAAATGACTTCCTTATGGACAAAAATATTCAGAAAGACATAGTTGATTTATATAACGACTCGTTAAATCATGAGAGTTTTAAAGAAACGAAAGTAACTATTTTTGTGAGATATAATATAAGTGGTTGGTTTTGGCTTACCAGAGATAGAAGCCGCTTAAAAAAAGAGTTATCAATACTAGGCAATAAGATTGAAGACATTCATTGGCGGTGGGTTTGTACAGAAGGGCAACTTGAAGACGCTAGGTTGTTTGCTAATGAAAGCTAGAGAATTACCCGTAATCAAAAACTCTTTACTGTACATTAATTGCAGTTGTAGCAAGGTGTAAAATTGACATACGAGTTTCCTGATGAAGTAGAGTTTTTTGAAAAAGGATTTGGTTATTCTTGCGAATATGATCATGATGAAGGGCTATTCTCATTCATTAAGACCTATGAGAACAACGAAAAATTAATATTTACTCATTCACCATTTATGAATAACTCAGTGAGTGTAAAGTTATTTTACGGAACGGAGTTAGTCTTTCATATTTATAAAGAAGAAATTACAAGAATTGCCTTTCAAGCGTGGGGCGGTGAGTTGGTTTTAAGAGTCTATTTAGCGAACGACGATAATAACTTCTTGGTTTATTTTGAACCAAAACCAAGGCTTAGATATGTTGAGCCGAATATCTAATTGCATATAAAACCCTGTTTTCGCTTAAAAGGATTCAATTAATGGAAATCAAACTAGGTCATGGAATCGACACAATTCAATTTGGTCTTACAGAGACGCAAGCTGTTTCTGCGTTAGGTGTACCTGATAAAGTATTTTTCACCGATTCAGAAAATAAGCGATTGCAGTTTAACCAGCTTTTAATGGAGCTGACTTTTGAAATTGACAATGATAATCGTCTTGGCTGGATCGAAGTTTACAATAAAAGTGCAGCTTTGTTTGGTTATCAACTTATAGGTAAGCCAATGGCCGAAGTTTTATCAATTATTAAGACCGAACTAGACTCTGAACCTTCTGTTGATGATTATGGCTCGTTTATATCTGTAACGTTTGAAAAAGAATGGCTAGAACTTCAATTTAAATTTAATAACCTCACAAACATTAATTTTGGTGTTTTGTATTGCGATAACAATGAGCCTATATGGCCTACAACATCACTAGAATGCATTTAACATCGAGTATAATATCTCGTATGTTCAGATTAATTTAGGTTTTTTTGATAAATTTAATTAACTCAAAATGTGAATTATATAGTTATTGAAACTAAAAAAGAGTAAAGCTTTCGCTTTACTCTTTCAAACACTTCAATATCTTGATAACTCGCAACTCGCAACTCGCAACTCGCAACTCGCAACTCGCAACTCGCAACTCGCAACTCGCAACTCGCAACTCGCAACTCGCAACTCGNCTTCAATCTAATCGACGTTGCTTCAATCTCGATTAAACCTTGCTTAAACAAACCGCCAATGGCTTTTTTGTAGTTTGCTTTACTGGTTGAGAAAGTCTTTTTAATTGCTTCAGGGTCTGACTTATCACCTAGGTGAAGTACGCCGCCTTCGGCTTTTAATTTAGCTAATATTTTTTCGCCTAAGTCGTTTACTTTGCCCATACCTGGCTTTTCAAGTAGTACGTCGATTTTGCCGTCCTCACGTACTTTTTGAATAAAGCCTTTTAAGCGCTGACCAACAAATAGCTTTTTAAATACCGTGTTGTAGTAAACAACACCAATGTGGGCTTCGTTCACGAGTACTTTGTAGCCAAGGTCTGTTTTACCGGCAACGATTAAGTCAACTTCTTCCATCGTTGCGTAAGTTGGTTCTTCTTTCGATAAAAACTTATTAAAGTTGCTTGATGCGCAAATACGTTGGCTAGCATTATCTAGGTATAAACGTACAAGATACGAAAAGCCGTCTTTCATTTTTGGCTTTTGTTCGTTGTATGGCGCTAGTACGTCTTTTTCGAGGCCCCAATCCATAAACGCACCAGTGCTATTGATAGCTTTAACACGTAGTAGGGCAAATTCGCCTACCTCAGCCAATGGTTTTTTCGTGGTACCGGTTGGGTGACCTGCGTGATCTAAGTAAATGAATACTTGCACGCTGTCGCCAGCTTCTAGTTCGTAATCAATTTCTTTGCTTGGTAAGAATACTTCGCCTAAATCACGGCCATCTAAATAAGCACCTTCGTTAGACATTTCGTTAACGAAAAGGGTTTGTGTGGTTCCTAAAATACTCATTGTTATTCCTGTTCTGGCTTTTTCTTACGGCGCATTGGAGCAAAACCATCTACATCAATTGGTGCTTGAATAGGGGCTTTAGGCTTTTTAGGGGCTGCTTTGCGTTTTGGTTTAATAGGTTTTGCAGCCACTTTTTTCTCTGCTTTATTCCAAACAGTGTTTGGTTTTTTCTCACGCAGACCTTTAAATTTACCAACAAGGCCGTCAACGGTGAAAAAGCTTAATTCATCATTTAAAAATGCTTTAATTGCTTTGTAGCTAGGCCAATCTTTCGGGCCCACTAACGAAATAGCAGTTCCTTTAAAGCCTGCGCGACCAGTACGACCAATACGGTGCACATATTCTTCAGCATGTTTTGGCAGGTCAAAGTTAATTACGTGGGTCACGCTTAATAAATCAAGACCACGTGATGCAACATCAGTGGTGATTAAAATTTTAAAGTTTTCACGGCTAAAGGCATCCATAATTTCAAGGCGCTTAGCCTGTGTTAAGTCACCCGCAAGTGCTTGTGCTTTTAGGCCTTTATCAGATAATAATTGGCTTAAACGCTGAGTATCGGCACGTGTTGCAGTGAAAATAATGCATTGGCCAACATTGTCTTGTTTTACAAAGTGCTCTAGTAGCGCTTCTTTGTGATCTAGATGATCAGCTAAATAAAGCTGCTGGGTAATGTCACTATGCTGCTCGTTAGAGGCACTTAACAGTATTTGTTTTGGTGAACGTAATAAGTTACGCGACAAGGCATCAACTTGTGCATGGTCAAGGGTTGCTGAAAACAATAGCGTTTGGCGTAAACGGTGATCAGCAAGCTCGTTGATCATTTTAACTTGATCGGTAAAACCTAAATCTAAAATACGGTCAGCTTCATCAAAAATTAAAAGCTCTAAGCCTGAAAGCTGTAATGAACGTTGACTTAAATGGTCAGCTAAACGCCCCGGTGTGCCCACTACAAAGTGTGGGTCTTTGCGTAGCGCCTTAATTTGGTCATTAAAGTTTTCGCCACCCAGTATTTTAACGGCACTAATATTTGTTCCGGCAATTAATAGTCTTAATTGACTGTATACTTGGGTTGCTAATTCGCGGGTAGGCGCAACGATTAAAACGCGAGGGTCGCGTTTACTGAGTGCTTTTTGTTTCATTACACGCTGTACAGCAGGTAATAAAAACGCCAGCGTTTTGCCCGATCCTGTTTTTGACTGTGCAAAAATATCATGGCCTGCGATAGCTGTTGGTACCGCGTGAGCTTGAATGTCAGTGGGCTGGGTGATGCCTTGATGCGCAAGTTGTTTTTCGAGGCGTGTATCAATCCCAAGTTCAGTAAAATGCAATGCGTAATCTCCGATGAGCAAAATTTAGTAAATCTTGTTCATTATAACGTACTTGCCTTGCTAGGAGACAGTAAAAACACAGCTATTTCGCATCAGTTTTTGCAATTATCGCTAATTCGCGTAAAATACGCGCCCTCAATGCGCCGGATTTACGATTCGGTTAACGCCCCACATGGGCATTTAAGGCAAAAGGTAAAACCATGACTGCTGTTCATAAAGACAATGTAACCAGCGAGCACTTTGTTGTGTGCGCACTCTACAAATTTGTAGCCCTTCCAGATTTTGAAGCTATTCGCCAACCATTACTTAAAGTAATGGAAGACAATGAAGTACGCGGTACTTTGTTACTTGCGGCTGAAGGTATCAATGGTACTGTTTCTGCTAAGCGCGAAGGTATTGATAATCTATTAGCATGGTTAGATGCACAACCAAACCTAGATAACATTGTGACTAAAGAGTCATACGATGATGAATGCCCGTTCTACCGTACTAAGGTAAAACTTAAAAAAGAAATCGTAACTATGGGTGTTGAAGGTATAGACCCACGTGAAGTAGTGGGTACATACGTTAAGCCTGCTGATTGGAACGCGTTAATTTCAGACCCTGAAGTGATTCTTATCGATACGCGTAATGATTACGAAATCGAGATTGGTACTTTCCAAAATGCGGTTGATCCAAACACTAAAACATTCCGTGAATTCCCAGCGTGGGCAAAAGAAAACCTAGATCCAGCAAAGCATAAGAAAGTCGCTATGTTCTGCACCGGTGGTATTCGCTGTGAAAAATCAACTGCGTATATGAAAGAGCAAGGTTTTGACGAAGTATTCCACCTTGAAGGCGGTATCCTTAAGTACTTAGAAGAAGTACCAAAAGAAGAAACCATGTGGGAAGGTGAGTGTTTTGTATTTGATAACCGCGTTGCGGTAAATCACGACTTACAAAAAGGCTCTTACGACCAATGCCATGCCTGTCGTATGCCTATCACTGAAGAAGAAAAGCAAAAGCCTGAATACATGGAAGGTGTTTCGTGTCACCACTGTCACGACAGCCTAACAGAAGAGCAACGTGCACGCTTTGCTGAGCGTCAAAAGCAAATCGAATTAGCACAAGCGCGTGGCGAAGGTCACATCGGCAACGAAGCGCAAGAAGTTCTTCGTAAGCGTAAAGAAGCTAAAAAAGCGCAAAAAGAAGCACAGCGCCAACAGTAAATGTTAGCTTTATAAATTGATAGAAACCCCAGCATAGTCTGGGGTTTTTTTATGTCTGTCCGTTTTTGCTACATACAGTTTTTTACACATCTTAAACAGTCTCTAACTGATGTTAGGAATAGTATCTAACTTAAGCTTTTATACTGATGGGATGAGAATAGAATGAATAAATTACTGCTAGGTTTATTATTTTTAGGTGGCTGCGCGACACAAGGGGTAGATAGAGCCGACCAAAATGTGATGATCAAACGCTTTTATGCAAAGGTAACATCAGTAAAACCCGTTAAATTATCATCGAATGTTAAAACGGGTATAGCAGCAGGCTCTGCGATAGGTTTTGTTGATGAATTAGATGGCAACCACGAAGAGATGATTGCAGGCGCCCTTGCTGGAGCACTGGTCGGCGGGATTTTTACTGCAATTGCAGAGGGAAGCAACGATGCCTTTGAATATTCATTACGTTCAGAGCAAGAAGGGAGTTTTACGCTAATTCAAAAGGAACAAGTTGATATTAACTCAGGGTGTGTAGAGGTTACCATTGCAAGCGAAGCACACTTAAAAGGGGTCGATTCATCACATTGTCGTTCTTAATTTGAAAACAAAGGCGATGTATGCATTTATTTCACCTTGGCTAATTGTTTATTAAACGAAGTCATCTTTTTATTGATCACAAAGCTGTTACACTTCGTAACAATTTAAACGATTCTTATTTAGGTGAAATTTTGACAATTGGCAAGTTACATACATGGACTTTAATTGCCTGTATTAGTTGTGTTTCCGTCGCTGAGGCGGCTAATGTAGTTGTAGAATCAGTGTCTGTTGAAAAGTCTAAACAACAGATAAAAGCAGTGGGTAACGCTGAAGCGATCCACTCAGTCACACTTTACCCAGCCGTTGGTGACAGAGTCACCGCTGTTTACTTTAAACCAGGCGATAACGTTGCCAAAGGTGACTTACTATTAGAGCTTGATTCACGTAGACAAAAAGCAGCGTTGATCGAAGCCGAAATTACATTAAAAGATGCTGAGCGCACCATGAAAAGGCTTGAAGAAAGCCACGCCCGTGGTGCGGTGCCACAAAGTGATTTAGATGATGCGAAAACGCTTTATGAGCTTGCAAAAGTCCAGTTAATGCAAGCCCAAACAGAGCGTGAAGACCGCGAAGTTCGTGCTCCTTTTAGTGGTGTTATGGGTTTAACTGACGTCGAAGTAGGCGACAGGATCACAACCCAAACAGCCATTGCCACTATCGATGATATTTCTGAACTTTATATCAATTTTAATGCCCCAGAGGCCGCTATATCAGTGCTTAAACAAAAATCCTCGGTCGAAGTGGTGCCTTGGTTAGGCGATAAAGGGTATACGGCTAAGGTGGCAGAGCTTGATTCGCGTATCAATGCCCAAACCCGCACACTTAGAACAAAAGCCAAACTTGATAATAATGGCCAGCAATTTATGCCGGGTATGAGTTTTCGTGTGCACATAAATATTCTGGGTGAAGAGTTTGCGGTCGTACCCGAAGCTGCCATGATGTGGGGTGCTGCAGGCCCTTACGTATGGAAGAGTGTCGATAAAAAAGCAACTCGTGTTGATGTAAAAATTGAGCAGCGTTTAGCAGGGCGTTTGTTAGTCTCTGGTGGCTTAAACGAAGGTGACTTATTGGTGACAGAAGGCGTTCAGCGCCTAAGACCTAATCAAGAGCTTAATTTCATCAATGAAGTGCAGCTAGCCAAGGAGTAATGATGAAACAGCAACCTATGATGGAAGACTTACCATCAATGGCGATACGTCGCCCTGTTTTAATTGTGGTACTTAACTTACTCATTATTATCGCCGGTATTGCTGCAATAGCAGGGGTTGAAGTACGTGAGCTTCCTGATGTTGATAGACCACGTATTACCGTATCAGCGTCATTTCCGGGTGGTTCACCGGAGACCGTAGATACCGAAGTGACTAGTAAGCTCGAAGGGGCGGTTGCGAGGGTAAGTGGTGTAAAGTCGATTCGTGCGCAAAGTGAAGAAAACAATGCTCGTATCGTGGTTGAGTTTCGCCCCGGTGTTAATTTAGATGATGCTGCAAATGAAACGCGTGAATCGGTAGCCCGTGTGCAGCGAGAATTACCCGAAGAAGTTGAACGGGTATCAATTATTAAAGCCGATAACGACGCCGAAGCGGTAGTATCGTTAACGGTATCAAGTGATAGCTTATCCCTTGAGGCACTAACAGAGCGTGTTGATGTTGACTTAGCCCCGCAGTTTTTAACTATTCCTGGAGTTGCCGATGTTCGCTTAAATGGTGACCGTGAACGGGTGCTTAGAGTGCGTATCGACCCACTTAAGCTGAGCAGTTTTAACCTTACCGTACCAGATATTGCTAACGTACTTCGTCAGGCTCCCTTTGATGTGCCTGCAGGTAGTTTAAAATCAAGTGATCAACAAGTCATCGTTCGTGCTGATGCAACGTCAATTTCTGCTGAACAAGTAGCCGATATCATCGTTCGCGACGATACCCGTATTGGCGATGTTGCAGCTGTTTACTTTGGCCCAGCTGATCCGCGTTCGTTCGTAAGACTTAATGGTACACCTGTCATTGGCATGGAAATTATTCGTCAGGCGCAATCGAATACCATCGAAATTTCTGATGAAGTGCTCACTTTAATCGAGCGTATGCGAGTCCGTTTTCCTGAAATGGAATTTACTCTCACCTCTGATGATGCGCAGTTTATCAGAAGTTCAGTTGATGAAGTCATTAATTCCTTGTTGCTAACCGTGCTGTTAGTGGTGATCACACTGTGGGTGTTTATTGGCTCATGGCGCGCAACCCTGGTTCCTGCATTTGCAATACCTGTTGCATTAATTGGCTCTTTAGCACTTATTTGGGCGCTTGGTTTCTCAATTAATATTCTTACTTTACTTGCATTAGTGTTAGCAACCGGCCTAATTGTTGATGATGCCATTGTGGTTAGTGAAAATATACAACGTCAGCGGGGCTTAGGTCTGGGCCGCCGTGCAGCTGCAGTGGTTGGTACGCGTGAAGTATTCTTTGCTGTTGTGGCAACAACCGCCGTATTGGCTGCGGTGTTTGTGCCTATTGCTTTTTTACCTTCAACAGCAGGACGCCTATTTAGAGAGTTTGGTGGTGTATTAGCTGGCGCTGTGATCATCTCAAGCTTTGTAGCACTGTCTTTGGTACCTGCGTTGACTTCAAAATTGAAATTAAAGCAGGGTGGTTTTCATCTATTTGCGAAAGTTGGCCATGGTTTAGCCGCCGTTTATAAGCGCACAATACATGGTGTGCTTGAGCATGCATGGCTTACCTTTTTTGCATGTTTGTTGGTTGCAGCAGGCTCTGGGGCACTTTATTTCAACCTAGATAACGAGTTATTACCAACAGAAGATCGCGGTAAAATCCGTATTTTTGCCCGAGGTCCTGATGGTGTTGGCCTGAACTTTATGGACAGGCAAGCGGTGCAAATGGAAGATATCTTACTGCCTTATGTTGAAAGTGGTGATATTGAGTCTATTTACACTGTGGTTGGGCAATGGGATCCAAATATTGTATTTATCACTGTGCCACTAAAACATTGGGACGAACGTCATTTTAGTCAGCAAGAAATTATCAATAAAATACGTGAACCTTTAGGGAATATTCCTGGTGCGGCTGGTTACACAGGTGGCTCAAATAGTTTGAACTTACGTGGTCAAGGCGGTGGTATTGAGCTTGCTTTATTAGGGCAAGATTACCTCGAGATATTTAAAGCCGCGCAAGAGTTCTCTGCTGAAATTGAAAAAGCAGTGCCAGAAGTGGCGCCTGTGCGTATTTCATATCAGCCGTCACAGCCACAATTACGGGTTAACATTGATAGGCGTCGTGCTGAAGAGCTTGGTGTATCGCTCAGTGATATCTCTGTGACACTACGAGCAGCAATCAATGGTGATGATATCGCCGATTTAAACATTGGTGACCAATCAATCCCAATTATGTTGCAAGCACAAAACCAAACAATCACAAACCCAAGTGATTTAGCTAACTTGTATGTTGGTGGCCGAAATGGTCAATTGGTGCCACTGAGTAGTGTTGCAACGATTACTGAAGAAGGTGTTGCCGCTGAGCTTGAGCGTCATGCGCAGCGCCGTGCTATTGAACTAAGTATGGAAATGCCAGAAGGCGTTACCATTGCTGAGCTTGTAACAAAAATCCGTGATATATCAGAGCAATCTCTGCCTGCTGGCATCAGCTTAGCGTTTAAAGGTGAGGCATTAACTTTTGAAGAAACCGCTAATGAAGTATTAGTAACCTATGTATTGGCCTTTTTAATCGTACTACTGGTTTTGGCAGCGCAATTTGAAAGTGTAAATAGTGCAATTGTTGTGATGATCACAGTACCGTTTGGTATTACATCAGCGATTTTGGCGCTTTATCTAACGGGTACATCATTAAACATTTACTCGCAAATAGGTTTAGTGATGCTGATTGGTCTCATTGCTAAAAATGCCATATTGCTGGTGGAGTTTGCCGACCAATTACGTGATCATGGCCGATCGGTTAGAGCTGCGGTAGAAGAGGCAGCATTGGTTCGCCTTCGCCCAATCGCGATGACACTGGTTTCAACCTTACTAGGAGCATTACCACTTATTTTATCTACCGGCGCGGGGGCTGAGGCTCGTAACGCGATTGGTTGGGTGGTATTTGGCGGTTTAGCACTTGCGGTGTTATTTACCCTGTATCTAACGCCTGTCATATACCTTGGTTTAGCTCGCTTTACTAAACCAAGAGGTGATGAGTCGAAACTTCTGGCCGAAGAGTTAGAAAATGCTTAATCCTATTGAATTGGCTATTTTTCTTTGAAAAAATAGCCAATTACCCTCACAATTAATACAAATGCTATAAACTAGGTACGCGTATGCAAGCCGAACATGTCGATATTGCCCAATTTCTTTCTGATCATGCTCCGTTTGATGATCTTCCTGAAGAGGCCGTCAATAAACTCGCCTCACAAGTCGAAATCGCTTATTTTCGTGCGGGTACAAAAATATTAAATTACGGCGAAGATATCGCTGATCTATATGTTATACGCACCGGTGCTGTTGAAATGTATCGCCGTGATGGTGAGTTATACAACCGCTTAACGGTAGGGGGGATATTTGGGCAAATGGGTTTGCTGATGAACCGCAAAGTGCGTTTCCCAGCAAAGGCGCTTGAAGATACCTTAGTTTATTGCATTAATGTTGAGTTGTTTAACCAATATTGTGATGAATACGACGTGTTTGCTGATTTTTTTGAAGCCGATGGTAATGTTAGGCTTCATCAAGCTGTTGTAGAGCAAGCAGACAGCAACGATTTAACAACCGCTAAGGTCAAGTCACTTCTTCATCGCGATGTTGTTACTGTAGCAAAAGATGCGTCTGTGCAAATGGTTGCACAGTTGATGACGCAAGAGTCAGTTTCATCAGTATTAGTCACTGATGCAGATAAACCGATCAGTGATGATCCTGATGATGATGACGGCCAAGTAGTTGGCATCATTACCGACCGTGATTTACGTACCAGTGTGATTGCAAATGGCTTAAGCTATGAAGCCCCAGCAGCGCAAATTATGCAAACCGATTTAGTTTTGCTTGATAGCAATGCCTATGTGTTTGAAGCAGTACTTGCAATGCTCAGAGACAATATTCACCACCTGCCAGTTGTTGTGAAGAAAAAGCCTATCGGTGTTATTTCGCAATCAGATATCTTACGCTACGAATCACAAAGCAGTTTATTGCTAGTGCGGGGTATTTTAGCGCAGCAGTCGGTTGAAGATTTAGCTCACTATGCAAGGCAGTTACCTAATGTCTTTGTACGCATGGTGAACGAGGATGCTAACTCCCACATGATAGGTACGGCCATGGCCGTTATAGGTCGTACATTTAAACAACGCTTACTTGATTTAGCCGAAGAAAAGTATGGCCCGCCACCGGTGCCATACTGTTTTATTGCTTTAGGCTCTATGGCACGTGATGAACAGTTAATCGTTACCGACCAAGATAACGCCATTATCCTCGATAATGGTTTTAACGAAGAATTACACGACGAATACTTTCAAAATTTGGCTGACTTTGTCTGCGATGGTTTAGCTGAGTGTGGCTATAAGTACTGTGAAGGTGAAATCATGGCGTCATTCAAAAAATGGCGTTTAACTCGCGAGCAGTGGCAAGAACAATTTGCAGATTGGATGGCCGAACCAAAACCGCAGGCTTTATTACACAGCTCGATCTTTTTTGATTTAGACGGTGTGTACGGTAAAAACAAATGGGCTGATGAACTTAAGCGTTTTATCGCAACAGAAGGGCGTAAGAATAAACGTTTCTTGGCGAACCTTGCTGCGAATGCGCGCAACAGAACACCGCCTCTAGGTTTCTTTAAAGACTTTGTGTTAGAGCATAATGGGCAACACAAGCGTTCTATGAACTTAAAACGCCGTGGCACAGCGCCTTTGTCTGATGTAATACGTGTGCATGCATTAGCTATCGGTAGCCGTAAACAGAATTCATTTGAGCGACTAGAAGATATTATTGATGCCAAATTACTTCCTGAGGGTAAAGCGCAGGATTTACGTGATGCGCTAGAGTACATTGCGATGGTAAGAATTAGGCACCAAGCATGGCAAATTGAAAAACTTGATGAAGCGCCTGATAACGATCTTGAGCCTCATTTACTATCACCCTTTGAGCAGCGCAATCTTAAAGAGGCATTTGCGATTTTAGATAAAGCACAGAATTTCCTTAAATTCAGATACTCAGCTAACTCAGGGATGAAATAATGGCAAAGCAAGGCGCTAAACTTGATTGGCCAAGCCGCTACCAGCAGCAACTAAAGGTAAGTAAACAGCCATTAATCCAAGAGTTTTATTCTTCAGCCATCAATGATTTAAGCATGCCTATCAGCGACGTTCCTATGGTCGCGCTAGATTTTGAGACGACTGGTCTAAATTTTGATGGTGACGATATTGTCAGTGTGGGATTAGTGCCTTTTAATTCAAAGCGAATTTTTTGCAAATACAGCAAGCATTGGATTGTTCAACCACGGCAAAAGCTCGCTGCAGAGTCGATTGTTATTCATGGTATAACTCACTCAGAAGTGAGTGAAGCACCAGATTTTTCTTCTATCATGGAGCCTTTATTAGCTGCATTAAAAGGCAAAGTGATTGTGGTTCATTTTGCACCTATTGAACGGCACTTCTTATATCAAGCGTTGCAAGCACGTTTAGGGGAAGGACTTGAGTTTGCAGTTATAGACACGCTAGACCTTGAAACGCGAGCGCTTAAAGCAAAGCAAGGCATACTAGGACGGTTATTTAATTCTAAGCTCGACTCAGTACGATTAGCTGACTCGCGTATTCGGTATTCATTGCCGGCCTATCAAAATCATAATGCGCTTAATGATGCCATAGCCACCGCAGAGCTATTACAAGCACAGCTTGCCTACCATTATCGCTCTGATACACCATTAGGTGAGTTACTTATATAACGTGAGTAGCACTGACTTTAGTCGGGTATTTAAAAATAGTTGGTAAAGCTTAAATAATAAAAAACGCCGCAGTGCGGCGTTTTTTGTTATTTAAAGTTTTGTGATTAGTTTCTTGGCTCTGTTCTCAAACCAAGAATTAAACTCACGCACATTAATAACAATACAAAGGTAAACGGTAAGCCCGTAGATACTGCACCGGCTTGTAAAGCTTCGATAGCTTGAGTGCCACCAATCCAAACAAGTGCAGCTGCAATAGCGCCCTCGATTGTTGCCCAGAAAATACGTTGTGGCACTGGCGCATCCACTTTACCGCCAGCGGTAATTGAGTCGATTACTAATGAACCTGAGTCAGATGACGTGATAAAGAACACGAGTACTAGCACAATTGCAATGAACGAAAGCACTTGCGACATTGGCAGGGCTTCAAACATTTGGAACATAGCAAGAGGTACATCAGTTAAGCCTTTCTCACCTAGCACACCCACTTTATCAATAACTTGCTCAATGGCGATACCACCGTAAATTGACATCCAAAAGATGGTAACGATAGTAGGAATAAGCAATACGGCAATTAAGAACTCGCGAATTGTTCGGCCCTCAGATACGCGCGCAATGAACATACCAACAAATGGTGACCATGAAATCCACCAAGCCCAGTAGAATACGGTCCATCCGTGCATCCATGTTTCATCTTCTCGACCATGCGGGTTACTCAATGGAATGATGTTTTCAACATAACCCATTACTGTATTCGGGATATTACCAAATGCCGCGGCAAAACCGACAACACCAACAAACACTAACAAGACGAAGGCAATGACCATATTAACGTTGCTCAGTAATTTTACACCGCCGTCAATACCGCGAACAACTGAGATCACCGCAAGTAACGTTACCCCAGTGATAACACCAATTTGTAAGCCAATTCCTGCATCAGTACCAAATACATGATTAATACCTGCAGCCGCTTGTTGCGCACCTAAGCCAAGTGATGTTGCAAGGCCAAATAACGTAGCAAGTACCGCTAAAATATCGATGATATGACCCGGCCAACCCCAGGCTCTGTCACCTAAAAGAGGATAAAAAATCGAACGAATAGATAACGGCAAGCCTTTGTTATAGCAAAAGAACGCGAGAGAAAGCGAAACAACCGCGTAAATTGCCCAAGGGTGAAGACCCCAGTGGAACATGGTTGCACCCATTGCAAGTTTGGCTGCTTCTGGGGTGTTAGCTTCAACGCCGAGTGGCGTTTCGTACCAGCCTGTAAAGTAAGCCACAGGTTCTGCGACGCCCCAAAACATTAAGCCAATACCCATGCCCGCAGCAAAGAGCATGGCTAGCCATGAAATTCGAGAATGAGATGGTCTTGCGTCATTGCCACCTAAGCGAATATTACCGTAGGGTGAAACAATCAACGCAAGGCAAAACAATACGAATAAGTTTGCTGACCACATAAAAAAGCCATCAAAGTTATTAATAATGTCATTCTTAATGCCATTTAGGGTTGTTTTTGCTGTTTCAGCATCTGAAATGAGTGTTGCCACTAAAAATAGCGCGATTAAACCCGCACTGATGCCAAAAACAGGGTTGTGCACATCAAAACCCCATTTTTGTACATTGTCCTGACCGACAGTGTAGTCGGTATTGTCGATACTGTACTTGTCATGATGTTCGCTCATGAATACCTCTTGTTGTGATTATGTTTAGCAGAGAGCTAAACGGCCGGTTGCTACCTATTTATTTCATTGCAAGTTATACGTATGAACACTAAAAATAGTTCGTAGACGAAATAAATTTGTACCAAATATTAGTCTTTAGTGTAGGAGTTCGAAAATAAATGTAAATGGTTTAAGCACTAAATAGGCGAATAAAAGCCATTTTTATGTGTTTTTGACGGATTTGTGAACGATTTTACAGGTGGGAATAATTATTTGATTACAGTATTATTTCAAATCAAATTATTTTAATTCAGAGGAAAGTGCTGCAAACACAAGATTTGCAGCACAAAAACATTACTTCTTATAGGCGTCGTTATGAACGCCCGCAGCACGACCTGAAGGGTCAGCATTGTTCTGGAATGACTCATCCCAAGCCAGTGCTTCAGGTGTTGAACAAGCAACCGATTTGCCGTGCGGAACACATTTAGCTGCTGCATCGCCAGGGAAGTGTTCTTCGAAAATACTACGATAGAAATACGCTTCTTTAGAATCTGGCGTATTGATCGGGTATTTGTATTTAGCATTAGCAAGGTCTTGATCGCTTACTTGCTCGCTCACGTACTCTTTCAACGTATCAATCCAGTTATAGCCTACGCCATCAGAGAACTGCTCTTTTTGACGCCATAGCACTTCTTCTGGTAGATAGCCGTCGAATGCTTCACGAATAATGTGCTTTTCGATTTTACCGTCTTTACACATTTTCGCTTCAGGGTTGATACGCATTGCTACGTCTACAAATTCTTTATCTAAGAATGGTACACGTGCTTCCACGCCCCAAGCTGCCATTGATTTATTAGCACGTAAACAGTCAAACATATGTAGTTTAGACACTTTACGGTTAAGCTCTTCATGGAACTCTTGTGCATTTGGCGCTTTATGGAAATAAAGGTAACCACCAAACAATTCATCAGCACCTTCACCCGACAACACCATTTTAATACCCATGGCTTTGATCTGACGTGCCATTAAATACATAGGCGTTGAGGCACGAATGGTTGTTACATCGTAGGTTTCGATGTGGTAAATCACTTCACGAAGGGCATCAATGCCTTCTTGAATAGTAAAGTGAATAGGGTGGTGAACCGTGCCAATCATATCAGCCACTTTTTGTGCAGCTGCTAAATCTGGCGACCCTTCAAGCCCCACAGAGAATGAATGCAGTTTTGGCCACCACGCATCTGATTCGTCATTGTCTTCGATACGTTTTGCAGCAAAACGCTGTGTGATAGCTGAAATAACAGATGAATCTAAACCACCAGATAATAGAACACCGTATGGAACGTCACACATTAATTGACGTTTAACTGCTGCCTCTAGGCCTTCTTTTACATCGCTTGCTTTAGCTTCGTTGTCTTTAACCGCATCAAAGCTTTGCCAATCACGGCTGTAGTACTTACGAAGTTGACCATCTTTGCTCCATAAGAAATGACCCGGCGGGAATTCTTCAATATGTTTACAAATTGGCGATAATGCTTTTAATTCTGAGGCAACATAAAAGTTACCGTGTTCATCGTGACCCGTATAAAGCGGAATAATACCGATATGGTCACGACCAATTAAGTAGGCATCTTGCTCTTCGTCGTATAAACAAAAGGCGAAAATACCATTTAAATCATCTAAAAACTCAGGGCCTTTTTGCTTGTATAAAGCTAAGATAACTTCACAGTCAGACTGAGTTTGAAAAGTAAAATCTGTTTCTAAGTTAGCTGCTAACTCTTTGTGGTTATAAATTTCACCGTTAACCGCAAGAATATTTGTACGCTCTGGGTTGTACAAAGGTTGTGCACCACTTGATACGCCAACAATCGCTAGACGTTCGTGCACTAAAATAGCTTTATCTGATGAATATACCCCTGACCAATCTGGCCCGCGGTGTCTTAAAAGTTTTGACATCTCAATTGCTTGACTTCGCAATTGGACGGGATCAGATTTAATATCTAATACCCCAAAAATTGAACACATAGTGACTCCTCATTCCAAATATGTGCGCAGTTAACAGAATTTATATAACTGCGAATGTTTGTTTTAACAGAAATAATTACCTAAGTCACACAGGTTTTTTAATTAATTAAGAATAAAATATGCACCTTAAGCGGCGGCTTTGCACCAGTATGGGGTAATTGTTTAAAGGATGAGCAGTTTAAATGCTTGATTTACACAAATAGGCTGATATAGAACCCGTAACAAAGGCTATTATTACTATCAACGCTGCACAAGTTTGGTGCAAGGGGTTATGTGAATTTTTTATTATTTAAATGTATAGACAAGTGGTGAAGGCAACGCGAGCAAAGGTTTTCTTTGCTCGCTATTTTTAAAAAGTATTTAGGCTTACTTGTTAATATAGTTTAGTGCTATCGCTAGTTGATTTAAGTGTGCAGTGAGCTTTTCTTGTGCTGCATGGGCCTCTTTAAGTGTGACAAACTTAAAGTGCAAGAAGTCTCCAGGTTTTAATTGTGCAAAATGACGAAGATCTGCTTCGATCACTGTGCCTAGTAATGGGTAACCACCTGTCGTTTGCGCATCATTTAATAACACGATGGGTTCACCATTTGGCGGTAATTGAATACAGCCCGGCGCAACGGCCATAGAGGGTAATGAAACAGTGTGACGAATGTCGCATTCATCACTTAATAGCCTTGTGCCCATGCGGTTACTATTTGGCGATACATGCCATGAATGATTAATAAAGTTAACGATAGTGTCTTTTGGTAACAGTGCTGCATGAGGTCCCGCATGAATACGTATTTGCGTACTCTTTGGCGGTAGCATAGCGCCTAAGCCAACTTTAGTATTGTACTTAGGGGTAACCTCAAAACTATCGCCAGCTTGTAAAGCTTGACCAGTCAAGCCACCAAATCCCGCTGAAATATCAGTTGAGTAAGAATTCAATATTGGGTCTGGTAAATGCCAGTCCCCGCCAATAGCAAGGTAACTTCGAAACCCATGGCGCGCAGCATTGAGTTTTAGTACATCGCCTTTTTTTATGTAGAAGCTCCAACCAGGCTCAACAGCATTGCCGTTCACGGTGGCTTTCATATCTGTGCCGTGCAGTGCGATGTAGTAATCGTTATCGAACTGAATTTCCGCAAGGCCTAATGTAATTTCAATAACGGGGTTGTTATCATCATTGCCGACTAAACGGTTTGTAATAATCTGCGCGTAAGGGTCAATGCAACCAGATTGACCAATGCCTAAATGGCGAGAGCCTGTTCGCCCTTGATCTTGTATAGACATTTGCATGCCAGGTTTGATGATGGTGATCATTTTAACACCTCCTGAATAACAAACTCCAAAGTATCACCGGGTTCTATCGCACAGGGCGAGGCTGCATTAATATCAAATAGGCGAAAATCTGTATGACCAATAATTTGCCAGCCACCAGGAGAGCTTTCTGGGTAAATGCCGGTTTGTTCGCCGCCAATAGCAACAGACCCTTTTGGAACCGAGAGCCTTGGTTCAGCATGACGAGGGGTAAATAATTGTGGGTTTAGTCCGTCTAAATAAGCAAAGCCGGGTTTGAAACCAAGAAACAACACATGGTATTTGGCACTACTGTGCATTTGAGCAACTTCATCGACAGACAGATTATGATGTTTAGCAACATGTGCGATATCTGGTCCATATCCACCACCATAACGTGTCGCGAGTTTATGATGACGCGAATTGAAGTCACTGGCTTTAAGTTCATGCCATTGATCTAGTAATCGTGGCAGCCAGCCAGCAAGTTGGGCGGGCTCTTTAAGGTAAAGCGTTAAGTTATTATTGGCGGGGACTATATCAACAAAGTCATCACTGCTTTGACAGTACTGTGCTAAAGCCCATATTTTCTTTTGGGTTGTTAGTGTGTCGCTGCCTGTTTCATAGGCATCAAAAAAGATGCTGTGTGTCGTGAGCGCCATAATCTTGGGTGTTCTATCGGTCGTCATTGCGTATCAATCTTATTATTATCCCTTGATGCTTATTAGCATATAGGCTGGATGTTGATGATGTAAATGCGTCTTTAGCGTTAATTAGAAAAAATCAAGATAGCCAAGCGGTTATAACCGCTTGGCCGATGACTAACTTGGTTAATTTGCGTTATTTAATAACCAATTAGACAATAAACGTACGCCGTAACCTGTACCACCTTCAGCAAGTTCATCTTTCGCTTTTGAGTTTAGCGCGTTACCAGCAATATCAATGTGAACCCAACGCGTGTCACCAGCAAAGTTTTGTAGGAAACTTGCAGCTGTGGTTGCACCTGGACCATGTGAACCGATGTTTTTAAGATCAGCAATATCAGACTTTAATGCATCTTCGTAACCGAGCGGTAAACGCCAAAGGTTTTCGTTTACTTGCTTACCCGCAAAAGTTAGTTGCTCAACAAGCGTATCATCAGCTGAGAATACAGCCGCATAGTCATTACCTACAGCACCAATCTTAGAACCCGTTAGTGTTGCAACATCAACCATAATACTTGGTTTGAATTTATCGCGGGCATACCACATTGCATCACTCAGTACTAAGCGGCCTTCGGCATCCGTATTTACAATCTCAACACTTAAACCTTCGGCTGTTCTTACAACATCACCCGGCGCTACAGCAAATTGCGATACCATGTTGGCAGCCATGCCCATGACAGCAACAACGTTTGTGTCTGCTTTTGCCAGTGCCATTGCTTTAACTGTACCCAGTACTGCAGCTGCACCTGCCATGTCTGATTTCATGCGGGCAATTGAAGCACCAGTTTTAAGGCTGTAGCCACCTGAATCAAACGTAATACCTTTACCTACTAATGCGATAGGGGTGTTTTTATTCCCTTGATAATGTGCAACAACTAAACGTGAACCTTCTTCGCTACCACGGCCAACTGCTTCAAGTGCACCCATGCCTAGCTTTTTAATTTGCTTAGGTTCTAAAACAGTAATTTTAACACCCAGCTTTTTAAGTTCTTTTGCCGCTTTAGCAAAGTCAGCAGGCGTCATTTCTGTTGCAACTTCAGAGGTTAAATCACGTGCTAAAAATACACCTTGTTCAATGTGTTGTAGTAATTTATGGGTTTTGACTGCTTGGTCTAAATTTTCAACGTCGACAGTGTAGTTTACAACATGGCTGTCTTGTTCTTTTTTGTACTGCTCAAAACGGTGGTCACGTAAATTCGCACCATGTGCAAATTCAGCTGCGTATTTAGCATTGATTGCGCTGTCTTTTAGTTCTGAAAAATCTAGGCTTACGGTTGCTTGTTTAGCAGACTGTAATTTAGCGTGAACATTACCACCGAGTTTTGCCATTTTTGCTGCATCTAGTTTTGGCTGTTCTCCTAAGCCAACAAGTAAGATGCGCTGGTGGTCGCTGCCATTAGGAGCGATGACTTCTAATGTTTTGCCATAACCTGCTTTAAAATCGCTGAACTCAATGACCTTATTTAGGTGAGTTTGGGTTTCTGGCTTTAAATAATTAAAGTTAGCAACTTGACTATCAGTGTCTAAAAATAAAACTAAGGTGGTGTCGTTTGGCTTAATTGACTTTGCAAAAGTGAACTCTGCGGCATTCACTTGCGTAGCAAGTGTTAACCCTAATGCAATAGCAGACAAGCTGTGTGCAATTTTCATTTTTTAATATCCCAATGTTAAAAAGCTGTGTTTTACCGTAAATAAGGTTAAGAGTTAAATTGTTAGCGGTGAATAGCTGTTTGCATGCGTTTAAGCTGAAATTATTAATGCTTATGCTCGGTCTGCTTTAAATACAGGCTTTTAAGAGGAAATTAGTATGACAATTAAGTCGATGTTACTGACACTATTTACTTGCAGTGCCATTTTTACCACCAGCCCAATTAAAGCTGACACAATGCAAGATAACGCAACAGGGCATATTGAATCGATTGTGCTTGGCTCTGGTTGCTTTTGGGGAGCAGAAAAACGATACGAAGCACTGGATGGCGTGTTAGATGCTGTATCAGGTTATGCCGATGGGCATGGATTTAAAGCGACCTACAAGAATATAACACGTAGCTCACGGCGCTTTGATGAAAACAATTATGCAGAAGTTGTTAAAGTCACATACAACAGTAACGAGTTAACAACACAATCACTTTTAAAGCATTATTTTGAAAATCATGATCCAACACAGCTAAATCGCCAAGGTAATGATATTGGTACTCAATACCGCTCAACAATTTTGGTTAGTAATAACGAGCAACTCGAGATTGCTAATAAACTTAAAGGTGAATACCAAAGCAAATTAACGGCAGCAGGGTATGGCAAGATTGTAACTGTGATAAAACCACTTGATGCGTTTTATGCTGCAGAGGATTACCATCAAGATTATTTAAAGAAAAACCCGAATGGTTATTGCCCGGATCATTCAACAGGCGTTGTATTCACGCCAGTAAAAAAACAGCATGTTGATAACACAGCCTTATTGGCCGGCAAGCAAATTGTGGTGATTGATGCTAAAGGCTATTGTCCTTATTGTGAAAAGTTTAAAAAAGACGTCGCAAATGAGTACATGGGAACAATTCCTATGACCTTTCGACATGCTGATCAGCTCGATGGTTTAACAATTAAAACCCCAACATGGGCGACACCCACACTCTTATTTATTGAAAACGGCGAAGAAGTGTATGGGAGACAAGGTTATGTTAGTAGAGATGAATTTTACAAAGCCTTAGGTGCATTTAAACTGGGTGACAGTGAAGCCTTTAGAGTGGCATTTCATGCCAGAACAGATAGTCCATTTTGTAAACAATACGATATCTTTAAAAATACACCTAACGGGATTTTTATTGATAAGTTAAGTGGAGTGCCACTTTTTGATACCCGAGATCGATTTAATTCAGGCACCGGCTGGCTTTCATTTACTCATCCGATAAAAGACAGTGTAACTATGCATGAAGATAATAGTTATGGCATGCAACGCATTGAGCTTAAATCAAAAAGCTCAGGTATTCACTTAGGGCATTTGTTTCCAGGTGAAGGGCCAAGAGGTAAAGACAGATACTGCATTAATGCTACCGTGCTTGATTTTGTGCCAAGAGATAAATCTTAAAAGGTAATTGATGTAAGAAAACCAGCCGACATGGCTGGTTTTCTTTTAGCCTGATGACTTATTACCACAATTTTAATTCCTGTTTAGCGAGATTTAAGTTAAACGACACCAGCTCGTTATTATTGAGCTGCACAGCCTCATAAAAATCAGCAATGGCCGCCGTATCATTTTTTGCCATTAGTCGGGCAATACCTCTATTACTTAATGCATAAGACGTCAGTTCATTACGCTTATAGTGTGGAGCATTGACTTTTTTTAGCATCGCGATTGCTTGTGAGCAATCTTGATCAGCTTTATCAAACTGCTTCAGTTTCACACTCACAACGCAACGATTAAATGGCACGATATAGTTGTTAGCATCGTTCATCGTCTCTAAAGAATTAGCAAAGTTACCTTGCATAATTGCTTTTGAGCTTGCGTTATCGTCAACAACCATGAGTTTAAAGTCGTTGTTGTTGGCGAATACAAAATTTGAACAAACAAATAATATTAACCATAGGCAGGGTTTAAGATTTAATTTAAACATTGTTTTCTCCTTGTTAGCGTAAGCAATATGCTTACTCTATAAAGTTAGAAAACAGGGTATAAAACTGACAAACGAGATATTCGCACTCGTTAGGTGAAGAAAAGTATTTTATAGATGAGAATATGACAGGCAAAAAAAGCCCGGTCAGAACACACAAGAACCGGGCTTTCGACAACAATTTGGTTGGGGGAACTTTTACAGCGCTAAGTTTTGTTTTGCGCGGCTTAAGTTGTGATTAACAAGTTCATTTTTTGAAATTTGCACTGCTTCATAAAAGTCAGAAAGTGCAGCAGTATCGTTTTCAGACATGATGCGTGCAACACCACGGTTACTAAGCGCAAACGATGTTAATTCGCGGCGTTTGTAACCAGGTACTTTACTTGTACTTAGAAGTGAAATTGCTTGTGTACACAGGCTTTCCGCTTCTGAAAAATTCTTTTCTTTAACGCTTAATGCACAGCGGTTGAAGGCAGTTTCGTATTGGCTTGTTGCATTATCGTTAGTTTGAGCTTGCTCAATAACCATCAGTTTATAATCAGCTTGATCGGCTACTGCCATCGCTGAGCAAGTTAATAAAGAGCTAAGTGCAATAGTGGTTACAAGTGTTTTTAACATGATAGTTTTCCTCTGAATAAGTTGGTGTTTCTTGCCAACGAGTGAACTTTAAAATATTCCTATAAGCTAAACAAACGATTAAATTAAAACTGATAGATGAAGAAATTTAATCTATAGAGTAATTACTCAATTCTCAGCGATTTAGTAGTGAAAATTAGAGAGGAGAGTGTCTGAAAATTACTTTCAAACACAATAAGCTTTGTTTTGTGAATGCTATTTATGTACTGATGTGATCAGTTTGGTTGAAAACACTTACTCTAGATCAGCTAGTTACGATTGAAGCTATTTATTTAATGTAATATTCAAAACTAAAATATCTGCTGTATCAGTTTGTTCTTTGAGTAAGATAGTGTTACCGCTTATAGCAGTTATTTGACTACAGAAATCCGCACAAAACTTTTCAAAATCAATACTTAAATTTTGAACACCAAGTTCATAATCGTAAAAATTCATTGTCCTAGAGTCGTTTTCTTTGTATTGAAGATAGAAGCCATTTTTAATTGGGTAAATGCTTGAAATAAAATGCGTATTATCAATTAGATTGGTACCAGAAGCAGTCATTACTTGGCCACTTGAAAAACTCAGTAATTCGTCGTTATGATTTAAAAAAATATCTTTATCTTTCAATTGCGTTTTTAATGACACTATTTCGTCAGTAACTAAATCAAATTTAACTATTTCATCATTGTGAGTGTTCTTATCAACAAACAAAATAGCATCTGACTGTTTATACCACCCGATTGGATACCCAATGATTCCATTTAACCATTCGATTGCGAACTGGTCTTCCTCTAGCTTAATAAGAAATGGTTTGTTATTTATACTGCTTGCGATACGTGTTCCAGAGGGGTCCCATAATGGTTTTGATAAAGCATATTCTTGCTCAGTGTTAACGAACAATAATTGTTCTTCTTCAGTCTCAATATGTTTAATAAAAAGTTGTGGAAGTCCATTTTTCATTGACATGTAGGCGAAGAGTTTTTCATCAGGTGAAAGTGCAGCTTCTTTATCAATGGTATTTGAGTTTACGATTTTTATAGGAGTAGAGAGTGAATCTAAAGCGCTAATCAAAATATCTTGATCAGACTTAGCCTCAATAAAATACAATTTGTCCTTAACGATTTGTGGATAAATCAAAAAGTTATAGCTTTTAAAATTAAGAGTCGTTAATTGGCCGTTTAATTCAAGTTGTTTTAACTCACTGCCATTACTCAATAACAAAGACTCACCATCGTTAAACCAAGTCATAAAGTGCCAGTTATGATCAATTTCACCGACTGATTCAAGGTTAAAACTCGATAAATTTAATAGTTTTACCTCCGAGATTGCATCTTCATTGAAGCCAATTATCGCTAATTGTTTCTGGTTAGGTGATAAAGCGAGCTTGTAGGGCTTGAAATCATCACTTGGTTGAAGAATTTCGTAAGAATGGCCAGTAATCAAGTTATGTTGATATAGGCTTACATTACGGCTGTGTTCGGAACTGTTTTGATTTGCTAAATAGAAAAGGTTTTCTTGTTCATCTATAAAAAACAAGCTGTTCCAGGTTATATCTGTACGAGAAAAGAGTTTTTCTTCGCTGATCACGTTCGCTTCTGAATCTAGTTGCAGTCGATTGAATGAAATACTCCCTTCATCTTGAAACGAATATACAAGCGTATTTGTATCTGTATCCCATGCAAGGTAGGTAAACGCTTTTAAGTCTTTACTTAATTCTTTATATGAATTTAATTGTAAATCTTTGATTAAAAGCCTTCGCTTATTAGGACGATTGGTATTTTGTATGTAAGCCATAAAACGCCCATCAGGACTAACTTGTAGGTAACGCTCTTTTTCATTGCTTGCAGTAATAGGCTTAAGATCTTCTAAAGAAATCTGTTTATCTTCGTTAAGGAAATTGAAAAGGAAGATAATGATAAACAAAGCAGGGATAATTAAGAGTGCTAGTTTTGTATTTTTTATCTGATGTATTTTTGTTAATGGAGTGCTCGTTTTTTCATCAGGAAAACGTATTTCAGCCTCGAGACTATAGCCCCGTTTTGGGTGTGTTTTTATAATGTGCTTTTCTTCATCGGATAACGCTTGTCTTAACAAAGCAATATTTCTGCGAACTGAATTAGGACTGAAAATAGCTTGTGGCCAAACATTAGCAAAAAGCATTTCTGCTGATAACACTTGATGTGGTTTTTGCGAAAATACTTCAAGAAGTGCCATCACCTTAGGCTCTAAAACAACAACTTTACCATCTGTTTGAATTTCGCCAGTCTCAAAATTAACTAAAGAGTCATTAAGAAAAAATTGTTTTGATAATTTACTTTCACTCAAGTTGATAGTTATCCATTTGTTATTATTGGTTATTTTCAGCTTAATGTTTTCTTAAGCTTTTCTTAATCACTACTTCATCGCTTTTTGTTATGCGCAAAAGTAAAAGTATCGAAAGGCCAAGCGCCATATTATTCAATAAACAATAAAAGGAATGTAAAGTGAAGCGATATTTACTAATGCTCATATTTTTTATGTGTTTTATTAGCCATAAAGCACATGCAATGAAAGAGGTAGACTATAACAAATTGGCAAGTCAATTTATTACGGTTTTAAACACTAAAGATTTAGGTAAGATCGAAAAATTTGTAGTAAAGAACTTCTCGCCAAATTCTCTTGCTCGCTGGGAGGGTAAAGGTAAAGACCGTTATGTTGGGTATTCGATGAATGTTGCGCTTTTTCATGGAGAGTTGAGTGTTATTTCTACAGAACTTGATACGTCAACTAATCGCATCCGTCATATCAGTAAAGTTTATTCAAAGAATACAGATATGCAGCATCAAGTAGTGTTATTTTTTAATGATGACCAATTTCAAGCAATAACAGGGTGGTCTATTGAAGAAACTCCACAAAACCAAGGTTCAAAAGGCTCTTTAACTGAGTCACAATTTATTGAGGAGATCAAAATTTATACTGATAAACTGGCGCAAAGAGGTAGTTTCTCTGGCACGGTATTACTTGCTAAAAATAATGACATTTTGTTTAGCGCTGCATATGGCTTTGCTTCACGTCGCTATGATGTGAAAAATAACTTAGAAACGAAGTTTCAAATTGGCTCAATGAACAAAATGTTTACTAGCGTCGCTATCTTACAGCTAATAGAAGGTGGCAAAGTATCGCTTGATGATCCGCTCACTAAATTTATTGATAAAAGCATTTTAGGGAAAGGTGATTTTAGCAAAATTAAGATTCGACACTTATTAAGCCATACATCAGGGATTGGTAATATTTCTGGCTATGACGAGATACAAAATAAGGTGCGCTCTCTTAAAGATATCCAACATTTATACACTTCAATTGATGCTACATTTGACCCGGAACTGAATGGCGTTACAGCAATACGGGTATGGTTCTACTTGGTCAGGTGATTGAGAATGTAACTGGTGAAAATTACTATGATTACATAAATGAAAATGTATATAAAAAAGCTAACATGCAACAAAGCGGAAGTTATGACTTAGATGTGCCTGTTAAAAATACTGCCCGTAATTATTGGTTTTCTGTCGAAACTGGTCAAGTAACTGAAAATTTGATGTTTCAATCGGTAAAAGGGGGACCTGCAGGTGGAGGTTATTCAACTGTAGGCGATTTACACAAATTCGCCCTGGCAATGCAAAATGCTCAACTAGTAAGTCGTGAACTCTCTAATAAAGCCTTATCAGCAAAACCTGAGCTAAATGCACCAAACTGGGGATATGGTTTCTCTGTGAGAAGTTCAGCAGGGAATACAACTGTTGGTCATAATGGGTCCCATTTAGGCATGACAGCAAGGTTAAATATGTATCAAGAAAAAGGCTATATTTTAGTTGTTTTGGGGAATTTTCAATCATCAGCATGGCCTGTTGTGGCAAAAGTAGATCAACTCATAAAGCGTTTGTAAAAATTCATTAAATTAGGGGCGTATTAAAGCCCCTTATATACAACCTGCAAATCTATTATTGATAAATTTAATGGCAATGTAATGGTTTTACGTTGTGGTAGTGTTTGTGTCAGTAGGCTATATCCTGTTAAAAAGCGTTTTAATTATATATGTAGCAATCGGTTAGTAACTTTGTTAAAACTAAACCTCTTGAATAACAGGTGTTAACATCAAAAAGGAATTCTGGTGCAAGGATATAAAATCAGCACAGATAAAACTGACCTCGATTTTGAAGTAATTTACGGTTTTATTTCAAAAAGCTATTGGGCGTCCGAAATACCAAGGCAGACGCTAGAAACAGCCATTTCAAACTCATTTTGTTTTGGTGTCTATGATAGCCATGATTATCAAATAGGTTTTGCCCGCCTCATAACAGACAAAGCAACATTTGCCTATCTTGCTGATGTATTCATAGTAGAGAGTCATCGAGGCAAAGGTTTGAGCAAGTGGCTTGTTGAGAGCATTGTCTCTCACCCAGAGCTTCAAGGCTTAAGGCGTATGGTATTGGCAACAAGAGATGCGCATGGTTTGTACGCGCAATATGGTTTTCAACCAATTAAGAATCCAGAGATGTTCATGCAAATTTGGAATCCAAATGTTTACCATGAGCTAGAGAAATAACAAGAATTTAAAGGTTACATGGAACCAACTACTTTTAGTTCGTGGTGAACTTAGCGTTTGATTGCAGTGTTATGTTATAAGGCACTAGTATAATTAAGGACAGAATTATGAAAACAGGACTTTTATCAATCGGGTTATTATTTACATCAAATCTTGCTTTTGCTGATTGTAAAATAGCACTTGAAGAAAGGTTAAAAGACGATTTGAACCTCACATACCAACAATTTGATCAGACATACGATGCTGGGTTTAGATTGTTAGAAAAATCAGGTTGCCATGCTGAAGCCGCAATTCTGATAAAACGTTTTATCTCTCACAATAATTCAAAAGAAAGCTCATTAACGTGGCATTTAGCGCAAATGGAAGGGCTAGCTGGTGATTATCAACAAGCCGTTTTTCACGCAAAAAAAGTATTGGATCCCGATGAAGAGCTAAGTGGTTCAAAAATGTATTGGAATGACTTTGTGTTAGGAAATATTGCTTTTTGGAATAAAGACAAAGCAAAACTAAAAAAACACATAGCAAATATTGAAAAGGGACAAAGCTTTAAACCTAACCAGATAAATCTGAACTACCTGAATCAGTTGCTCAAACATTTTGATTTAAGTTACAAGCAAGCATTGTCTGAAGCATAAGGTAAGCTTCGTTAGCTTAATTTCTAGATTGCTCCTCGAATTTGCAAGAAGCAAAAAATGATCGGTACACAAACGACAAAACCCAGCCGAGGCTGGGTTTTGAGACAACACAATTCTGTGAGAACTTATAACGCTAAGTTCTTTTTCGCACGTGTTAAGTTGTGTTCAACTAACTCGTTACCTGAAATTTGTACTGCTTCGTAAAAGTCAGACAATGCAGCTGTGTCGTTTTCAGACATGATGCGAGCTACACCGCGGTTGCTTAACGCAAATGACGTTAATTCACGACGCTTATAAGCAGGTACTTTGCTTGTGCTAAGTAAACTGATTGCTTTTGAACAAAGCGCTTCAGCTTCTGTAAAATTCTTCGCTTGAACACTTAACGCACATTGGTTAAATGCTAATTCGTATTGACGGTTAGTCTCTACTGATGCTTGTGTAGATTGGTCAATAACCATCAATTTGTAGTCACTTTGATCAGCCACTGCCATAGCTGAACAAGTTAATAAAGAGCTAAGTGCAACGCCTTTCATAAGTGTACTAAACATAATCATTTCCTCTATTTAAATCGGTATCAATCGCCGACAACTGAACTTTAATTGAACAGCGCTGATTCAACAAACGATAAAAAATGACCTAATAGATGAAGAAATTTAACCTATAGACTTTAGTCTAATGTAATGAATTAGTTTTAAGCCGTCAGCCGTCAGCCGTCAGCCGTCAGCCGTCTGATCTGACCCCGATGATCTGACCCCGATAAAGCAGATACAGGGTTTAAATAGGTAATGTTTACGATAAAGAACAATAAAGGAGTAGAGTACGCAAAACAAACAAATTGTTGTTAATTAAAAATAAAATCGGTACTTTATGATGGTATGTGTAGTTGATAACTTAATTTATTCTGAATAAGCGTATAACCATGAAACTGATATTTGCGTTGTTATTTTTAGGGCCTGTTATTGCCAATGCAGCTGAAGATAAAGTGGCTGTTTATCTTAATTTTGAGCAGGCTTATTTGAGCAACGATGTATCTTTGTTTACGCCATTATTAAGTAAAAACTATACCATTAGACAAACATTGCATATTCCAGGCATAGGGTCAGATACTGTGCCTGTTACTAAAGCTCAGTTACTTGAAGGCATGAAGCAAAATCCTAAGCCTAGTTCATTACCGCGTTCAAAAGCTGAATCAGTCAAAGTAGAAACAATTTCATCAAATCAATTCTGTGCAAATTCACAAACTCTCGATCAAGTCGTCGTGGCAGGTAAAAACTACGAAGAGAAGGAACTGCGCAAAGCCTGTTTTAAACACGAAAATAACCGGTATGAAGCTATATCACATACCATTGATGTGTATTATAGAGAGCTTTGATTGTGATAGTTAACATTCTGAAATTTCTTGTATCAAATAAACCTAGTAACTGATATTGATTACGGATAAACCCTATAATTGAGATAAGGAAATTTATATGAACAAACAGTTAGGTTTAATAGCTGGAGCGTTGCTAGTATCAACGAGCTGTTTCGCAGCTGATAGCTTTCAAGTTGAAACATCTGTTTATAAAGCGAATGAGCTATTAGCATCGCCAGTAATGCTGGTGGAAGAAAAAAAACCTGCGACCATCTCTATAGGTGAGGGGTTTAGCTATGAAATTACAGTGATACCACAACAAAATAATACGGCAGCTGTAGAAACATCAATCACACTCGCTGACAGCAATTTTACACCTTCTTTTATTGTGGAATATGGTAAACAATCATCTTTTGAAATAGGTGAAAATAAAGTGAGTATCTTAGTCAGCAAGTCTAAAAGCTAAATTTTCAATAAACGACCCTCAATGATATTGAGGGTCTTTACGATTTATCATTTAAGATGTTTAAAGGTATCAAGCATCCATTTAATAAATAACTCTAATTGTGCATTGGTTTCACTAGGATCGTGTTGCACTAAGTAATATTTATCTTTTGTTTTTAATGGCATATCTGTGAAATTAAATAGCCATTGCTCATCAAACCAAGTTTGACTAATTGGCAAGGGGATTAGGGCAATACCCATACCCTGTTGCGCCGCACGTGCCACACCAAACATACTATCAACCTGAATAATTTGCTTTGGTGCAAAGTCATCAATACCAGCATGCTCTGCCCATTGGTGCCAAGCCCAAGGGCGTGCTTTATGAAGAATGAGTGGAACTTCATTTAAAGCCTGAAACGGGTTTTCTTGCCATGCTTGCCAGTTTTCTTTGTTGCAAGCTGGTGTGTACGAGAGTGAAAACAGCTCATGAACAACGCCTTCATGCGGTTTAGACGAAGACAATACAATCGACAAGTCACTTTGTTTAGTCAGCTCTTTACGCGTTTTTAAGGTATTAAGCTGTAAGTTTGTATTTGGATGATCGCTTGTCCATTCGCTTAGTTTTGGCATTAAAAGCTCACTAGCGAAAAACTCAGGTAGCGTAATACTGATAGTTACATTTTCTTGTAATTGACTAAACTCGTTGATGGTTTTTTCTAGCGCTTTAATAAGCGGCGATACAGAGTCATAAAAATTCTTGCCTGCAGCTGTCAGCCGAATTGAACGGGTTTGACGTTCAAACAGTTCAATACCCAATTGTTCTTCTAATTGTTTGATCTGATGGCTTACGGCAGACGGTGTAAGGTAAAGTTGGTTTGCTGCATCTTTAAAGCTAAGGGTGCGTGCAGCAAAACAAAATGAGCGTAGGCCACGAATAGGTGTTTGCATAGTTAATTTCAGTAAGTCTCAAAAGCGCTTGTTAGTTAATTAACTGCTAAGCAATTATTATCCCAAAATGTAAAAAAATAGATATTAAAGAATGAATATAGCTAACTCTTGCCATATTGTATAAAAAACAGTCGCGAATCGCTCGTTTAATCTATGTTTAGGCAAATGTTTAGCAAAAAAGTGATCTTAGCAGTTTTAGCTATTAGGTCATAGTCTCAGTATTAGATACTGCCAATTCACTAAAGCAGGGCATTTTATACTATTTATGTGACAAAATGGTGCGGCGAAACGTGAATGTTAGATAAAAAAAATCCCTCTTGCGAGGGATTTTGGGTAACTCAGCGCCATTGGCACTGGGAATGAGGTCGGTACATGGGATGTGAGTGGTTTAAAAAACCATCTCTGGAACATCACCTTCAACAAGCAATTTGCCTGCCGTTTTGCTAATTATTTCATCTACTGACACGCCCGGAGCGCGTTCGATTAGATGAAATGCGCCGTCTTTAACTTCTAGTACGGCTAAATCAGTTACGATTTTCTTTACACAGTTAACCCCAGTTAGCGGTAAAGTGCAACTTTCTAATAACTTAGAGTCGCCATGCTTGCTTGCATGAGTCATCGTAACAATAATATTCTTCGCGCCAGCAACGAGGTCCATCGCGCCACCCATGCCTTTAATTAGCTTTTTTGGGATCATCCACGATGCGATGTTACCGTTCTGGTCAACTTCAAATGCACCTAAGACCGTTAAGTCTACATGACCACCCCGTATCATGGCAAAACTATCTGCACTATTAAATATTGCTGCACCTGTGGCTGCTGTCACGGTTTCTTTACCCGCGTTGATCATATCTGCATCAACTTGGTCTTTTGATGGGTACGCACCCATGCCTAATAAACCATTTTCAGACTGCAGCATAACTTCGATACCCTCAGGTACATAGTTAGCAACGAGAGTAGGGATACCAATACCTAGGTTTACGTAATAGCCATCTTGTAGCTCTTGTGCAACACGCATTGCAACTTGTTCACGTGATAATGCCATTTTATTGCTCCTTAATCGCGAGTTGTTACACGTTCAATGCGTTTTTCAAAGTCACCTTTGATCACGCGATTAACATAAATACCTGGGGTATGAATTTGGCTTGGCTCAAGTTCACCTGGCTCAACAATTTCTTCAACTTCAGCAACGGTAATTTTACCTGCTGTCGCGGCCATCGGGTTGAAATTCATAGCTGTGTGGCGAAATACAAGATTACCGTAGCGGTCGGCTTTCCATGCTTTAACAATGGCAAACTCACCCGTAATTGACTCTTCTAAGATATACGGGCGACCATCAAATTCTTTGACTTCTTTACCTTCTGCAACCGGAGTGCCGTAACCTGTAGCAGTATAAAACGCAGGAATACCCGCACCACCGGCACGCATCTTCTCTGCGAGTGTACCTTGTGGTGTTAAAACCACATCAATTTCGCCATCGAGTAGTTGTTTTTCGAAAAGCGCATTTTCACCTACATAAGACGCGATGATTTTTTTAATTTGCTTATCGTGAAGTAAAATACCTAAGCCGAAATCATCAACACCGCAGTTGTTTGAAACAACGGTTAGATTTTTAGTCTGTTTACGCTTAATTTCACTGATAAGTCCCTCAGGAATACCACACAAGCCAAAGCCACCAGCGATAATAGTATCGCCATCTTTTAAACCTTCCATTGCAGCTTCATAACTTGAAACCACTTTATCGAAACCGGCCATGAGCCTACTCCTTAATTATTCTGAGTGTTCTTTAGAGCAAGTGATACCTTGCTGACAGGTTGTTTATTTAATGCACTGCAAATAGCCCAACCAGCTTTCGCCAGTCTTTCTAAATCAATTCCATGCTCTATGCCAAGCCCTTGCAGTAAGTAAACTACATCTTCAGTGGCAACATTTCCTGACGCGCCTTTGGCATAAGGGCAACCACCAAGGCCTGCAACAGCACTGTCAACCGTTGCTATACCGCGGCTTAGGGCGGTGTAAATATTTGTGAGCGCTTGCCCGTAGGTGTCGTGAAAATGTACAGCGAGTTTAGATTTATCAATATGTTGCAAGAGTAAATCTAATAACTCATCGACTTTTTTTGCTGTACCTACACCAATGGTGTCACCTAGGCTAATTTCGTAACAGCCAAGCTCAAGTAATCTTTGTGATACTTTTAATACATCATTGTAGTCGACATCACCTTGATATGGGCAACCCATAACGCAGCTCACATAACCTCTAACACGAATGTTATTCGCTTTGGCAAAAGCCATCACATCTTTAAAGCGATCAATACTTTCATCAATAGAGCAGTTAATGTTCTTTTGACAAAACGCTTCACTTGCCGCTGTAAAGATAGCAAATTCTTGAATGTCGACTTGTTTTGCTGCTTCTGCACCCCGTAAATTTGGGGTGAGGGCACTTAAGTTAACACTAGGCAAATTTAACGCGCTAATTACATCGCTAGAGTCAGCCATTTGTGGCACCCATTTAGGTGACACAAATGCGCCGGCTTCAATATCTTTAAGGCCTGCTTCAGCAAGAGCGTTGATAAGAGTGACTTTATCTTGAGTACTAACGGCTGCTTCATTTTGCAAACCGTCTCTGGCGCCAACTTCTACAATGCGAACAAAATCAGGAAACTGTGCCATTACGCCTCCGGCTCTTCAACGATCGCGAGCATATCACCGTGACTCACCAGTTCACCTTCAGCAAAGCAATAGCTCGTTAATACACCATCATGCGGGGCATTGAGTGTGTATTCCATTTTCATAGCTTCAATAATGACGACCGCATCACCTTTAGCAACCGTACTACCCACCTCAACCAAATGCTTAACAACAGTACCATTGAGTGGCGCAGCAAGTGGTAGTGCATCACTTTCGTGTTCACTAATATAGTGTTTATCAATCAGCTCTAGCACTGTTTGTTGTGCTTTGTACATCACTGTGATGTGAGAGTCTGTTTGATTGATATGAGCCACAACTTTTTCGCCATTAACGACTAAGTCCGCAAGGCCATTTTCAATGCTACCTGAAGTTGTATAGTCAACTCCATCTAGGTTGATTTTAAAGCCTTCTGAGGCCTTAACAGCATGAACATTTAAATCAACAAACGGAATTGTTGTTTTAGCGTCACTGTTTAGCATAAAGCCTGTTAATTGTTGCCATGGGCTGCTGCTTTCACCCTTGAGTTGATGTGCATACGCATAGGCTGCCACAACAGTTGCAATAACAGATTGTTGCTCGCTTTTAGCAACAAGGCGTTCACCTTGGTCTTCAATAAAGTGCGTATCGGGTGCACCTGCTTGAAAAGTTGGGTGGTTAGCAAGATTATGTAAGAAATTAACGTTACAGCTAAAACCTGCTAGGTGGAATTGCTCTAGTGCTTTTGATAAACGCCCAAGCGCAGCCTCACGGTTATCATCATGAACAATTAACTTAGCAATCATAGGATCGTAAAACGGGCTAATTTCATCACCCGCGGCAATCCCTGTATCTATACGTACAAATTCAGATTCGTTCGGTGTAAATAGAGCATCAATGTGACCAGAACACGGAATAAAGTCATTACTTGGATCTTCTGCATAAATACGCGCTTCAAAGCTGTGACCTTGCAGTTGAATATCTGCTTGGCTAAGTGGTAATGCTTCACCTGCCGCAATGTTGATTTGCCAATTCACCAAATCAACACCAGTAACCATTTCTGTTACTGGGTGCTCTACTTGTAAACGGGTGTTCATTTCCATGAAGAAGAATTCATCACCGCAAAGTAAAAACTCAACCGTACCTGCACCGCGATAGTTAATCGCTTGGGCACAACGTACCGCAGCTTCACCCATTTCTTTACGAAGTGCATCAGATAAACCCGGAGCAGGGGCTTCTTCAATTACTTTTTGGTGACGACGCTGTAATGAGCAGTCTCGGTCGCCTAAGTACACACAGTTACCATGACTATCGGCAAAAACTTGTACTTCAACATGGCGAGGTTTGGTGACATAACGCTCTAACAGTACTAAATCGTTACCAAAACCGGCTTTTGCTTCACGTTTTGCACCTTCAAGTGCACCGATAAAGTCTTTAGCGTGTTCTACAACTCGCATACCTTTACCACCGCCACCAAAAGCAGCTTTAATCAGTACCGGGTAACCAATTTTTTCAGCTTCAGCTTGTAAGAAATCAGTATCTTGATTGTTACCATAATAACCAGGCACTAAAGGTACATTTGCTTGGTGCATAATTTCTTTAGCGCGGGTTTTTGAACCCATGGCTTCAATGCTGGATGCTGGCGGGCCAATAAAGGCGATATCATTTTTCTCACACGCGAGCGCAAAGTCAGAGTTCTCAGATAAAAAACCATAACCTGGGTGAATACAATCAACACCTGCTTGTTTTGCCACATCGATGATTTTGTCTGCCACTAAGTATGAGTCTTTACTTGGCGCAGGACCAATGTGATACGCCTCATCAGCAAGCTTTACGTGCTGAGCATGTTTATCAGCATCTGAGTACACTGCAACCGTTGTTAAGCCCATTTGTTTAGCTGTACGCATAACTCGGCAGGCAATTTCACCACGGTTGGCAACGAGAATTTTTTTCAATGATTTTGTTGTCATAATGGTTCCTATTTCTGCCAGTTAGGGGCACGTTTTTCAAAAAATGCAGTTAGGCCTTCTTGGCCTTCTTCAGATACACGAATCCGCGCAATGCGCTCAGCGGTTAACTCAATCAGCGCATCATCTATTACGTTGCCAGCGACATCATTGATTAGCTGCTTCGCTGCTTTAACAGCAATAGGGCCATTGTTCACAAGGTTTTGTAAGTGTTTATCGAGCGCTGTTTGTAAATCGCCGGTGATCTGGTGAATTAAACCCAGTTGCTTGGCTGTATGCGCGTCAAAAATCTCTGCCGTTAAAAAATAACGACGTGCAGCGCGCTCACCAATAGCTTTAATGACATAAGGGCTGATAACTGCAGGAATAAGACCAAGCTTTACTTCACTTAAGCAAAACTGTGCATCGTCTTGGCAAATTGCGATATCACAACACGCAATCAAGCCTAACGCACCGCCAAATGCAGCACCTTGTACGGCACAAATTGTAGGGTGAGGGCTTGTAGCAAGGACTTTCATAAGCTTTGCTAGCTGCATAGAGTCCGCTAAGTTTTCTGCAAAGTCATTGCCAGCCATCGACTTCATCCAGTTTAAATCAGCGCCAGCAGAGAAGTGCTTACCTTCGGTTTTTAAAACCAGTGCGCGCACATCACAGCTATTTGCGTGTTCAATTAAACGGATCAGCTCACTAATGACTTCTTCGTTAAATGCATTGTGTTTTTCAGGGCGACTTAGTACCAGTACAGCCACATTTGATTTTGTTATTTCGAGTGTTACTGACATAAGGCCTCCATTACATTCTAAATACGCCGAACTGCGAATCGCGCTCTGGTGCATTTTTAGCTGCACTTAAGGCAAGCCCTAATACATTGCGGGTATCAGCAGGATCGATAATGCCATCATCCCAAAGGCGGGCACTGGCGTAATATGGATGACCTTGTTTTTCGTATTGCTCGATAATTGGCTTTTTAAACTCACTGACTTGCTCATCAGTCATGCTTTCGCCTTTACGGGCTAAACCATCTTGTTTAACTTGTGCAAGAACGCCTGCTGCTTGTTCACCACCCATTACAGAGATACGGGCGTTTGGCCACATCCACATCATGGTTGGTTCGAATGCACGGCCACACATACCGTAGTTACCTGCACCATACGAGCCACCAATTAATACGGTGAATTTTGGTACATCAGCACATGACACAGCGGTTACCATTTTCGCCCCATGTTTGGCGATGCCTTCGGCTTCGTATTTTTTACCAACCATAAAGCCAGTAATGTTTTGTAAAAACACCAAAGGAATTTTGCGTTGTGCACATAGCTGTATAAAGTGAGCGCCTTTTTGCGCCGATTCACTAAATAAAATGCCGTTGTTGGCAACAATACCGACTGGGTGACCAAAGATTTTTGCAAAGCCAGTTACTAAGGTTTCGCCAAAGTAGCGTTTAAATTCATCAAATGATGAATCATCAACAACACGGGCAATCACTTCGCGTACATCAAATGGCTTTTTAAGGTCGGTACCCACAATGCCGTAAATTTCGTTAATGTCGTAACGCGGCGGTTTAACATCATCAAGTAACGGTGCAGTAGGGCGCTGATAATTAATTCGTTCAATACATTGGCGAGCAATCGAAAGTGCATGGGCATCGTTTTCAGCATAGTGATCGGCAACACCTGATGTTTTACAGTGAACATCAGCACCACCGAGCTCTTCAGCACTCACTTCTTCACCTGTAGCCGCTTTAACCAGTGGCGGGCCTGCTAAGAAAATTGTGCCTTGCTCTTTTACGATAATACTTTCATCAGCCATCGCTGGTACATAAGCACCACCTGCAGTACATAAACCCATTACGACCGCAATTTGTGGAATGCCTTTACCAGACATACGTGCCTGATTATAGAAAATACGGCCAAAGTGTAATTTATCTGGAAATACATCATCTTGTTCAGGCAGGTTTGCACCGCCTGAATCAACTAAATAAATACACGGTAAATGACAACGCTCTGCGATATCTTGGGCACGTAGATGTTTTTTCACTGTTAGTGGAAAGTATGTACCGCCTTTTACGGTTGCATCATTGGCGATGATCATACATTCAACGCCTTTCACACGACCAATCCCAGCCACAACACCGGCACAAGGAATAGCTTGTTCATATACGCCAAAGGCAGCAAATTGTGAAATCTCTAAAAATGGCGAGCCTTCATCAAGTAGCGTTTCAATACGGTCACGAACAAACAACTTACCACGGCCTTGGTGGCGCTCAATCAGGGCAGGGCCACCACCTAAACGGATATCCGCTACTTTTTCACGTAAATCACTTACGAGAGCGGCCATGTTGTCGTGATTTTGCAAAAATTGCGGATCGTGTGGATTTACACTCGATTTTAAAATCGTCATAACAAGGTCCTATCGGCTTTCAGTGAATAATTCGCGACCAATTAGCATGCGGCGGATTTCAGATGTACCTGCGCCAATTTCATATAGTTTTGCATCACGTAATAAACGACCTGTCGCGTATTCGTTGATATAACCATTACCACCTAAGATTTGGATAGCATCAAGGGCCATTTTAGTCGCCAGCTCTGCGGCATATAAAATCGCACCAGCAGCATCTTTACGTGTTGTTTCACCGCGATCACATGCACGAGCTACCGTGTAAACGTATGAACGAGCTGCATTCATTTGCGTGTACATATCAGCGATTTTGCCTTGAATAAGCTGGAACTGACCAATCGGGCTATCAAATTGTTTACGCTCATGAATATAAGGAACCACAATGTCCATACATGCTTGCATAATGCCTAGCGGGCCAGCGGCTAAAACAACACGCTCATAATCAAGGCCACTCATAAGTACTTTTACACCTTCGTTTAAGTTACCTAGAATGTTTTCTGCTGGTACTTCGCAGTTCTCGAACACTAATTCACATGTGTTAGAGCCACGCATACCAAGTTTGTCTAGTTTCTGCGCAGTAGAAAATCCTGGTGTGTTACGTTCAACGATGAACGCTGTAATGCCCTTAGGGCCAGCATTTAAATCTGTTTTTGCATAGATAACAAAGGTATCGGCATCTGGACCATTCGTGATCCACATCTTGTTACCGTTAAGTACAAACACATCGCCTTTTTTCTCGGCTTTTAATTTCATTGATACAACATCAGAACCCGCATTTGGCTCACTCATCGCAAGGGCACCAATGTGCTCACCGCTGATAAGCTTAGGCAGGTATTTTTCTTTTTGAGCCTGTGACCCATTACGGTTGATTTGGTTAACACATAGGTTTGAATGAGCACCATAACTTAAACCAATCGATGCGCTTGCACGGCTAATTTCTTCCATTGCGATTACATGCTCAAGGTAACCAAGGCCCGCACCGCCAAATTCTTCAGGTACTGTCATACCTAATAATCCCATTTCGCCAAGCTGTGGCCAAAGTTGATTAGGGAAGGAATTGTCTATATCGGTTTGTTCTGCAAGTGGGGCAATTTCTTGGCTCGCAAAGCTATTAACGTGATCGCGGATCATGTCTGCTGTTTCGCCAAGTCCGAAGTTCATTTCTTTGTATAGTGAAATAGTGCTCATAATGTGTGTTCCTGTGAGAGTCTGTTGACGAGATTGTTGTCAGGTTATTCGTCTAAATTATTAAGGGTTTCACGACAGCGGCGTTCTGCTGTAACCAATTCCATCAGTACAACTTTAATGTCGTCCATTTGTTGGCTCAGGTCCGCTTTTTTCTCTGCGATAAGGTCAAGCATAGTCACTAGCTGTTTAGCACTTGATTTATCTGCATCGTAAAGTTCAAACAAACGGCCCGTTTCAGCCAAGGTAAAACCTAAGCGTTTACCACGTAGAATAAGTTTTAGTCTTACTTTGTCGCGTTTTGAATAAATACGGGTTTGACCATTGCGATCAGGTGAGATCAGGCCTTGGTCTTCATAAAAGCGGATAGAGCGGGTTGTAATATCAAATTCTTTTGCTAGTTCGCTGATACTAAACGTTTGCTCATTGCTTGCAGGTTCAACTGCTGCGCTTTCAAAGTTTGTTTGATTGTCTTGTTTCATGATTTATTTACCTCATTCGAATAACACCAATATAAGTGAAGTTTACGTAAAGGTAAAGGGTGATTTAGGAGTTATACTTTAGACTTATAAAGATAACTGGTTGGATTTGTTGAAAAGCTTTATTTATCTAGCCTTGTAAGCAGATGTTCGATTTTTCATACAACAAAATACAGATAAGTTTACAGTTTTGCCGGCCGCAAAAATGTTGATTTTAGATTTACGTTGGCGTAAACGTAAATATTATGTATGCTGAATTAAATCGAAATTAAACTATAACAAATTAACTGTTTGGTTACACATGATTTGAACACATGATGATAACCACTTACATGGAGCCAATTATGACTACTGAAGCCGTTGTTATTGTTGCCGCAAAACGTACCCCTATGGGTGGTTTTATGGGCGCACTAAGTGGTGCACACGCAACTGATTTAGGTGCTACAGCTATTAAAAGTAGCTTAGAGCAAGCCGGTTTATCTGCCGATAAGATTGACGAAGTGATCATGGGCTGTGTATTACCAGCTGGTCTTGGTCAAGCACCTGCTCGCCAAGCAATGTTAAAAGCGGGCCTTAATCAAGGTACTGGCGCAACAACAATCAACAAAGTTTGTGGCTCAGGCTTAAAAGCTGCAATGTTTGCTCATGACTTAATTAAATCAGGCTCTATAAACACCGCTGTTGCGGGTGGTATGGAAAGCATGAGTAATGCGCCTTATATGTTACCGAATGCACGTTCAGGTATGCGTATGGGTCATGGCGAAGTAAAAGATCACATGATGTGTGATGGCCTTGAAGATGCTTACGACAACAAAGCAATGGGTTGTTTTGCACAAGACACTGCCGATCAATATTCAATTGGTCGTGAACAAATGGATAACTTTGCACTTAGCTCACTGACTAAAGCAAACAGCGCGATTGAGACAGGCGCATTTGATAATGAAATTGCAGCGCACACTATTTCTACACGTAAAGGTGATGTGACCGTTGAGATTGATGAGCAACCAGGCAATGCACGCCCTGATAAAATCCCAGGTTTACGTCCTGCATTCAAAAAAGATGGCACGATTACAGCTGCAAACTCGTCATCAATTTCTGATGGTGCAGCAGCGCTAGTGTTAATGCGTGAATCAGATGCTAAAGCACAAGGTTTAACGCCACTTTGCCGTATCGTTGCTCACAGCACACATTCTCAGGCTCCAAGCGAATTTACTTTAGCACCGGTTGGCGCGATGCAATCGCTTTTAGAAAAAGCAGGTTGGTCTGTGAATGATGTTGATTTATGGGAAATCAACGAAGCGTTTGCCATGGTGACTATGCTTGCAATTAACGAGTTAAAACTTGATGAAAGCAAAGTAAACGTAAACGGCGGTGCTTGTGCACTTGGTCACCCAATTGGTGCAAGCGGCGCGCGTATCTTAGTTACCTTAATTCATGCATTAAAGAATCGTGGTCTTAGCAAAGGTGTTGCCTCACTGTGTATCGGTGGTGGTGAAGCTGTTGCTATGGCAATCGAAGCTATTTAATCGCTTTAGAATTTTAATCTCTCACAGCCGCAACGTATTTTAAAAACTATCATGTTGCGGCCTCTTTATACCCACTGGGGAGGAGTGCCTCATGCACCAAGTACCTTTATTTATCAACGGCGAATTTACCCAATCAAGTTCAACGCAGTTGATTGATGTTATCAATCCTGCAAACCAAGAAGTGTTAGCGCAAGTTCCGTGTGCAACGGATGCTGAAATGGATGCAGCCATTGCCTCTGCAAAAGAAACATTTAAAACATGGAAAGAAGTGCCAATTTCTGAGCGTGCGCGCATTATGATGAAATACGCTGCACTACTAAAAGAAAACCATGACGAGCTTGCGACGATTATTTGTCATGAGCTGGGTAAAACTTTTGAAGACGCCAAAGGCGATGTTTGGCGTGGTATTGAAGTGGTTGAGCAAGCAGCCAATGCACCATCACTAATGATGGGCGAAACAATGGAAAACGTAGCGCGTAAAATCGATACTTACTCTTACATGCAGCCACTGGGTGTATGTGCGGGTATTACGCCATTTAATTTCCCTGCGATGATCCCATTATGGATGTTCCCACTGGCTATTGTGTGTGGTAACACCTTTATTCTTAAACCATCAGAGCAAGATCCACTAACACCAATGCGTTTAGCTGAACTATTTGTTGAAGCGGGCGCGCCAAAAGGGGTGTTACAAGTTGTTCACGGTACAAAACCACAAGTTGACCGTTTATTAGAAGACCCAGCAGTACGTGCTATTTCATTTGTTGGTTCGTGTGGTGTGGGTGAATACATCTATTCAAAAGGCACAGCAAACCTTAAACGCGTACAAGCTTGTGTTGGTGCAAAAAACCACATGGTTATTATGCCAGATGCGAGTAAATCGCATGTTGTAAATAACCTAGTCGGTGCGTCTGTAGGTGCTGCGGGTCAGCGCTGTATGGGTATTTCCGTTGCTGTGTTTGTTGGTCAAGCTAAAGACTGGGTTGATGAAATTAAAGCAGGCTTTGAAAACGTACGCCCAGGTGTATGGGATGATGCCAACGCGGCTTACGGCCCACAAACATCAAAAGCAGCTAAAGACCGTATTTTATCACTGATCGCAAGTGGTAAATCACAAGGTGCAACGTGCTTAATTGATGGCTCTGACTTTACTGTTGAAGGTTACGAGCAAGGTAACTGGGTTGGTCCAACGTTATTTACTGATGTAACAACAGAGATGGATTTATACAAAGAAGAGATCTTTGGTCCTGTATTGGCTTGTATGTTTGTAGATACTCTTGAAGAGGCGATTGAGCTTATCAATAACTCGCCTTACGGTAACGGTACATCGTTATTCACATCAAGCGGCGCTGCTGCACGTAAATTCCAACATGAAATCGAAGTAGGTCAAGTTGGTATCAACGTGCCAATTCCTGTGCCACTCCCGTTTTTCTCTTTCACAGGTTGGAAAGGTTCATTCTACGGTGACCAACACACCTACGGTAAGCAAGGTATTCGTTTTTACACAGAAACGAAAACAATTACTTCACGTTGGTTCGAGGATGATATCGCCTCAGGTCCTAACATGAGTATCAACCTTAAATAAGCCGTAATTAATTTACTGCTGAGCGAGCACACGCTCGCTCAAAGAGCACACATTTAAACGACAACAATCGTTATTCACACAAGAATAAGACAACAAAATAGAGGTCTACTATGGACTTTAATTTAACCGAAGATCAGCAAGCGTTTGCTGAAACAGCCCGTCAGTTTGCAGAGTCAGAACTTGCTCCAAATGCAGCTAAATGGGACCAAGAACACATTTTCCCGAAAGACACCATTAAAGCAGCCGGTGAGCTAGGCTTTTGTGGTTTATATACCCCTGAAGAAGCGGGTGGCTTAGGTTTATCTCGCCTAGATTCAAGCATTATTTTCGAACAGCTTGCAATGGGTTGTACCGCAACAACCGCTATGTTGACCATTCATAATATGGCAACCTGGATGATTGCAAGCTTTGGTACTGAGGACGTTAAAGCTCAGTACTGTGAGCAATTAGTAATGGGTGAGTTACTTGCTTCTTATTGTTTAACGGAGCCAGGCTCTGGCTCTGATGCCGCATCACTAAAAACCAAAGCGGTAAAAGAGGGCAATGAGTATGTGATCTCAGGCTCTAAAATGTTTATTTCGGGAGCCGGTGAAACTGATTTACTTGTAGTTATGGCGCGCACTGGTGGTGAAGGCGCTGCCGGTATTTCTGCATTTGTTGTGCCTGCAGATGCTGCAGGCATTGAATACGGTAAAGCAGAAGAAAAAATGGGCTGGAATGCACAGCCGACACGTTTAATTAGCTTTGAAGGTGTCAGAATTCCTGCGGCTAACTTACTAGGTCAAGAAGGCGAAGGCTTTAAGTTTGCAATGCAAGGCTTAGACGGTGGTCGTATTAATATTGCAACCTGTTCATTAGGTACAGCACAAGCTGCTCTTAATACTGCGCGTGAATACCTAAAAGAACGTGAGCAATTTGGTAAGCCATTAGCTGCTTTCCAAGCACTGCAATTTAAGATTGCTGATATGAACACCGAGCTTGTTGCTGCTCGTCAAATGGTGCGCTTAGCCGCATTTAAACTAGATACTGGTGACAGCGAAAAAACAACTTACTGCGCGATGGCAAAACGTTTTGCTACAGATGTTGGTTTTAAAGTCTGTGACGACGCACTACAAATTCACGGTGGTTACGGTTACATCAAAGAATATCCATTAGAGCGTCATTTCAGAGACGTCCGTGTGCATCAAATTCTCGAAGGCACAAACGAAATCATGCGTGTGATTATCGCACGTCGTATCTTAGCTGAGTCAGCTGGCGACATTCTATAAGGAGCAACCTATGTCTAATCCATCGATTGATTTAAATATTGAAGGTAACGTAGCGGTTTTAACCATGAATAACCCGCCAGCGAATACCTGGACACAAGATACATTAACCGCGCTTAAAGACACTGTAACTGAGCTAAATGCCAACAAAAATGTGTATGCATTAGTGATTACAGGCCAAGGTGAAAAGTTCTTTAGCGCAGGTGCTGATTTAAACGTGTTTGCCAGCGGTGACAAAGGCGTTGCTGCCACTATGTCAAAAGTGTTTGGTGATGCATTTGAAGCGTTAACCAATTTCCGTGGTGTATCAATCGCGGCTATTAATGGTTATGCCATGGGCGGTGGTCTTGAAGTGGCTCTTGCGTGTGATATTCGTATTGCTGAAGAGCAAGCTCAAATGGCACTACCTGAAGCGAAAGTTGGCTTACTGCCTTGTGCTGGCGGTACGCAAAACCTTGCATGGCTTGTTGGTGAAGGCTGGGCAAAACGCATGATTTTATGTGGTGAGCGCTTAAAAGCAGACAAAGCACGTGAAATTGGCCTTGTTGAAGAAGTGGTTGGCACTGGCGAAAGTTTAGCTGCGGCAATGAAACTTGCTAACCAAGTTGGCGAACAAAGCCCGGTTGCTGTGACTGCATGTAAAGAGCTTATTCAAAAAGGTCGCACACAACCTATGGCTCATGCATTGCCATTAGAGCGTGAGTTATTTGTACAATTATTTGATACGCAAGACCAAAAAGAAGGCGTGAATGCGTTCTTAGAAAAGCGTAAAGCTAATTGGGTAAATGGCTAATGACTAACGTAACACTACTAAATCATCAAGATGCGCCTGTGGTGTTTGAAACTGCAGAGGCCGAAAGCGGCCTCATTGCAATTGCGACACTCAATGCGCCTAAGTCGTTAAATGCCTTAAATTACGACATGATCCAATTGCTTGAGCCGCAGCTTAGAAAATGGGCTGACGATGACGCAGTTGCCATGGTTATTCTAAAAGGGGCTGGCGAAAAAGCATTTTGTGCTGGTGGCGATGTAGTAAGCCTACATAAAGCAATGAGCACAGGTGAGCCTGCTAACTACATTGAAGACTTTTTTACCCATGAGTACAAATTAGACTACCTAATTCACTGCTATGAAAAGCCAATATTACTTTGGGGAAATGGCATAGTCATGGGTGGCGGCCTTGGCTTAATGGCTGGGGCAAGTCACCGTGTGGTAACCGAAACATCGCGTATCGCAATGCCTGAGCTAACCATTGGTTTATACCCAGATGTTGGCGGTAGTTATTTCTTACATAAAATGCCTGAGCAAGTGGGCCTATTCTTAGGTTTAACTGCTGCGTCTATCAATGCTGAAGATGCATTGTTTGTTAATCTTGCTGATCACTATGCAACAGCAGATAAATATGACGCTATTTTAACGGCTATCACAGCTGAAAAGTGGGGAAAAACAGCCTCATTAAATCACGAAAAGCTGACTAACATTCTAATCTCTATTGATAATATTTCAGGTCGTGTCCCTAAAGGTAACGTAAAAGATAACCTTGAGGTTATTCAAAAGCTGGCTGAATTTGACTCACTGCAGGGCAAAGTTGACTACATCCAAAGCTTAGAAACCGAAGATAAATGGCTTACCCGTGCGCAAAAGTCATTAGCGCATGGTTGTCCGCTTAGTTGTGCGCTGGTTGAACGTCAATTAGCTAATTCAAAAGAGATGACATTAGCACAGTGCTTTAAAATGGAGCTGGGTATGTCAGTACGCTGTGGCGAACTAGGTGAGTTCCAAGAGGGCGTTCGTGCGCTACTAATCGACAAAGACGGTGCACCTAACTGGCAGTTTAAATCGCTTAGCGATATCGACGAAGCAGTTGTAGATAGCTTCTTTACAGCACGCTGGGATGAGCAATCTCACCCACTTAACTCATTAACGTCATCTTAAGTCAAAGGGGTAAACAAATGGCTAAATTAACAATAGGATTTATTGGTTTAGGCAACATGGGTGGCCCAATGGCGGCAAACCTTGTCAATGCAGGTCATACAGTTCGCGTGTTTGACTTAAATAAAGCAGCGGTTAATGAGCTTGCCGATAAAGGTGCAATTGCTGCAAACGATGCGGCTGAATGTGCCATTGGTGCTGATATTTTTATCAGTATGCTACCGGCAAGCAAACACGTTAAATCGCTTTACTTAGGTGAAACGGGTCTTATTAACTTACTTGATAGCAAAACCTTAGTGATTGACTGCTCAACCATTGATGCAGAATCAGCACGTCAAGTGGGTAGCGAGCTTGCTCAAAAAGGTATTGATTTTGTTGATGCGCCGGTATCAGGTGGTGTTGCAGGTGCAACAGCGGGCACTTTAACCTTTATCGTCGGTGGTGAGCAAAGCCACTTTGAAAAAGCTAAGCTTGCTTTAGTTGATATGGGTAAAAACATCTTCCATGCTGGTGATATTGGTGCAGGCCAAGTCGCAAAAATCTGTAACAACATGCTGCTCAGCATTTTAATGGCTGGTACCAGCGAAGCGCTACAAATGGGCATCAACAACGGGCTCGATCCAAAAGTGTTAAGTGACATCATGACAGCAAGCTCTGGTCGTAACTGGACACTTGAGCTTTACAACCCATGCCCTGGTGTAATGGAAACAGCACCAGCAAGTAATGATTATAAACCGGGCTTTATGGTTGATTTAATGGCTAAAGACTTAGGTCTTGCTATGGAAGCGGCTCAGCAAAGTAATTCATCTACCCCAATGGGGTCAATGGCGAAGAATCTATACACTATGCTTCAGCATCAAGGTGCGGGTAGTGATGATTTTAGCGCTATTTTTAAATTATTCTCGAAGTAGGAGATTGTTGTGGAAATTAAAAACAACAACATCGTAATTACCGGTGGTGCGCAAGGTTTAGGCTTTGCGATGGCCGAGAAATTTGCATCGCTTGGCGCGAACATCGCCCTTATCGATATGCAACAAGACGTACTTGATACTGCAGTATCAGCGCTTGCCAAGCATGGCACAAAAGTGATGGCGTATGCTGCTAATGTGACCGACGAAGACGCAGTGGTAGCAACGTTTAACACGATTAACAAAGACTTTGGCCATATCGGCGTGTTAATTAACAACGCGGGTATCTTACGCGATGGTATGTTTATCAAAGCAAAAGAAGGCAAAGTAGTTGATAAAATGTCGTTGGCTCAATTTCAATCTGTAATTGATGTGAACCTAACTGGTGTATTCTTAGCTGGTCGTGAAGCTGCGAGCCACATGATTGAGTCAGGCAAAGGCGGTGTAATTGTTAATATGTCGAGTGTTGCCCGTGCTGGTAACATCGGCCAAACAAACTATGCAGCGTCTAAAGCCGGTGTTGTTGCGATGACAACGGGTTGGGCGAAAGAATTAGGTCGCTTTGGTATCCGTGTTGGTGCAATTGCACCAGGTGTTATTCGCACAGCAATGACAGATGCAATGAAACCAGAAGCAAAACAACGCATGATGGCAGTAACGCCAGTGGGTCGTTTTGGTGAAGCAGAAGAAATTGCTCAAACAGCACAATACATTGTAGAGAATGACTTCTTTACAGGTCGTGTTGTTGAAATTGATGGTGGTATTCGCCTTTAATTTCATAAGGTAACCCTTTACCCATTGAAAGTACCAAAACGGTAAGCCTAGCTTGCCGTTTTTTTATTTTTTAAGTATTTTAAATTCATAATGATAAGGATATTTTTTATCAACACTGATGGCATTACAGTCTCAATGAGCAAAGGCATTAAAGCCAACTTCAGACTGGGTGAACATTTTATTGAATACTGGGGTTCAGCTTATTCAGGAAAAGAAGTTCTGAAAGTAGACGGTGAATTAATAGCAGAATCACGTAACTTTAAAACAAAATCTGTTCATGAATTTAATATTGATGGTAAAGCCTGCCAATTAACGATTTCAGTAACTTTATTTAGGAAGTTTTCTTCTGTAATTTCATTAGAATGTGAGAGCAAGCTAGTTAACAGTTACCAACTCACATACGGTAAAACCCGAAAAATTGCTTGGTATTTAAAAGCAATCCCCTTTTTATTAGCAGGGGTGTTAGGCTGGTGTTTTGCTGCTGATATTCTTACCTTGTTAGAGTTGGTTATCTTTTGTTGCTTAACCTTTGCATTATCTGAGCTGGTTATGAAAGATCAAGGCTGGATCATCGAAGAGCAAAAGCCTTGTAATTAACTGCCTAGCATTCAATAATTAAGCGGTTAAAAGCCGCTTAACTTTGAGAGATGCAGTGAATCCCAAACAAATCCGCAATTTTTATATCAATGAAGAACAGTCTGTTTATTTGCTGTCTCACCATGATGCTAAAAAGCATCGCCAATGGCTTAACATTTGTATTAAACAACTTACCTTGCTTGGTTACAGTGACGTTGAACTAATTGGCTCTGGTGCATTTGGATTTGTTTTTGCCGGTGTTGATGATGAAAACCTACCTTGGGTATTTAAGTTTTCACGGATAACCCTTGCACAAAGTGTACGTGACCGTTTAGAAGACGAAGCGTACATGCTCTCGCAAGTTAAAAACCCACTCGTACCAAAATTTTATGCCTTTGAGCGCATTAAAAAGCAAGGCATTTTAATGATGGAGCGCGCTCTAGGTGAAGACTTAGAAAAAATCTCTATCAAACAGGGGCGTTTTAGCGCAGAAAAAGTTATGGCGCTGGCTCTTAGGCTACGTAATGTGCTTGTAGATTTACGTGAACATAAAAATGGCTTAAGCCCGCAACCAATTGTGCATGGCGATATCAAGCCCTCTAACATTGTTTATGATGAACAAACCAATAAGTTGTCATTGGTGGATTGGGGCAGCTCTGTTTATGCACAAATAGATGCTGATGGTAATCCGGTTACCAGCAACTTTATGGATCTTATGTCTGCTGATATCAGTAGTACCAATGCACGTATGGGGGATGTGTATTTTATTGGTGATGAACAAATGTCGGGCGGGCAGTCATCGCCACGATTCGATGAGCAAGGTGTTGCTTCAACTCTTTATGCACTGGCCTCTGCACAATCTTGCCGATTTGGTGCTGCGGTTATTCCGGCTACAAGTCTTAATTTACCTATGGAGCTTGCCCGAGTTATTGACGGTATGCTTTCTAAAGATAAAGCCACTCGCGATGGGGCGGGTGATTATTTTATGCGAAATATGCCTACAATGGCTAAAGCTTACTTACCTGAGCTGCCCCGTAAAGTTATTCGCCCTTATATTCCTTATTGGTTTAGTGAGTTTGATGAGCACCCAGACACGGTTGTTTATAGCTCACGTAAGCAATTTTTAAGACAAGCCGACCATAATCAACAATTACTTGATGTAAACGATGCCCAACTAGACAGATACTACAAAGAGTTTTTATTTGATACCGGCGACACCGAAAAAGCATTTTTGGCCTCAATAAGTCGATTAGCAAAATACCCAGTAGTTGGTGGCCTTAGTTTTCATTGGAAAGAAAACTCACTGTTTGTTGAGTCTTCTCTTATTTTGCATGATGAAACGCTTGGCACTGCGTTTACCGATGCGATTAACAACACGGTGATGTTAGCACAGGGGATTGAACAAAAAGGTCTCTTTAAATGTTGCTTGTTTGATGCGCGTAAAACCATTCAGCTCGAACGGGATGGCACAGGTGCGTTTAAATTTGAACATTTACCTGAGCTTGATTATGAAGTGATGGATGTACAAGCCTCAGACGTAACCAGACCGCATTCTTACTTTGAAGATGGTAAAGACCCAGATGAGCAATTACAGCTCCCGCAAAAGGTTATAAAGTGCGTATTTGAACTTAACCAAATACATCATACGGGCTGTATTATTTTCGAAGCCTTACCTGATAGGATGAAAATACATCATTACTATCGACTGCTTGATGCCAGTAAAGAGCCTGAATTTAAACGCTTATTAAGTAAGCTTATGCAATACGCGGTTAGTATCACAGATGTAGGTGTGGCAGGCTTTATGAAGCTACCTTACAAAAATACCCGTGAATTTGATTTGTGCACTAAACAGCCCGATGAGTTTTATCCAAGAGATCCGAAAAGAGAGTTAGATATATGAGTCTTCTGCCTATGGCTGATGCTTCAGCTAGTGAGAAAGACAAAATTGATGCATTAAGATTTATCAAAATGCAGAATCTTGTAGGTGCTGCAAACAATACAAAGTGGAATGAGCTCATCTGTGAAGTTCGAGAATGGAAAAATTGGAAACCACCTTTTCGTTCGAAATGGGTAACTGGGCATATATCAGAGTGGGATTGTGAGTGGTGCTATCATTTACCATTTCCTTTTATTGGTGTTAAGTGGCTAGATTTATACTTTATTGAAGAAATAGTAGACGTCAGAAGGCATCAATCTATAAAAGAGCATGATCACTCTGAGAGCTTATCAGAGCTTTTAGATAAGATAGGTTTATCTTACGAAAAAGGTAAAACAACAATAAGAATTTGGGGATATCTTCCTAAGTGTTTTGAGCATTTTGATGAAACTAATAACTACATGTTGAATGTATTTAAACAAAGATACTAAAAGTGATCTCAATAGTAAGGAGTTTTGCTGATGGATCAATTAACAGAGAAAAAGATTACTTGTCCGTATTGTGGAGAGCAAATAGAAATCTTACTGGAGCCAGCAGACTTAAATCAGAAGTATATTGAAGATTGCCAAATTTGTTGTAAACCAATAAACTTTTTAGTTTTTGAAAGCATAGATGAAGAGCTTTCAGTTACAGTATCAAGTGATGATGAAAGTAGTGGTTTTTCTAATTTTTAGAAATTAGATTCTAATATTTCTAATTTATGAAATAAATAACCTGCTAAATAGCAGGTTATTTAAGGTGTAATCTTACTTATGCTCTTCAATTATCTCAGTGATCCCTTCAGCTGAGAGTATCTCTATCCAATAGCCATCTGGGTCTTTTATAAAGGCTAGGCCTTTCATCGAGCCATCGTCTGGTTTTTTTACAAACTCAACATCGTATTTTGCAAAACGCTCGCATGCTGCGTACACGTCTGGCACACTAATACCGATATGACCAAAGCCTTTTGGTTCATCATTACCACTATGGTAACCAGCAAAACTGTCGTCGTGTTCTGTGCCCCAATTATGTGTAAGCTCAATAAGAGCAGGGCGGCGAAATACCCACTGTGCTTTTTCTTTATCGCTGCCTTTTGGCATTTCTTGCTCATAACCTAAAAAGTACAGCGTAAACTCCATTTTTGGGAAGTCATATTTACCAAGTAACTTCATACCTAAAACATTTTGATAGAAATCTAAAGAAGGCTTTGGATCTTTAATGCGCAACATTGTTTGTTGCATTACATAACCTTGCGTTGCATTTGCGATTTGTTCAGGTGATTCGTTGTAGTTAGACATACACATCCTTTTTTAATGACATTAATGATGATGAAAGCAGTCTAACATAATCACGTTACCCTTAAATTAATAACAAAAATATTGACGTCTTTAAATAGCCCTTCAAGTCTTAACTCGCTAACTCGCTAACTCGCTAACTCGCTAACTCGCTAACTCGCTAACTCGCTAACTCGCTAACTCGCTAACTCGCTAACTCGCTAACTCACATAAAAAAACCGCCCTAACAGGCGGCTTATTTCAACTAACAGCTTATAGCTCAAAACTTAAAGCTTAATTACCCCAAGGATTACTTGCACTTGAACGTTGTTTTCGGGTTCGTGCTTGTTGCTTGGCTTCTTTTTTTGCGTGAATGCGTTTAGCGTCGGTAAAACTTAACTCACACGGTTCACCTGGTTTTTGATCTGCAGGGATCACGCGATCTCGAGGTGGCAGCTCGTAGTTTACATCGTCTGGGCGTGGTAAGTTTTTAAGACGATACAAATAAAAGTTCTCGACTTTTTCTTGTGCCCATTGGGTTTTACGTAAAAACTTAACCGCAGATTTTACATCTGGGTTATTCTTAAAGCAGTTCAAACGCATATAGGCGTGGAGTAATTCCCAGCCATATTGCTCGACAAGTTCTGTCACGACTTGCTCGATACCAACACCTTGCAGTGGGTTATTGCTGAAAATTTCTTTATTACTCATTAGACTTTCCGGGATTACAAAACTAGGGTAAGTATAATTGCCTTTACCCTAGTTTTATAGCTAACTTGCTAAGAATGTTTATATTCGAGCTTATTCTTTACAATTAACTACTACACGGCCGCGAATTTCACCTTTTAATAGGGCTTCTGCATTTGCAACGGCTTCAGAAAGTGGAATTTCTTGCGAAATAGCATCTAGGTACTGCGCCTCAACTAACTCACTTAAACGTTGCCATGCTTCAATTCGGTCTACTTTAGGGCGCATTACACTATCTATACCCATTAAGCTAATACCACGAAGGATAAACGGCGCTACCGTTGCCGGAAAGTCCATACCTTGTGCTAAACCACAGGCAGTTACAACACCACCGTATTTAATCGATGCGCACACATTTGCAAGGGTGTGGCTACCCACAGAATCAATTGCGCCAGCGAATTGCTCTTTAGCGAGTGGTTTCCCAGGTGATGAGAATTCTTCGCGAGATAAAACACGTTTCGCACCTAATTTTTCAAGGTGCGCTTCTTCGTTCATGCGGCCTGTTGTGGCAACAACATCAAAGCCAAGTTTATTTAGTAAATAGATAGCAAAACTACCCACGCCACCATTGGCTCCGGTGACGAGAATTTCGCCGCTTTGTGGTGTGATACCTTGCTTTTCTAAGGCAATAATACTGAGCATTGCCGTATACCCAGCAGTACCAATTTGCATTGCCTGTTTTGGTGTTAAATTAGCGGGGAGGGGAATAAGCCAATCAGCGTTCATAGATGCTTTTTCACTTAGACCACCTAAGTATTTCTCCCCAACACCAAAGCCATTTAGCAGAACTTTATCACCTACTTTAAATTCATCGCTTTTAGAGTCTGTTACTGTGCCTGCAAGGTCAATTCCGGGGATCATAGGAAATGTTCTTACCACAGGGCCTTTACCTGTAATGGCTAGGGCATCTTTGTAATTCAATGTACTGTAGTCAACATCAATATTTACCTCGTGCTGGTGGATGTTCTCTACAGGGAAATCTGTGTATTCGGCACGATAACCTTGATCATCTTTGTTGATAACTACCGATTTTACTGATGTTGTCATGGTGACTCCTTTTAGACCGATCGTCTTTTAATGGTTAAAATAAAACCGCATCTAAACGGCTTTATAAAATTAAACGTAAAAATTGCGCTGTATAGAGTGTGAGTGGTTCACTTGATTTATCAAGTTTTGAACGCATCACCGCACCTTCCCAGCCAATCCAAAAAAATTCAGCAAGCATTTTACAATCTGATGCCTGAGGAATTTGCTTTTGCTGCTTAGCATCAAATAAGCACTGCTCAATTAAAGTTTGCCAGCTGGCGTAAGCCTGCTTAATACGGTCAATCATCGGCTCATCAAGGTGACTGAGTTCTTGATTTAAATTACCTATTAAGCAACCACGCGAAAATTCAAACTTTGCCATGCCTTGTTTAGCATCATTGGCAAACAACACTATTCTTTCAAGGGGACTTATCTCATCGCTAAGTAAATGGCGCTTTAACTTGGCCTGAAAATAACTGTCATACGCATCAATGAGTGCTAAGCCAAAGTCATTTTTACTTTTGAAGTAATGATAAAAAGAGCCTTTAGGTACTTGAGCAGATTTTAAGATTAAATCAATGCCGGTCGCACTAAAGCCTTTTTCGGTTAACACAGCTAAACCTGTATTAATTAACAGGGCGCGCGTATCGGCATTTGAGCGTGCTATTTTTGGTGGCCTGCCGCGACGGCTTGGCGTGGTCTTATTTGTTTCCATACATCATATTAGACCGATTGGTTTTTAATATGCAAGAACTAAATTGCTTAAATTGTAATCATCATAAATTTGTCATGATTACAATTTAATTGGGAACTTTGCTAAATTGATGTTGGTCACAAATAATGACGCTAAAAAGAGCTGTAAGCTTTTTAGCTGAATTTAAGTGTATTAATAGATGGTTTTAGTTGAAGAGGTACGACCACTTAGTCATTTAAAATGTTAATTCATTTGATCATCAGCACGTTAGTTTTTGTCAATTTATTTAATTGCTTTTTGTTATTTGAATTTAACAGTTTTATTAACTATTCATTAAATGTAGATGTCAATTTCGCTACATATCTATAAATATAAAAGGTGAGGATATTACCTATGAAGAGACAGAAAAGAGATCGTTTAGAAAGAGCTCATTCTCAAGGTTATAAAGCAGGCTTGGCAGGCCGTTCTAAAGAACAATGCCCTTATCAACAAATCGACCCTAAATCAGAATGGTTAGGCGGCTGGCGAGAAGCTATTGAAAACCGCAATATGTTCAAAACTTAAAATAGGCACCTTATTTACGCAAAAAAGCCCCAGTTAGGGGCTTTTTTGTATCTGCACATCAATATTAGAATGCAGTTGTATCTTGGAAAAGACCTACTTTAAGATCTTTTGCTTCATAGATAACGCGGCCATCAACTTCTACAGTGCCATCAGCCATACCCATGAATAATTTACGTTTAATAACACGCTTCATGTCTAAACGATAAGTTACTTTTTTAGCTGTTGGTAAGATTTGACCTGTGAATTTAACTTCACCTACACCTAGTGCACGGCCAAGACCTGGGCCGCCAGACCAGCCAAGGAAGAAACCAACTAATTGCCACATTGCATCAAGGCCAAGACAACCAGGCATTACCGGGTCACCTTTAAAGTGACAATCAAAGAACCAAAGATCAGGGTTGATATCTAGTTCAGCAACAATTTGACCTTTACCATGCTCACCGCCGTCAGCAGTGATAGAGATAATGCGGTCCATCATTAACATGTTGTCACTTGGTAAACGACAGTTGCCTTCACCAAACATTTCACCTTGACCACAAAGGACCAATTCTTCTTTTGTATAGCTGTTTTTAGGTTCCATAACTCTTATTCATCGCTTAGAAATTGCCCCGTACTTTAGCGTACACTTGTACGCTAAACAACTCGGAGCAGTTAATTAATTGCTATTTTTCGCCTGTTTTATGACCATTTAATTAAACTGTCGCCGATAAAGGGAGATAAAACCGCGCATTGTGAAGTAAAAATCATTATAATTGCTGTGATTCTTTAACCAGTCTAAAGGAAATTTATGATCCTTTTTGTAAACTCACTGACAGTGATTGATTTTTCTTACTTGTGTAATAAACGCGGCGCAGTTGGCGAGAGCTGGATTGTGGATTTAACTCTGCATGGCCAATTAAATGATGAGTCGATGGTGCTTGATTTTGGCTTAGTTAAAAAGCAAATCAAGGGCATTATTGATAACTGTATCGACCATAAACTTGCAGTGCCTGCCAAATTAAATGGTTCACTTAAACAGCATGCTGAGCACAGCGTGCTAGATTGCCATTTTGGTGATAATTACCACCTAGCTATGAGCGCTCCAAACCAAGCATTTTGTTTAATAGATGCAGATGTTGTTGATGAAAAGTCGGTAACCGAGTTTTTAATCAAAACCATTATGCCAGAGCTGCCTAGTAACATCGAAAAGATCGAAATTAAATTATACCCAGAGCATAGCCAAAGTTTTTATTATCACTATAGCCATGGTCTTAAAAAGCACGACGGTAATTGCCAGCGTATTATTCATGGCCATCGCTCTCAAATAGGTATTAGTCTTGATGGGATGGCAATGCCGCGCTTACAAAAAGAGTGGGCAGATAAATGGGAAGACATTTATTTAGCGACTGCTGAAGATGAAATTAACAAAGCAGACCTTAAACACGTAACAGCACATGACAATGATGTGTGTTTTGCTTATACATCGCAACAAGGCTATTTTGAAATGGCGATTGATAAATCACGCTGTGACATTTTGCCTTGCGATACTACTGTAGAGTGCATTGCTGATTATTTAAGCTCTCAAGTAAAAATCCAATACCCAGAGTCAGAAGTAAAAATTACGGCTTATGAAGGTGTTGGCAAAGGGTCTATCAGTTATGCGTAAAGGACTACTGTTAGCAATATTAGCTGGGGTGTTTTCACTTTCAGCTACTGCTGTCGAATTAAAAGGACATTTAACTCAAGGTGGCTTAGTAACTGGGCAAATCGAAGGTGCTAAAAGTGTAAGTTTCAATGGCGAGCCACTTAAACTATCTTCTCAAGGTGAGTTTGTATTTGGCTTTGGCCGTGATGCAGATACAAATCACAGCTTAAGTTGGACTGACAGCAAAGGTGTTAGCCACGAACAAGCAATTGTCATCACTAAGCGTGATTATAAAATTGACAAAATTACTGGTGTTGCAAAGAAGTATGTTTCGCCACCAAAAGAAGTGTCTGAGCGTATTAGCCGTGAAGCTGTGGCTGTACGTAAAGCCCGCGAAGTTAATTCGGATTTACGATACTTTTTAGACCCTGTTTATAAACCAGCTACGGGGCGGATCTCGGGTGTTTATGGTAGCCAACGTTATTTTAATGGCGAACCACGCAGACCTCATTTTGGTTTAGACATTGCCAATAAAACAGGTAGCCCAGTATATGCGCCGGTTAGCGGTACTGTGGTGTTTGCTGATGCAGACTTATATTACTCTGGTGGTACCTTAATTCTTGATCATGGCCATGGCGTTACTTCTACCTATATTCATTTAAGCAAATTAGATGTCAAAGTAGGGGATGAAATTAAGCGTGGCGATAAAATTGCGGAGATCGGCGCGACCGGACGCGTAACCGGCCCTCATTTAGACTGGCGTTTTAATTGGAAGAATGAACGCCTTGACCCTGCGCTAATGATGCAAGACACATTAGCTAATGAAAAGTAGAGACTATGACACAACAAATCGATCGTGACGCTATTATTGCAAAGCGTATTGCTGATTCAACAACATCAGTTACAAAAACAGTTTTTCCTGGCCGTACTAATCACCACAATACTTTATTTGGTGGTGACGCATTAGCTTGGATGGATGAAGTAGCATTTATTGCAGCTACACGTTTTTGTCGTAAGCCACTAGTAACGATTTCGTCTGACCGTGTAGATTTTAAAGAAGCCATTCCAGCAGGTACATTTGCAGAGCTTATCTCGAAAGTTGTGCATGTAGGTAATACCAGCCTTAAAGTTGATGTTGAAATCTTTTTAGAAAGAATGCACAAAGATGACAAACACTTAGCTATCTCTGGCAGCTTTACTTTTGTTGCGGTTGATGATAATCACAGACCAACGCCAGTTGTATGCGATAAAATGATCAACGGTTTCGAATAAAACTGTCTGAAAGTGTTAACTGAGTTAAGTACCTTCGGGTACTTAATTTTGCATCTGCAAAGAACACATCATACTATAATTTGTTATATGAATCTCTCAGCAAGAAACAATATATGAAGCTATAAATAATCAAAGGGGGAGAGTGATGCGTTTACTATTTTTATTCAGTTATATAGTTATATTAGTGTTAGCCTTTAATCAATTCGATAATTACCTGTTTGATTTAGCGGCTGCTTTACGGGGCGTGCTGATTGTATGTAGTTTTGTCCCCGCCGTTTTTTTATTGTGGTGGAGTAAAAAGCTCTCTTTGAGTTTACTTGCTTTAAGTATTGGCTTAGTTCTATTTCATTTTAAACCTTACTCAGCTGATACAGAGGCTAACAATACTGATATCAAAATCGCGCAAATAAATTTGCAATATAGTAATCCGAATTTATCACAGATTATCAAAACCCATTTTGTAGAAGAACGAAACGATATCTTAGTGCTGTTTGAGTTTAATGATACTCAGCGCCATGTTCTTGATACGCTAAACACTCAATATCATGTGTTTGGTTATGCCGAAGTAGAAGGGGCGCCATTTGGTATTATTGTTATTTCTAAACTGCCTATTGTGCAAAAGCAAATTAAACGCTTTGACAACCCAAAGCTTGGCTACGTAAAACTCAGCTTTTTAAACAATAACGTTATGTTAAATAGTGTGTTTTTGCATCCTCCATCACCTAGGACTCACACTTTGTGGACTCAGCGTAATAGGGTTTTGGCAGAAGTTAATGCAGAAATTAAAAATTTGAAAGGCAGTTGGCTAGTTGCTGGCGATTTTAATACAGTTCCATGGTCTCGCTACTTCATTAACACAAACAACACCTGCTTTAATAGCATGGGTTACTATGGCAGTTGGTCAGCCACTTCGGTATTAGCGAGTTTACCTTTTACAGATTTGCCAATTGATCATTGCCTTGCAAGTGACGACATAAGCTTATCGCGTGTGCAAACTTTACAAGTAAAGGGTAGCGACCATAAATTACTTCAATACGAATTAACGTTTGATAATCCCTGATTAATTTTAAGGTGGCTATTTTCAATTAATATTTCAACTAGCATGGTTAGTTCAAAATTATCCCATGGTTTAGCTGTGATCATGTTAGCAATATTATTCGTTAATGCATTTTTCGAAGATTCAAGTTCTGCGTAACCGGTTATTAATAGTCGAGAACAGTGTGGTTGTAGCAGTTTAATATCTTCTAAAACAGCAAAACCACTAATTGCAGGCATCAGCAGGTCACATATGACCAGGCTGATAGGGTTTTGCTGCGCAAACTCGATTGCAGATAAAGGATCGCTAAAACAAATAACATGGTTATTGGTACCTAACAGTCGTTTTAGCGATCGTAAAATAGCTTCATCATCATCAATGATTACTATGGTTTTTTTCATGAATGTACTCCAAATAAGTGCTTTAAATCATAGAGCATATGTTTAAAGTTTCGTTTATGAGGAAAGAGCCAAAATGCTTTGTTTGAATACATTAAGGCTTTTGAATAATGCCCAAGCTCACGATAAAACTCGCCATAGCATTCACTTAATCGCGCCTTAATTTTTTTAAGCTCATTGTTTGATACAACAGATTGGTTACGATTTATAATTTCGACCATCGCCGCTAAACGGTTCTCTCTGTTTGCTGTAATAGAATTGGCGCGCATTAAATAGTGCATTGCACACAGAGTTGAGTAGGCGACATCACCGCGTTTAGCTATTTTTAACCAGCAATCTAAATCGGTGCGCTACTTAATTTATTGTCAAAACCACCCACATCAACAATGCCTGTACGTTTAACCATTACTGATGATGTACCAACAATATTGGTGGTGATCATTTGGCTGATTGGGTTTTCAAGTAATTGGAAATCTTTACTTTCTTTATTGCATTTAAACTCAGGCCAATAGTCGAAACACCCAATTATGTCCTCATTCTGTTCATTAAAATGCATATAGTCTGTGAAGCTTAAAACACAATCTGGATGTTTAAGATGGAATGCAAGTTGGCTAGCAAGCTTATCTGCAGACCAATAATCATCGGCATCTAAAAAAGCAAGGTAGTCTGAGTTTGCTTGTGTAATTGCAAGGTTTCTTGCAGCAACAACACCTTTACGTTGTTGACAAAAAATCCGTACTTCATTTTTTTCAGCAGCAAGTTGTTGTAGGTAGTCGATACTGCCATCAGTAGAGCCATCATCGACAATAATGATCTCGAACTGCACATTTTTTTGCTGATAAATGCTGTTAATACAAGTATCTAAATACTGTAAGCAGTTGTAGTTTGGAATGATAATACTGACTTGGCTGTTCATTATATGCTCCAAAAGCATTTCTTCACGTAGTAAAGGATACGCAATTTAGACGCCAGCTTTAAATCCGTATTTTCTGTTAAATTACTCAGCCTTTTCTCTTTGTGCGTTGCATTTTGCAAATGCAACGCATGTTTTTATCTCATTTCGGGAATATAGTGGCTTTTTTGTCGGGTATGGAACTTGCCATAGCTCTTATAACCGTTTTTATAGGAGCGTTTTTTATGAAGCACATTGCTATATTAGTCCCAAGCTTTCCGATTGCATCAGAAACCTTTGTGGTAACAGAAATAAAAGCGCTGTTAAACGCAGGGCACAAGGTGACGGTGCTCACCTTCGAAAAAACCAGTGTGTTGATTAACTTAACCAGCGCTATTGAAGTGAAAAAAATCACTAAACCGGCGTTTAAATTAATACTGCCTTCAATGCTAAATATTTATAAGTTAGTAAAAGCAGCTCACACTGCAGCTCAATTTAAATCAATTTCAACCCAATCATTACTTGCGTACGGTTATCAAATTGCACGATATATAAAAGCGGCGAAGATTGATCATCTACATTGTCATTTTATGCATGGGCCACTTGCTTATGGCATAGTCGCCGCAAAGCTGGCTGATATAACTGTGTCGTCGATAGGTCATGGCCATGATGTTTATGTAAACAACGCCGATTTAAAACCAAAACTAGCGCTTTGCGATTTTTCGATTGCGGTATGTGAAGAAATGGCAATGCAATTTAAACGCTTCTCAAAGAGCAATGTTAAATTACTTCATTGTGGTATTGATACCAGCCAATTTAAATATGTGCCTTCATCACTCAATGAGTCAGTACGATTAATTTTTATAGGTCGTCTTGTTGAAAAGAAAGGGCTGCAATTTCTTTTACCCGCACTCAAACATATTCCTAAAGAGTTCGGTATAACGCTCGACATTGTGGGCGACGGCCCAATGCTCAACGATTTAATGTACATGGCAGAAGAACTGGGGATCCGCAAATCTATTCGATTTTTAGGCGAAAAACCCCATGATTGGGTTAGCTCAAACCTGATTTATTACTCAGCACTTATTGCCCCATTTTGTGTTGCAGAAAATGGCGACCGTGATACGGGCCCGTTGGTCTTAAAAGAAGCCATGGCCTGTGGCCTGCCTGTATTAACAACTACTTTGATGGGGGCAAACGAAATTGTAACCCCAAACGTGGGTATGAAGTGTATGCCCGGCAGTATCTCTGGGCTCAGTAAAATGCTGTATAAATTCCATCAGCTTTCTCCTCATAAACGCTATTTACTTGGTCAAAATGCGAAGCAACACGTTAACGAGCATTACAACGCCGTTAAACAAGCAGAGCAACTTTCCAAATGGGTTGAATCTTTATAGGGAGGTTTTATGAGTAACTTAAAACAAATTGGCTATTTTGCTTTAGCTATCCTTGCAGTTAAAGGGTTCGGCTTTATTTTGTTACCCATAACCACGCGCTTTTTAGAAAAAAGTGAGTTTGGCGAACTTAATTTCTTAGTCACTATGTCGGCGTTATGTTCTCTGATTGTTTCACTTGGCTTGCCAGAGCTATTGCTCAAACAACAATACTCCTCTTTTCGTGAGAAAATGGCGTTATTTAGAGATTCGTTAGTATTAACAATCGGATTTAGTGCGGTATTTTTAATTGGGTGTTTTTTATTTGCCGAACAAATAATTTCCCTATTACCTGCGCAAATTAGTGTGCTTGATTTTAGGTTGCTCGTTGTTAATTTGTGTTTTGCATCAGTACTTTCGATCCCTTATACCTATTATCGTTTGTTTGGCTATGCGCAAAAATATTGTTTCTATAGTATTGCTCACGCAGTCATGCAAACCTGCTTAACTATCACTTTACTCGTTCTGGGCTTTAACGTGACAGGTGTGATGGCTTCAGGCGTTGCCTGTACGTGCATTATTATGTGTTTAACTCTGAATGATATGAGTTCGGCCCTAAAGGTTAGCTACTCACGCTTTAGCTGGCGAATCAAAAAATCGCAAACGATTTTCTTAATCTCTATCATCGCTTCAGGCCTTTTTGTTTATGCCGGAAATGGCGCAGAGAATTGGTTTATTGTTGCCCAGTTTAATGAAAGTGTCTTGGCAAGCTATTACGTTGCTGCGCAATTTGCCATTATTACATCCTTCACCTTTGAGCCAATTCGTCTTTGGTGGTTTGCTAAACGATTTAGTTTAATTAAAGAAGATAAAAGCCAATATCAACGTTATGCAATTACCTCTTTAAATGCCGGGTTAGCGATGTGTATTTTAATGAGCTTGCTTGCACCAATCGCGCTTAATTCGGTTCTACCATCAGACTATCATGGAAAAGATAGTTGGCTGATTTTATTAATCATTGTTGTCGCTATTCGCCATCACAGCGATATTGTTAATATTGGCTGCTACATGCACAAAAACGGTGTGTTTGTATCAATAATAAACTTTTTAACAGCACTTCTTGGGTTGAGCTTATTGCATTTTTTAGTGCCAAACCAAGGTGTCGAAGGTGCAATCCTCGCACTAATCGTAATGCAAAGCTTCAAATTGGTTTGTTTATATTCAGTTAGTCAGTACTTCGAACCTCTACAGTTAAATTTTGCGGCATTAATTCCGAGCTGGTTAGCATTGGGCTCTATGGTTCTTATCACACTAGGGTTTAACGAACTCAGTTTTGCTAAATGGGTTGTTTGCTTTTGCTATTTTGTCGGCCTTTCATTTCAATATAAAACCTTGTTTAAGCAGGTTATGAAAAGTCTAGTTAAGGGGCATCAATATGCTCAATTACTATAAACAAAATCAACTATTCATTAATGGCATTTTGGTCACTTTACTTGTCGTTGCGACTTACGCATTGCTAGGTCCCATTGCCGTATTTGCCTTATTGTTATTACCTTTTGCTGCTTTTACGGCAGTGAAGGTAAGCGTTGCGTTTATCATTTTGTTTATATTGTTTAGCTACTTTAGATTGCACGAAGCATTTCCGTTTTTGATGCCGTTCAAAATTCCAAAGTTACTCGCGTTGGCCTCTTTATTAGGGATTGTTTGGCATTTATTTATCTCTCAAAAATTAAAACCGCATTGGCATACAAATCATCTAATCTTTTTCATTTGGTTTGTGTGGCTCACTGTTTGTGTTTTTAGTGCCTCAAATCGTGGCTTAGCGATGGAATATTGGTCTGGTGTACTCACAAAAGTACTGATTATGGTGTTTGCAATATCCTGGTGGATGAACACGTTAAAGCATTTTAATGTGGTACGAATTGGCATCATGATCTCAGGAGCCGCTATTGCCTTGGTTGCCCTGAGTAACAAAATGAATGGTATTGGTCTAGTTGAAGGAACCCGCGTCACAATTTCTCGTGAGCTGCGTTCACAGCTAGGTGACCCAAACGATTTATCGCTGGTAATGATGTTCCCAGTGTCTTTTTTAGCAGCCGAAGTGTTTGATTCAAATGCGCATAAACTAAGACGTATCATCGCCTTTATCTGTTTGATCACGGCAATTAGTGGCGTAGTTGCGACGCAAAGTCGAGGTGGTTTACTCGGCATTGCTGCTGTACTTAGTTTTTTCATTTATCAAAAAGTTAAAAACCCAATTGTTGTTGGCTGTATTAGTGCGGTAGGCATGTTAGCTATGGTTGCATTTGCGGGTATCGCAGACAGGCAAAGTGGTGGCTCACACGAAGGGGGAGTAGATGAATCAGCAATGGGCCGTATTTATGCGTGGCAAGCTGCCATCAATATGGCGATATACAATCCATTGACCGGCGTCGGGGTTAATAATTTTGTTGTTAATTACTATTTTTATAGCCCGCATTGGGATGGCAAGAATCATGCAGTACACAGTACATGGTTTCAAGTATTAGGTGAAACAGGCCTTGTTGGCATATGTATTTTTGTCTTAGTAATTGCCTGTATTTACCGTAGCTTAAACCGTGTGTTTTTAATGAATAAGCAAATTAAAGACGAACAAATTGATGTAAATGCTAAAGCGCTAAAAGGCGGTTTAATTGGCTTTATGGTATCAGGAACCTTTTTAACTCAAGCATTTACATGGCCTATTTATATCATTCTTGCTTTAACCATTGCGTTAGAAAAGCTTGTAATTGATAAACAAAGGGAGACCTCACATGAGTGAACAAATTAAACACTGGCTTAAATCAAGCGACAGTGCAATTGCAAAATCGCTTTTTCAAATTGCCAAATCGATTCGCAATCCGCAAATGTGGGTGATCCCAGGCCTTCATTCACTGTTATATAAATTACATTTAGTGATAAAAACATTGCTGAGTGAAGTTGGACGAATTTTTTACTATACGCCCTTGTTCAAAAGCCAAATTAGCGGTTCAAAAGCTAATTTATACCTGTATTCAGGAATGCCTCAAATTTTAGGAAAACTTGAAATAAGTTGTAATGACAATACCCGAATTAGCGGTATCAGCACATTTTGTGGGCGTAGTCATGGCCATTACACACCTAAACTGATAATTGGCAGTAATGTGGATATAGGTTGGCAAAATGCCTTTTCAGTTGGCCGTAAAATTGTACTTGAAGATGATGTGCGTTTAGCGGGCAGGGTGTTTTTAGCAGGGTTTCCAGGGCATCCATTAAACTCTGCAAGACGAGCAATAGGTGAGCCTGATGACGAGTCACAAATAGGCGATATCATCATTAAACAGGGCGCCTGGATTGGTACAGGTGCGACTGTACTTGCCGGTGTCACAATTGGTGAAGGGGCAATCGTTGCTGCAAGTGCGGTCGTAACCAAAGATGTACCAGCAAATACCATCGTGGCCGGTAATCCAGCAAAAGTAGTTAAACAGCTGGAGGACTGATTATGAAATTCATTGTTTTTGGTGAAGATTGGCAAAGCCACCCAAGCAGTACTCAGCATTTGTTCAAACAACTGGCACAACAGCACTCCGTTATTTGGATTAACTCGATAGGTATGCGTAAACCAACATTGCGTTTAGTTGATGTAAAGCGGGTCTTCAATAAATTAAAAAGCCTTTTATTATCCACAAAGAAAACGGCAAACAATCGAACAGTAAACAAAATAAACGATGACAATTTCACTGCCCACACATTAGCGGTTTTACCTTGGCACGATAACGTTTTAGTAAGGTTATTTAATAAATGGGTTTTTCAACGAAAAAACTTTATAAACGATGAGCCAATTGTTTATTGGCTAAGTGTGCCAACAGCAATCAGTTTAATTGCACCGCGCGAGCAGGATAAAGTGGTGTATTATTGTGGCGATGATTTCGCAGCTCTTGCAGGCGTTGATCATAAAATGGTTGCGCCGTTTGAACATGAGCTTATTGAAAAAGCAGACACTATCTATGTTGTCACTGAGCGTCTTGCCAACAAAATGCCAAAGCACAAAGTAAAAATGCTCTCACATGGCGTTGATTTAGCGCTTTTTACTACGCAAACAGCGAAAGCCTCTGAACTTGAGCATATAAGTAAACCTATCATTGGCTTTTATGGTTCTCTCAATGCCTGGTTAGATAAAGCCTTATTGTTAAAACTCGCTAAAGAGAGGCCAGACTATCAATTAGTGCTAATTGGCCATCTAGTAGAGGATTTCCAAGAGCTTTTAAAACTTCAGAATGTAACGCACATAGAGGCTGTTGATCATCAGCGTCTAGCCTCATTTTCGCAGCATTGGCAGGTATCCATCTTACCGTTTGTTGATAACGATCAGATCAGAGCCTGTGATCCTCTTAAATTAAAAGAATACATTGCGACGGGCACACCCATCGTAACCACACGTTTTGCTGCGGTTGACCCATACCAAGAAACGATCTTAATCGCTGACAACCATCAGGGCTTTATTGAGCGCGTTGATTATGCTGTGAGCTTAAGTAAATCTGATTTCTTAAATTGGCGCGCAAACCAGTCATTGCTTGCACATAACCATAGTTGGCAAGCAAAAGCCTCATTAGTCTGCAAGCAACTTAGATTTTGCTGATTAAACTATTCAACCCAAAAGCTGCATCTTGTATCGTTTCAACATGCAGCTTTTTTTCATTTTGGCTCACTAACTGCAATTTACTAATTAGCTAAGAAAATCTCGGTCAATTTTTATCAATTTGCGAATTAACACAGAGTAATTTCGCAAAATGCAAAGCAAAAGGTAAAACATGTTAGTAAAAGAGCAGATCAAACGGTTAATTTATTTAGGGCTTTATGCGCTATACACGCGTATTAAGCTCTTTATCATTCCGTTTTGCATTATTCCAATTGTCGTTATCGCACTTGGATTATCAGCTCAAAAGCAATATACCAATCACGCAACGATTTTGATTGAAGAGTCAGCGTTACTGAATCCTTATTTAGATGATCTTTCTTTCTCGTTTCAGCTTTCTGATCGTATGGCTGCACTGCGTACATTAGTTATTAGTCGCAAAGTACTTATCGCGGTTGCTAAAGAAACTCAATTAATCGCAGAAGATGCGCCACCCAAACAAGTAGAAGAAATTCATCAACAACTCTCAAAAGCCTTATCGCTTTCTTTAATTGGCGATGAGCTGGTACGTATTAACTTTATTTGGCATGACCAAACGCAAATGAAGCCTGTGCTAGAAAAGGTGGTCGAAAAATTTATCGAACGCTTACTTGCCCCAACGAAGGCATCACTGGATACCTCTGAGCAGTTTTTCTTTAAACAACTTGATAGTTTACGAGAAGAACTTGAGCTTTCAGAAGAAGCATTAGCTGTCTTTAAAACACAAAACAGCAATACCTTACCTGATGTATTACACAGTAATCGTCAAACCTTTGATAATTTACTAAGCGAGAAACAACAAAAGCTGATTGCTCTTTCAGGTGCCAAAGCAAAGCTAAATGCACTGGTGAGCAAGGTTGGTCAAGCAAACCCAATTTTAGGCAATTTAGAAGAAAAAATAGTCCGTACTGAATCTGAGTTAAGTCTTTTACGCACACGCTACACCGAAAAACACAGCAAAATCATAGAGAAGAAGCGCACTCTCGCAAATTTAAAAAACCGTCAACAGGCGTTATTAGAATCAAGCGAAAAGCTCGATACCACAAACCTCGATCAGTTATGGCAAATGGTAAACACCTTACCATCTGGTGATGGCAAAGAGAGTAGTGTTTTGGTCTCTCAATTACTTGCCCTAGAAGAAGCCCGCAATAATTTACTTCAGCAAGAGCAAGAGTTTGCGATGTTAGAAGAGCAGGTAAAACTTGTAAGTGAACGTTTGTTAGTAACCAGCGATGTTGAAAAACAGTTACGCAAATTAGAGCGCGATTACGAAGTTAAGCAATCACTTTATAAAGACATGCTTAGCCGTTATGAAATGGCGAAAGTAACAGGCAAGTTAGTTAAATACGAAGGTCCAGATAAAGTAAAAACCATAGAACGAGCTTACAGCCCGACTCAACCAATCAATACCTCTATGGTGATGACTGTCATTGTGGGTCTCATTCTTGGTATTTTCACAGGTGGTGCAAGTGTATTTGTTGCAGCGCTTTGTGATAGCCACCTCAAAGATATTAAAACCATTGAAAAACTTACCAGCGCACAGGTGGTAACAGTACTTCCTATCGTCAATGCCGAGACTAACTTCGGTAACATTGAAGGAGATAAATCATGAATGTCATGCACTTAGTTCAACACCTGCAAGTAGGTGGCCTTGAAAAAATGGCAATTACACTTCTCAAAAATAGTCAATTTAGCCGCTCTAGCATCATTGTTTCGCTCGAAGGAGACAGACAGTCTGCTTTTGAACAGTGGCCCGAATTAGAAGAATTTAGCCATCGTGTTATTTGCTTAAATAAAAAGCCCGGTATCAGCTTTTCTGTTATCGCAAAGATTAAGTCTTTAGTTAAAGAGCACGATATCGATATCATCCATAGCCATCATGTTGGCCCAGTTATTTATGCGGGCTTAGCGTGCGCATTGTCGGGTGATTCAGTTCGCCACATATCAACCATTCATGACGCTTGGTATTTGAACAATGTTAAGCAATGCACATTTACAAAGTTACTTGATTCGATGACGAACATTTATTGGGTCGCAGATGCGCGAATAGTTGCCGATGAATTTAGAGCCAAAACAGCCATTATCCCAGAACGAACCATTTTAAATGGCATTGATTGCGATAGCTTTATAGCAATCTCGCAAGACACGGCAAGAGATCAGCTTAACTTACCAAAAAAGATAAAACTGGTTGGCTGTGCGGCACGCTTAATAGATGGCAAAGGGCACAAAGATCTTATTCACGCTTTGCATTACTTACCTCAAAACTATCATATGGTATTTGCAGGAGATGGCGACCAGAAAGTGGGGTTAATGAATTTAGTGCGTAATTTAGGGCTAAACGAGCGTGTTCATTTTCTTGGTAATGTTCACGATATGCGCGCATTTTATTCAAGTATCGATGTTATGTGTTTGTACTCACAACGTGAAGGCTTACCACTGTCAATTATTGAAGCCATGGCTTGTGGTATTCCCGTAGTTGCATCCGATGTTGGCGGAATTAATGAAGTGCTCACTGCTAACGAAGGAGAGCTTGTCTCTCCTAAAGAATTTAGCCAGCTTGCCCCAGCAATTTTAAGAGCAAGCAAACTACCGCATGGTTTATGTATTCGTCATCACGCTATTGCTGTTGCTGATGCAAGAACCATGAGCAGTAAATACGATAGTTTATATTCTGCTTTAGCAGTGTAGGAGCCAATCATGACTATTTTAACGACCTTATTTGTCATTTTACTGTGTGTTGCGCTGTATCATCACATTGGTTATCCGTTATTACTTAAGTGCGTTAGCACAAAAAAAGTAAAACAGGTTAAACCTGCACAATACGATGAAAATACACTCCCTAACATTGCTATCTTGATGTGCGCTTATAATGAACAAGCCCATATAGCAGAAAAGCTACATAACTTAGCGTCACTGGTTTATGACACGAACCATTACACTATTCATGTATATTTTGATGGCTGCACCGATAAAAGTTATCAACAAGCCCTTAAAGCTCAACAGGTTTTACATAAACAAGGTGTAAAGTGTTTCTTTCATTTTCGTGATGAAAACCAAGGCAAAGTTCAAGGATTAAACACCTTAATGGGCGTAGCCAAATACCATAACGACATTTTGCTTTTCACCGATGTCAGTGCATTACTCAGCATAGATGCATTAGACAAAGTAGCCCAGCAGTTTAGTGATCCTAAGGTCGCTATTTCGACCGGTGTTTACACCTTAGATGAAAATGCCCCTGATGCGCAAAAAGCTTATTGGCAGTATCAGAATAAGGTTAAAAAATCAGAGTCAAACCTTGGTGCCGTGATTGGCGTACCCGGAGCGATGTTCGCCATGCGTGCTGAATACGCGTGTGAATTAGAGAAAAACACCATCAACGACGACTTCGTGCTATCAATGAAAGCGTTAAGCAAAGGGGGTAAAGCCATTGTTGATGAAGAGGTGGTCATTTACGAACGTGAATGCGACGAACAAAGCGAAGATTATAAACGAAGAGTACGTGTTGGCGCTGGTAACTGGCAGCAGATTAAAGCACTGCTTTTATTACTTAATCCGCGTTTAGGCTGGACGTGTCTAAATTTCTTTTCGCATAAAGTCCTACGTGGAGTGATGCCAGTTATTTTAGCGGGTATTTATGCCTGTGTCTTTTTAGAAGCCCTCGTGTCGCAGTCGTTGTGGTCTGAACTTATCGCAACAGCAATTTTATCGCTTCATACCGTGCAAGCGATTAAAACGCTATTCGAGATTAAAAAACGTATTCCTATCGTCGATAAAGTGAATTACATCTTAAATAGCTACTTTTTAGCACTTTGGGGGATCATCCGTTACGAGCAAGGTTATTTTAATAACCCATGGCAACGGGTGAAAACGGCAAGTAAAAAACCAACAAAATCGATTATTAAAATCATTAAGCGAAGCTTAGATATTACAGGTGCTTTATTTGCACTAAGTCTTGTTTGGCCTGTGTGTTTAATCGCCGCATTGGCAATAAAGCTAACCTCAAAAGGGCCAATCATCTTTAAGCAACTTAGGGTAGGTGAAAGCTCTGATGACTTTGTTGAGCTATTTTATGTTTATAAGTTTCGCTCTATGGTGGTTGATGCGGAGTCACGTTCAGGCGCTGTGTGGGCCAGTAAAGATGACCCAAGAATAACAGCGGTCGGGCGTTTCATGCGTAAAACCCGGATTGATGAGCTCCCACAGTTAATTAACGTACTTAAAGGTGAGATGTCATTAATTGGGCCACGCCCTGAGCGCCCCGTATTCTACGGTAAACTAGAAAAAGATATCCCTTACTTTTGCCAGCGTACTTATGGCGTTAAACCGGGTATTTCTGGCCTTGCGCAGGTGATGAATGGTTATGACGAAACCATTGATGATGCACGCAGTAAAATTGGTTGGGATTACGCTTATTCACTCAGTATGTCGTCACCACGTGCTTGGGCAAAACTAGAGTTTTCAATTGTGCTTAAAACATTACAGGTCGTTTTTACCGGAAAAGGCCAATAACTAACTGGCTTTTTGCAATATCAATTAAGCAAATCACGTTGCATAATGCAAATTAACAGTAAAAAGTTAATTGCATTATGCATCGCCTCGACATTTAACTATTAAATATCAACACCTTATAAACTGGCATTCTAGTTGTACTAGTTACTATGACTAACCCATTATACAAAGGTGCAGATCATGGCTAACAACACTACATTCTCAAACGAAACCAAACTAATTTCATTACCAACTGATTTCTCTGGTCTTGCCGTTGATGGCTTTAAAGACCAATTTGAAGAAGTTGCACACGGCAAACAACAAAGTGTGGTTCTTGATTTTACCTCGACGACGTTCATTGATTCATCTGGCATCGGTGCCATGGTGTTTTTATATAAACGTATCGAGAAAAAAGGGCAAAAACTATCACTGCTTAATGTGTCTGGGCAACCGCATAAGTTAATGAGCCTATTAAGGGTTGATAAAACGATTCCATTTATCGAACAAGCTGATATCGCGTGAGGTGATTTATGAAGCACATACTATTTACAGTCATTTTGCTCACGCTTGGTGGATGTGCTTCTTGGCCTGATGAAGGGCAAGGAGGCTGGGCTGAAAAATATCAAAATTACCCGCTAACTGATGAGCAACACGAGATGATTTACGACACGCAAGAAACGGTCGTATTGAGTGAATTTCAACATCATGTTTTAAAGTTAGATCTATTAAAAGCACAAGGTATTAAGCAGTGTATGCCTGCCCAATTACTTAAAGCGCAAATTTACGAAAACCGTATTAGACGCCTTATAGCTGCGCAAATGTGGTCTGATGCTGAGCATGACTTATTGATTCATTATCATGGCTTAAATCAGCTTGCTAAGCACTTTGAGACCGTCAACGCAATGAGCCAATGTGCAGGAGGAACACGATCTGAGGTTACCATGACGGCGTCGTTAAAAGATCAAATCAGCGAGCTTTTAAACAGTGATAATCAGTTTTCGCTAAACGATTTTCAGGTTACTCCGAAATACTTAACACGTTTAGCGCAAGCGGCTGACTTAATTAAGCAAGTTGATGCAGTGGACTTACTGCTTGTTGGTCATGCAGATATAAGTGGTCAGCAACAAAATAACTACGAGTTAGCACTTAAACGGGCAGAAACAGTGAAACACTGGCTTGGCATTTATGGGGTGAATCCAGCAACCATCACCACCTTAACGCAAGGTAGTTTAACGCCATACAGTGATGAACCTGACTCACGATCAAAACGCCATTCTGATAGACGTGTTGAAGCGATTATTATCGACATGAATGAAGAAAAAAGCACGAAACAAAGCCATGCATTATCCAGCTGGACCAAAATCCTAAATGGTCCTAAGGAGCAATAACATGAAACAGTTAATCTTACTTTGCTTACTGATTTTCGCCTTACCGACTTTCGCCGAAGAAATAGAAGTAGGTAATAAACTTTACTTATATTTACCAGGTGAAGCTGAATTTAGCGAACCGTTTGAAGTTGATAAAGAAGGCACAATTACCTTACCTGAGCTAGGTCGCTTTAAAGTAGCAGGCTTACAGCTTGATGATGTGCAAAGCCAACTACGCACAGCATTAAGTGAAATGTATGTGGCGATGGATGACTTTTACGTTGAAATTCACTCTCGTGATATTTTCATTAATGTAATGGGCTATGTGAACGATCCATCGCAAGTGAGCATCCCTAAAGATGGCAATATTCAAATGGTAATTGCGCGAGCAGGTGGATTAAAACCAGGCGCTCAACTTGACCGTTTACAAATTCGCCGTGCTGGAGAGATGATTGAGTTTAACTATAAAGCCTACCTAGACTCAGGCAACATTGATTTGCTTCCTACACTTCAAAGTGCAGACACGGTATTTGTCCCTGTGTCGCCACTATTAGGAAACGTGCAAATCGACTTTGATGCACAAACGTTAAGTGCATCCGGTGACGCAAGTGATAACAGTGCTATCACATTGCTTGGCGAAGTACACAATCCGGGCAGCTTTTCATTTAAAGAAAACATGAGTGTACTTGATGCTCTGATGCGTGCCGAAGGGGTAACACGCTATGCCGATGTGACGAAAATTCGCGTTATTGTCGATAAGACACCGGTTGTATTTGATTTAAAAGCCTATTTAGATAAACCAAATAACGATACCATGCCACAGCTTAAAGCAGGCTCAACCATATATGTGCCAATTATGGTTGATGATGTAAATACCACATCAAGAACTGTCTATATCATGGGTGAAGTACAAAAGCCTGGCGCTTATGAAGCAGCAGATAACACCAGCTTTTTAGACATACTTGCCAATGCAGGTGGGCCAACTCGCTTTGCCGAAACGCGTCAAATAAAAATCTTAACGCCAGCTGGCGAAAGCATCCTGTTTGACCTGCAAGGCTACAGTGAAGGGCTCATTGCTGTAAAAGTACCAAATCTAAACCCAGGCGATGTGATTTTTGTACCAGAAAAAACCGATCAAAATGAAAAAAGCTGGTTAAAAGTTCCTCCTAAGCGTGCCATTAAAATTATCGGCGCCATTTTATCGCCGGGTCGTTATGAGTGGAGCCCTGAAATGGACTTTACAGATTTACTGGCTCATGCCGGCGGTCCAACCAAAGGGGCAAATATCAATGACATTAAAATTGTTAGAAACGGCGAAATCACGAAACGTTTTGATTTAGAGCAATACACGATTAATGATTCGGGTAAATACGCATTACCTAACTTATTGGCTGGCGACACCATTATTGTTGAAGAGTTACCGGTTGACCCTGCCGACAATAAATCACAATGGATCCGTCAAGAATCAAGCAAATCAATTTATATTATGGGGCAGGTGGGCTCACCAGGTCGTTATGCATTTAACACGAATATGCACTTTATCGACATTTTAGCCGCCGCTGATGGCCCTACAGATAACGCTGATTTACGTAATATTCGTATTACACATCGCAATGATAACACCGCAAGAGTTAGCAAGTTAAACCTTGCACTGTATTTTGAAACCGGTGATGAAACCTTATTCCCGCATGTGTTACCGGGCGATACCATCTACATTCCAGAAAAAGATAAAGACTGGCTACGTACACCGAAAGAGCAAGTAGTCCGCATTATGGGTGCGGTTGAAAAACCAGGTCGTTACAGCTTTGATGACACCATGACGGTACTTGATGTACTTGCAGAAGCGGGCGGTCCATCAAGCTCAGCGCTTATCGACAAAATTGTGGTGGTCAATCACTCCTGCTGTAAAGAGCAGTCTCGTGTGTTTGATTTAGAAGAGTTCGTAAAGAACCCTAATTCAGCGTATATCCCTGTGTTACGCGCTGGCGATACTCTTTATGTACCAGATAAAGGCCAAGATTTAATGAGTCAGTTTAAATCAAACTTCTTAGATTTTATTACTGTTGTTGCTTTAGTGGTGGGCTTATGAAACTAATACCAGCGCAATACCAAGAACTTGAAGCCGTGTGTAACGAGATAGATAACACTAAAGCACGTTGTATCTGCTTTATCTCATTAACGGGGAATGAAGGCTCTACATCGCTATGTGCCAGTGTAGCTAAACGTTTAAGTTTACAGGCGGCCAAAGTTTTAATCATCGATTTAAACCCGCTCAATCCGTTTAAATTTGAACAACCAGACACAGTTGAATCATGGTGCTTTAGTGATATCTCATGTCAGCTTAATATCATTAATACTGAGCAAGTTGATTTACTGACTATGCAACACTTAAGAGAGCTTGAATCAGTTAAAAGTAAAAATGTGCTGAATGACGCCATTGAACGGATAAAACAAGAGTACGACTATATTTTTTTAGATATGAGCCCGGCGTTAAAATGTAATCGCGGTAATGTACCACTGCATGCTTTAAGCCTATGTACGGATCTCACATTTTTAACGGTATCGCTTGGCTATAACGATGAAGAAGCCTTGTGTCATGGGATGGCGAATTTAGAACATGCTGGTGTAACTAAGATAAAAATAGTTGTTGCCCAGCATCAATTTGCACCTTTAGGTAGCCGTATCGTCAGAACTCTTAAAGCATTTCAGCCAAAATGGCCTAAACTGACAGAGTATCTATTAAACAAAGTTATTAAACAGCGTTGGTTATTTTTACCCTACTGAGACTCTGAATGGACTGCTTATATCAAAAGACTTTTAATTTAGATTGGCCTACGGTCAGCGAAATTCGCCATATTTTAAAGCATGTTTTAACGGCGATCAGTGTTAAAAATCAAGATATTGATGCAGCAGGGTTAGTCGCTACCGAATACCTCACTAATCTGTTACGCCATAGTGATGAAACGGCTAGGTTTGTGCAGTTTTCTATGCATAAACTTGCAGACAAACAACTATTGATTGAATTTAAAGACAGCATGCCAAGCTATGACTTATTTAATCAACAACCTAATCAGTGGCAAATAGATAGTGGCGAGTTAGTTGAAGGGGGCATGGGGGTGGCGCTTATAAAGCACTACTTTCCTAATGCCAGCTATAAAACTGTCGATCAGCAAAACATATTTTCATTTTGTTTAACCAATATAGATAAACGACCCACACTCATCTACATTGACGATGATAAAGCCCAGCTTGCCTTGCTTAATGCCTATTTGTCTGAACATTTTCAGGTGATTTGCTGTGAAGACAGTGAGTCAGGCTGGCAAGAAATTCTTACCTCTGGCGCTACAATTTTGCTGCTTGATCATAAACTCAAAAATGGTACCAGTGAGCCATTACTTAAAAAGCTAAATCAATCTAATCTTAAAACAAATTTATCTGTAGTGATGCTTACAGGTGATGACAGTGAAGAGCTAATAAAGCGCATAAACCTATTGGGGGTTGATGATTATTTAGTAAAACCAGTTAGCAAAACACGTTTACTGCAAAGTATTGAGCGGATTGTGCATCGTTTTTCAGCACTAAAGTATTTAATCAATGAAGAACGCATGCAAACCAAACAAAAAATAGGCGAGTTTAATGCGTATAATTTTGGCTCAATCATCAGTCAAAATGGCGGGGATTTTTGTATGTACCCCCACCAGCAGCAAACCCCCGTTATTATCGGCGATATGATGGGACACGGTATAACAGCCCTCAAAGAAAGTTTTGCTATAAAAGGATTTTTAAGTGGCTGTTTAGCGACTCAAATTCCATTAACCGATGTTTTAAAGACACTGAATCAGGCACTTTATGAACAGCGGCTTTGTAAAAACAGCCTAGTAACATTATTAATTGGCTTTATCGAAAATAACACGCTTCATTGGTTTAACGCAGGTCACCCAGCCCCTTGCGTGATAACAACACAAGGAAAGCTGCTTCAACTTAGCGGAACTGATCCTTTGTTAGGCCTTTCTGACGACCATCAATACCAGCATTACCGCTATGACTTAAGTGATGTTGCGCAGATTTTATTATTTACCGATGGCTGGCTTGATAATCAGAAGATGTGTGAGGTTGACCAAATCATTGCTAAATTAACGCATGATAACTTACACAGTGAGGAGTTTGCCTATGCTCTTTGGCAAGCAAGCCAAGTAAAACTATCGGCTGAAATAGACGATGCCTCATTAATTGTGATCAATAAACACTAAAGTTTGAGTTTACAAACCCACTGAATACACACTAAGCTACTAGTAAGGATCTGTTAAATAATCACTTTATCTCAGCATAAAACGATAATAAAGGAAGTCAGTAATGCCACCTAAAATACTCATTGTTGAAGATACAGAATCGCTTGCGCTGATGTACCAATCATATTTGATCCCAACAGGGGTTGAAACTCGCATTGCCTACAATGGTGAGCAAGCTATGTGCGCACTAAACGAGTTTGAACCTGACTTAGTGATTTTAGATGTTATGCTGCCTGATATGAATGGACTTGATATTTTATCGTCTTTAGACCCAGATACGGCACCACAAGTGATTGTTCTAACAGGGCATGCAACCAAAGAAATGGCCATTAAAGCGATTAAACTAGGTGCCAGTGACTTTTTAGAAAAACCGATCGAAGCAGATCGTTTTCGCATCACAGTAAACAACGCATTAAAGCTCAAAGATTTAAAACAAACAGTTAAAAGCTATCAAACAACCTACGAAAACGGTAAATATTACGACCTGATCGGCAGTTCATCCGAAATGCAATCTGTTTACCAAATCATAAAATCAGCATCGGCCAGTAAAGCCACTGTGTTTATTACTGGTGAAAGTGGAACGGGTAAAGAGTTGTGCGCCCGTGCGGTACATTTAGCGTCACCGCGCGCTAACAAACCGTTTGTAGCCCTTAACTGTGCAGCCATCCCAAAAGATTTAATCGAAAGTGAAATATTCGGCCACTTAAAAGGGGCGTTCACTGGTGCTATTGCCAATCGTGAAGGGGCAGCTGGCCAAGCTGATGGCGGGACTTTGTTTTTAGATGAACTATGTGAAATGGACATCAACTTACAAAGTAAGCTACTGCGCTTTATTCAAACTGGTTGTTACCAACAAGTGGGAAGCGAAAAAGAAGTCAAAGTAGATGTACGCTTTGTGTGTGCGACTAATCGAGACCCATTACTTGAAGTGCAAGAAGGGCGTTTCCGTGAAGACTTGTATTACCGTTTACATGTTATTCCAATTGCTTTACCGCCATTAAAACAACGTGGTAAAGATGTTATTGAAATTGCGGACGCATTATTCAAAAAAATAAGTAAAGAAGAAGGGCGCTCATATAAAGGCATGTCTGAAGGAGTAAGAAACTTATTTTTGAGTTATGGCTGGCCTGGTAATGTTCGCCAATTAGAAAACACGATTCGTAATATCCTTGTGTTACACGATGAAGCGTTTATTGAAGCAAATATGATCCCCGCATTGCCAAATGCACAAAGCCAAAGCCATGCGGCTACACCTATTACAGCGTCTAATCAGTCAGAAGCTGTTACGCAAAGTGTCACATCTTCGACCAATGAACTCGCTACGAGTGTGAACAATACATCCTATGTGTCTTCACAAGTTGGTTTTTCTCAAGCAGACATAGAACCACTTTGGATAGTCGAAAAGCGCTACATCGAACAAGCAATTGACGCCTGTGATAACAATATACCTAAAGCAGCTGCTTTATTAGATGTGAGCCCTTCCACGATTTATCGTAAAATCAAAAGTTGGGAAGAGATGCAAGTAAGCTAGTGTTATAAACGCGATCTAGCTGTTTAAATTGTTGTTCACCTGAAAAGCGTTGCTGAATTAATTTTTGTGCATTGTTAAGCATGTATTGTTTTTGCTCAGTGCTCAGCATTTCAACGTTTTTAAGCTGTTTTTGGAGTGCCTGAGCCGAGCTTTCGCCCATCATTAATCCATTAGATAAATGATTGATAATATGCGGCAATTGCCCAACCGCTGCAGCAATCACTAACACCCCATGCGACATTGCTTCTAATGCCACCATTGGAAGTCCTTCTGCGCGAGAGCAGATCACCAATACATCGAGTTGTTGCCATATTTGTTGTTGTTCACATTGACCATGATAATTGACCGCTGATAAATCAAGTTCATTCACCATAGGCCCATCGCCAAACATATGAAAGTTCAAGTTTGTTGATGCAGAATGTTTAGCCGCTTCAATGAAAATATCAGGCCCTTTTTCATGAGATAAACGACCCACAAAGCCAATATTAATCTCCTGTTTGCTACGAAGTATTCTTAGTTTTGTAGGTTTTTTCACTGCGATGAAGTTTTCAAGTAACTCCGCATTGTAAAGCTCTTTGGTCAACGAGTTCGATACGGCAAAGTTTAAAGAGAAGTAGCTCAGAAGCTTATCAAGCTTATTGTAAAAGTACACTTTGCCCACACCAGCTTCACCAGCGTGATAGGTGGAAATACAAGGGCGGTTTTGCCAGCGACACACCAACTTCCCCATGATACTTGCCTTGTACCCATGGGTGTGTAGTAACGCTGAACGAGGAAACATTTTTAGTATTTCGTTCAAGCTTTTTAAATTTCCGCCAGCAAAACCGTAAGTGATATTCGCTTTGTCTAAGCGATGATAAAACTCTCGATTATTATGATCTTGATAAAATAGTACCGAGCTCATAATATTATATCGTTCTAATAGCTTACTCATGGCAATCAAATGGCTTTCGATGCCACCAATTAAGCTTGAATCTACAAATAAAATAACACTATATTTCATATTCACTCCAAGGTGAGACCATGATAGATACAGCGACCTATGCTCAATTACAACAGGATGTTGGTGACGACCTAGCAAAACAGCTTTTACAGGTTTATATCACTGAGTCCCGCCAAATCGTTGCTGATCTTGCTGATGCAACGAAACAATCAGAAATCGAAATAAATGCTCATAGCCTAAAAAGCAGTAGTCGCAGCTACGGTGCATTAGCCGTAGGCGGCCTTGCTGAGCAAATCGAGCAAAAAGCGAAGACATCACAATACGATGATGAATTACAAAGCCTTATTGCATTACTGCAAGACCAATTTGCGCAAACCTTAACCCATGCGCAAAGCTTGATCGGAATTAACTAGTCGCTCAGTTTCTAAAATTAATGGCATTTTTAAAATTTCAGCAAACACATTACTTAATTGCTCAATGTCGTGCTGTTGATTAGGTGATTTAACAACATCATTAAAATGAGAGACAATTTCACTCAATGCATCCAGTGAAATACTTAAATCACAAAAGCTGTATCCGAGCATGCCTTCCAGCCAATCAACCGGTTTCATATCGAGTGATTTAATCACGCTGGCTTCTTTAGCAATATTTTCAATAAACACGCGACACGCCGATGTTTCTTGCACCGCTTTAGCAATGTCTTCAACTAACATGGCTGGCATCACACTGGTTATTAAGCTACCTGGACCAATTATCAGCATGTCTGCATTATGAATTGCTTGAACCACCCCAGGGGCCGCATTGACATCTTGCGAGAGGGTGACATAGTCAGGCAGTGCATCTAGTGAATCAATTTCACATTCACCAAAAACTTTTACACCCGATGGCATTACCGCTAATAAATCAGCTGGCTCATCAGACATAGGAAGTATTGTTTCTGAGTTACCTAGCATGGCATTAAACCAAGCAACTGCTTGAGTTGCTGAGTTGGTTTGTTGGGTCAGACTTAATAAGGCAAGGTTGCCAAGGCTGTGGCCATCGAGCTCACCACCTTCAAAACGATGGTGAAATACTTGATGAACCAAAGAATCGTCATCGGCTAGTTGCAAACAACAACGCCTAATATCACCTAGTGCAACCACATCTTGGCTTTCGCGCAATTTACCCGTACTGCCACCGTTATCTGTCGTGGCTACAATCGCTGTTAATTCTGCGCAGTGAGGTCTGATTGCGCTTAACATATGGGATAAACCATGCCCGCCGCCTATGCATACTATTTTCATGACTGATACCTCATTGAACTCTATTACTGACTAAAAAGCATAGCGCGTACCAAGTCTTTGAATTTATATAACACAATGAAATTTAATAATTTAATTTCAAGAATTAATGGCTAAACTGAAATCTGTTTTCTATATTTGCATTATGCGATGCAATATTAATTAGGAATGGCAATGGCACAGTTCAACTTAGAACAATTACAACTTGAGCTAAGGCAGTTTCACGGCATCAATGATAGCCGGGCACTGAAAGCGCAACTTGAAAAAGTGCTGTTACCGTATTTTTCATTTAAAGAATTTTGTTTGATTAATATTGAAGAGTTAAAAATGACACTTGAGATGCGCACGCTTAAGTATCTTGAGTTTGACGAAGGGTTATTAAAAACCAAGTTACAGCATGCATCTTCAGCTTGGCTGTTTTCTGAAGATAACATGCTTTTTTGTAATAATACTGAACTGCATAATGCCTTGATTTTTAGAATTGAAATTTCTGATCACACAACCCAGTGCATGGTGTTTTTTGATATCACAGAGCAAGCGAAATTTAGTGATAAATCAGAAACAGGCATCATGATCTTGCTGCAACAAGTGGCTTTACAACTCTCAAATCAAACGCGGCTTAATCGCCAAAAGTTTCATTCTACGTCATTGTTAACACGCCTTGGTGAGCTGTCTGAGTTGTTTAGAGATTTTGCCAGTGAATGGTTTTGGCGTACCAACAAAGAAGAGCAGTTTATTAATGTATTAACCACCGCCAGCCACAGTAATTTGTATAAACGCCATTTTTTACATAAAAACTTCGATGCTATCATCACCGAGCAAGAGCAAAAGCAATTAAAAAAGTGGTCTCACTTTAGACATTTACTTGCTGAGCAAGCTGAGTTTCTAGACTTTGAATTTGAAGTAAATTGTTCACCAACTGCATGGGTGTCGTTCAGTGGCAAGCCTCAATTTGATGCAAATGGTAATTTTCGTGGCTACTTAGGTATAGCCAAAGATATCACCGTCAATAAAGACCGTGAGCAGGCACTGCAATTAGCCAAAGAAAAAGCTGAAGAAGCAAACCTTGCAAAGTCACAGTTTTTAACGGTGATGTCTCATGAAATAAGAACGCCGATGAATGCGATAGTCGGCATGCTCGAACTATTAGCAGACTCTGAACTTAACGATAAACAAACGCGCTGGCTAGATTATGCAAACTCCAGCTCTGACTTATTACTGGATTTGATCAGTGATGTGTTGGATTTTTCGAAAATTGAGAGTGGCTCGATGGAACTTGATGTTAAAGCAACAGATATAAATGCGCTCGTTAAAAACATCACCGCTCAATTTCAAGAAACAACACAGGGCTCTAAAGTGATGTTTTCAACTGAAATAAAAGATGGCTTGCCAAATAAAATAAACATTGATGGCGTTCGGGTTGGGCAAATCCTATTTAATATTTTAGATAACGCCTTTAAATTTACCAAAGTAGGCACGGTCAATTTCAGAGCTGATTTTAATGATACCCATTTATTATTTGAAGTCGCTGATACTGGGCAGGGGATATCACAATCTCAAATAGAGACCATTTATGATGCTTTTAAACAGCATGATTATGGTGTTAATCGACAAGTAGAGGGAATTGGCCTTGGGCTTAGCATTACCAAAAGTCTTGTCGATTTAATGAAAGGCGAAATAAGAGTGGCAAGTGCTATCAATATTGGCACTAAATTTACCATTTATATTCCATATTCTGTTGTTGCCGATGATCAGCAAGCCATTGAGCATGAGCAATCACTTGAACCCATGTCTATTCTTGTCACCGAAGATAACAAAACTAACCAAGTATTAATTAAAGCATTTTTAGAAAAGCTCAATCACCATGTCACCCTTGCAGATAATGGCCAACAAGCCATAGATAAAGTACAGCAACAAAACTTTGATTTAGTTCTGATGGATATGATGATGCCGGTGATGGACGGCATTACCGCAACCAAATACATTCGCAATGAGTTGCAAATGAGTCTGCCAATTGTGGCCTTAACAGCGAATGCTTCACATCAAGATAAAGCGACTTGCCTCGACGCAGGTATGAACAAAGTACTGACAAAACCCATTCGCTTTCATGATTTAAATCGTGCATTACGTATTTTGTTTAGCCAATAAAAAAGCCCCAAATGGGGCTTTTAAATATGTAACTCTGCTTTACAACACCATTGCTGCAATCCAGCCTGCAATAAGTAGCGGAATATTAAAATGGATGAAAGTAGGTACCACAGAATCCCAAATATGGTCGTGTTGACCATCAGCATTTAGGCCAGATGTTGGGCCAAGTGTTGAGTCAGAGGCAGGGGAGCCTGCATCACCTAGCGCACCCGCAGTGCCAACCAGTGCAGCTGTGGCCATTACTGAAAAGTTAAGCTCCATACAAAGTGGTACAAACAAGGTGGCTATAATTGGCACTGTCGAAAACGAGCTACCAATGCCCATGGTGATCAATAGCCCAACGAGTAAAATTAACGCAGCGGCGAGGGGCTTGTTTCCCTCAATCAACCCTGCGGCAGAGCTAACTAATGAAGCGACATCTCCCGTTGCTTTCATCACTGAAGCAAAGCCTTGCGCAGAAATCATAATAAAGCCAATCATCGCCATCATAGCGATGCCTTTACTAAACACATCACCATTTTGCTCAAGTTTTACAACACCAAATAAAGTAAATATAGCCACCCCAACAAGACCACCAAGGATCATAGAGCCACTAATATTTTGTGCGACTAAAGAGCAAAGCACAGCAGTAATTCCCACTGCGAGTACTTTCTTTGGTTGTTCAATGACCACGTCTTGTTGCTGCTCTGTCAGGCTATGCGGCTCGTAACTACGACGCTTTCTATAACTGATAAAAACAGCAACCAATAGACCAAACACCATGCCTAAAGCAGGAATGATCATCGCCATTGGTACCTGTGTGTTTACTATCTCTAATCCATTTTCAGTGAGGTTTTTATGTAAGATTGAGTACAAGTAAATGCCACCAAAACCATAAGGTAGCACCATATATGAGGTGGCTAAGCCAAAGGTTAAGATACACGCAATGGCACGTCTATCTAGACGTAACTTATTAAACACCACAAGAAGTGGCGGAATAAGAATAGGGATAAACGCAATATGTACGGGTATCAAATTTTGTGACGAAATCGCACACAGTAAAATGATACTTAATATGAAATAACTTAAGGTTGTTTCGCCTTTGTGGCTATTATCGTTAACTTGTTTAAGCAATTTAGACGCTAATATACGCGTTAAGCCCGACTTAGAAATAGCCACCGCAAACGCACCTAACATCGCATAGCTCAGTGCTATTTCTGCACCGCCCGATAAGCCATCATTAAATGCATTAACGGTTTGTGATAAACCAAGGCCTGCGGTTAAACCCGCAACAATCGCGCTCACGGTCATCGCCACAATGACATTAATACGACAAAGTGTCAGGATCAGCATCAACATAACGCCGACAATTACTGCATTCATATTGTTCTCTATTTGGCTGTTTTGAGAGAGTTTAACAGAACTCGCACCTGGTTTTTGCGATTTTGAGTATATGATTGCTGTTGATAACGTACTTCGATGATTATTTGCTCAAATTCATTTAAATAAACTGCCGCCGTAGGTTTTTGCTCTTTAATTAAAGCAATATTTTGCAGCGGTGTGTTGGTATCTAGAGGTTCAATGCCTTGCTTTTTAGCCCAAAGGTAAAGCTTAGCGATGTCATCGACCAGTGGCTCTCTACTTCGAACTGGGCGTTTGTTATAAAAGAAATAGCCAGTAAAGCTCAGTAACAAGGTACCTAACACTATTAATGGCGTTAGCCATGCTGACTTATTACCAAACAGTGAATCAAATAAACTCTGCTGAGATGCTTGGTCAAACGTAAGCACCCAGTTAGTCCATTTATAATCGAGCTCTTCAAGGTGAATTCGAAGCCAGTTTATTGCTTTAAAATGACTCCAACGTTTTAAACCAAAATTAAGATTGTCGTTAAAGCTTTCATTTAAATCACCCAGTTGCGATAGCGAACCATTTAAACGCTCAGGGGCAACAACAGCGGTAGCATCAAATATGTGCCACTTTTCATCGAAGAACACTTCAACCCATGCATGGGCATCGTATTGATAGATATTGAGCGTAGCGGCTTTAGTTTGTTCACCGCCTAAATAACCCGACACAACACGGGCAGGGTAACCAGCAACACGAAACATAAATGCAGCGGTGCTGGCATAGTGGCCGCAAAAGCCACGTTTGGTATCAAATACAAACTGGTCTAGCGTATTATCACCATACATTGGCGTAGGTGTTAATGTGTAAGCAAACTGCTGCTGATTAAAATAATTAAGTAGTGCGTTAAAATAACCTTGCGCACTTTCATGCTCAGCAGCCAGCTGGTTTGCCAATGCCGTTGTTTGTGGATTGGTTGCTTTAGGTAAGCGTGTGTAAATGCGTTCTTCAAAGTCAGTAAGGCTCAGAGTAGCCTCACTACTGGTTACTGCGTATTTAATGTTTTTGTTTAAGTTGCCTTTACGTTTTAACAAACCATTGTAGGTATTAAACACATCTGAATTAGCACTTTGTGCAAAGCCAAGCCCAAATAACCAGTTTGATGATGAAGGCTCTGCAATAACCTGATAATCAATACGATTATTATGGGTAATAGCGCGGCGAATTGGGTTAAATTGTTGCGATTTTAAAATGTCCGATATTAACCATTCACTGCCATTAAACTCATCATGAATAAGGCTGCGCCAGTAATAGGGTGCTTGTAGGGCTTGTCCTGACTGTTGTTCTACCCGAAAAACCAAGTCATCAGATTCCGCTAATTTCGCAATCGAAAAGGGGTTAACTTGCTCTGATAAACCGGTTTTAGCTAGCTTTGGGCCTGGTAGCTGCCAAAATGCGGGTAACTTGGGTAAAAATAAAATCAAAAAAGCGGCAATGGGTAGGGCTAATAATATGGTTTTAAAACTTTGTTTGTTAGCGGCCTTAAAGCTTTGCGGGCTAGTTAAGTAGCCAAGTACTGCAAAGTTAACAACATAAAGTACACTCACCACCAAGGTTTCGAACAACCCTTGATGGAACAAATACACGGTTGAAAGGTTAAAAAACACCAGTAAACACACAGTTTGATACTGTTTAACCGTTTTCGCTTGTAACAATTTAAAGCTGCTAGCAAGTAGCATCATCGAGACAAATAATTTGACTGTATCGCTCACACCAACCAAAACAAATAAGGCAACTAAGCAAACTGCTGCCAAAATATTCGCTATCAGTCCATTTAGTTTTTTATAAAACTTACCTAAAAACAGGTTTAAAAAACTAAGGCCAGCCAATATGGCTAAAAATGGGGTCGCTACTTCAGTAAACAAAAAACCACTGGTAACAATAAACAGCAGTGATAAAACGGTATTTATAAGCGGTGTATTCATAATTAAAACTCCGCTAATGCTTGAAGGCAGGCTTTTTGATGGTTGATCCCTTGGCCTTTCGCAATGTGTTTATTGGGTAAGGTTAACGAAAACGCCATTTGTTGGTCGGTTAATTGGTTCACCAAAAAACATAACTGGCTTAATCTATGCTCATTATTGCCACTCAACATATTGAAATTAAGTGCTAATTCCTGTGATGCGTCACTGGTAAATTCTTTCGTTAATAGCTGCTGAGTTTTAGCGTAGTGTTTCCACGATACCTTATTAAGCGCTGTACCTTGCACAAAAGGAGTAAGCTGATAAAAGTCATCATTACCGGCTTTAACTTGTGCGTTATCGCCGTCGTGTTCGTCATTGTCATGGAGCTGAGTATCAAGCTTATCAGTGGCGATAGGCTGAGGGTAAACATAAACCGTTTCGGTTGGTTCTATGTAACTCCACACCGACACTAAACCAAATGGAAAGTGACTAATGATTTTGATTCTATCAAAGCCATATGCACCACGTTCACTGCATTTGAGCGCTATTTCAACGGTCTTTTTCTCTTTACTTTGCAGTGACACAGTTTCAGATTCAAGATTGTCATTAACCAGTTTTATAAGTTCATAGTGTGATTGTGCGTGAATTTGAAAACGTGCAACGGGGGAATTGGGCGCATAACTTTCATTTACTGATAGGTATTTAACCGACAAACCTCGCACATTTTTATAGCCAGTGAGTATCGCAAATACCAAAACCACCACCATTAAATACGCCATCGCTAAAATCAGGTTGTTTTGATAGTTAATCCCCATCACAAAGTTAAGCAAGGCAATTAGTAAAAACTGCCCACCGAGTTTTGAAGGTAATACATAAATGGTTTTATGTTGGAGTTCAATTTCGTTAGTTTTATGCTTGTTTTTTAATAACTTATTAAAAACGGATCGACGAAATTGATTAACAAAAGCAGGGCGCTTAAACATGTTCTATAAGCTTACAGGCACATGTTTAAGTGCATAGCCACTGTCACCAGCGTTTAAACCAAGCCTGTGATCAGTCACACTAGGAAAAACCGCTTGTACATCTTCAGGCATTACAAAATCACGGCCTTCAATATACGCCCATGACTTTGCAGCGCGGGCAAGCGCAATACTGGCTCTTGGGGATAATGGGTTTACAAAATGGTTATCTTGGCGAGTAAACGCAACGAGCTCAAGGATATAATCAACCACCGCATTACTTATCGTTACAGTGTTAATTTCTTTTTGAATTACAGCAAGTTGCTCAGGATTAATGCGAACAGGTAAGTCGTCATAATTTCGGTTGTTTAAGCCTAAAATGAGGTTTTTCTCAGCGTGTTTATCAGGAAAACCTAAACTAATACGCATAAAAAAGCGGTCTAATTGCGACTCAGGTAACGGATAAGTACCAGATTGATGCACAGGATTTTGCGTAGCAATTACAAAAAATGGTGATGGTAGGGCGTGTTTAACCGAATCGACCGTCACTTGTTTTTCTTCCATTGCTTCTAACAGTGCACTTTGTGTTTTCGGGCCTGCACGGTTAATTTCATCACCTAAAACAACTTGGCTGAATACAGGACCTTGATGAAATGAAAAACTATGTTCTTTAGCATCAAAGATATTAGTACCAAGAATGTCAGAAGGTAATAAATCGCTAGTGAATTGAATACGTTGATACGACAAGCCAAGAACTGCGGCAAGTGCATGAGATAAAGTGGTTTTTCCCATGCCTGGTAAATCTTCAATTAACAGGTGACCTTCGCTAAATAAGCACGCTAAGGCAAGTTTGATTTGTTGCTGCTTACCAAAAATAACCGTGGATAGGTCATCGATAATGAGTTGGATTGTCGAATTCATAAACTACTTAATTTGTTATGGTTTCCATCAATTCTAGACGTTTCATAACTGAGTCGACTTTTTTTGCGTTGAATGGTTTAGCGATAAAACCTTTAGCACCTAATTCCCAGGTGTTTTGCACATTCTCAAGACTATTATGGCCAGAGCACATAACAACGTGCGTATGAGGATGGTGGTCATTTAAGTATTCAAGAATTTCCGTACCGTCAGTGTTAGGTAGTTCAATATCAAGAAAGATTACATTAGGTGACTTTTCTTCAATAACCGTTTTAGCTGATTCAAAATCTCGACTTTCTAAAATATCGTCAAAACCAAGACCAGTTAAAATTTGATTTAGATAGTCGCGGATATCTTGCATATCGTCGATTATCAAAATAGGTTCTAACGGCTTCACAAATTCCATATCGTTTACATCTTATCGTTACATCTCAAGTTGATTGTTTTAATATAAGTCATGAGATAACTAAGCTCAAGAAACATACACTAATAAAATGAATAATATGATAAAACACCAACTTAATGTCCGATACCGTCTAGTATTGGACTTAGCATATGCATAGAATAAGTATTACTATGCATAGATACATTACTTCCTATAATTTATATTACATATTAATAGAGAAGGGCTAAAAGCCCTTTTTTATTAACTGCTTATAAACTAATATTATTGTCATTATGTCTTTACATTAAAAGCTTACAGAAACATGAGAAAAGAACAAGTTGACACTTTAAACCAAAACTTCCAGAAATCGGATCAAGTTCATAAAAACCATGAAAAAAGAATTACTAAAATTGAGAATGATCTTCTTAGGTCTGCTCATAGAGATGCAATAGCACAAAATTACAGTCATGCATCAACATATACAAATGTAATTATAATTGCAGGTTATGTAGCTTTTTTTAACTTATGGCATTTACTTGTAGGTAAAAGCGAGGATTGGTTAGTTGTTTTAGCTGGTATTTCAGCAATTATTTCTTTGACAGCTTTTGTATCTTTTGAAGTATTTAAAATATATACAACATCAAAATTTCTCATCGAATCAGACAAAGTTGTGAAGAATAGAAACAGAAGTTTAGATGAAATCGCCAAAATGAATGAGCTAAGGAAATTAGCAACAATTAAATATTGGAAAATACAAATATATACAACAATAAGTTTTGGCGCTATTGGTATGATTCTGCTTTTAGGTGGCTACATCTGGGGTTTAATTGATATATTATTTTAAAAAAGGGTTAAAAGCCCTTATTAAATTAGACTAACTTACCTCTGATAAATTCTAACAAAATTAAAAGTTTATCAGAAAGTTCAAAACGATTTATATGAACATTCTCAGCAACCTGCCAAGAAACACCTAACTCATGATGAAGAGAAGGATAAGCTATATCTGAATCCGTTAATTTGAATTTACCCGCGGGTTCGAATTTTGCTAAAGGTATTCTAATCCTTGTAAATAACATCTTTAATTCATCAATCTCTTTTTTAAATTGATAAAAAAAGCTAGAACTATTTCTTGAATGTTGGCTTAAACAACGAACAATCTCATAAGCGCCAAGAACCCATAGATATGAATTTGTAAAATGCACAGAAAGAGAACTTGTAGGATCAAATGATTTTTCTGTATCAACAATTTTTCTATCTTCTACAACAAGTTTAGAATCTAAATCACCTAAACCTTGTATAGTTATCACCATGAAAGGATCGTATTGAGAAGCTACATGTGAAACATTAATCCAACGCACTCTTCTTTCATTATCAAAAGAATTAAGATATTTTTCTAACTCTTTTAACTTTTCTAATTGATTTTTATCACTCATGATAATATTTCCATCTTTAAATTAACTTCCAGTTTTATGTGATATTTCTCCAATAATATCCAGTAATTGGTTTTGAAGATCAAATAAATATTTATCATGGTTAGATGTCTGCTTTTTAAGAGTTTGGTACATCTGTTCTGATTTCTTAGCAGACCATTTGTAACGGTGTACTAGTTGTACATCAGATGGTTTAACTTTCCCCCAAGGGGTTAGTAATAGATTATCCTCCCTTGAAATTCTGCATTCTGACCACGGGCCAGTAAGTGGCATATAGCCGCGGTACATAATTTCGACCAGCTTTTCTATCGGCTTAGTTGCTTTGTTAGCAAGGGGTAGGGCATGACCGTCGAGGTAAACTCAATAAACTTACTTTTCATTGTTGTGTAAATTAGTTGCACGATCACCACCGTTGCCAAAGTGAAAACAGTCATTACTTAGATAAAGCGCGTAATTGAAAACATGGTGAAGATATAACGAAACTACAGGATAAATATTGCTATCTGAGACACATTTAAAGTTCGTAAGACTGAGTAACGCTTATGAAGCTAAACCCAATTTCTAGCTTAAATTAAGTGCACAAACAGATACTTTGAGTAGACTTTGATTAGGAAATAACATTAAGTTAAATTAACAGTTAATTATATGAAAAAACAGAACACTAAGGATAGTTTTGAATAAATTAATAATTTATATATTTTTATTGCCACTCGCTATTATCTCATTTGGTGCTTCAGCAAATGCAGGACTACCTATGATTATGCTTGCAGTGCCTGTGTATTCGATCTCTTTGTTACCAATAATTGCTATTGAAGCAATATATCTTCGAAAGAGCCTAGATTTAACCAAAGCAATATCGGTAAAAACAGCATTTGTTTCAAACTTAGTATCTACAATTGTTGGGGTTCCTTTAACCTGGGTAATTCTTGTTTTAATACAAGTGCTGACGGGCGGTGGCGCAGCGTATGGTGTGGATACATTTGTCGGTAAAATGTTAGCAGTAACGTGGCAAGCACCTTGGTTAATCCCTTATGAATCTGACTTACATTGGATGATTTTATTTGCGGGGTTATTCCTACTTATTCCATTTTATTTTGTATCATGGTGGTCTGAATTTTTAGTTTCAAAGAAAATTCTTGCAGATACAGGAATTAGTAAAAATAACATTAAGATAAAAGTAAGGAATGCAAACCTAATCACATATAGTTTGTTGGCGTTTTGGCCAATTGGCTGGTATGTAGTTGGCTACGTATAAAAGTAACAGGCAATTCATGAAAGTCTAAAATTCATAAATCATTTTTATATTCAGAAGTAGCAAATTCTTACAGAGCAGTTGAACACTCATTTTGATTAAGTCATTGCCAATGATATTCAGCGCCTAACTTACTAAAACCAAATTGTACAGCTATCCAATTTGAACTTGTAGGGCATCTACGTGGCTTTCGATATAACGAACAGTTTGTTGTAGAACCAGTCATAGTTATTGAACTCAAAGCCATAACGGTTACAGGCAGTGAACACAAAATTTTTGGAAGCCATACAAGAAACACATTTCAAATCTAGGTTCGTAAAATTCACAGTTGTGGTCTTATTGAAATGAAGTAAGTTTGCTTGAAAATTTACAAAGTAAAAATGAGAACTGCATAGAAAGCTATAAATTCGTGAAAACCCAAATTAAACAAAAAGGGGGTTAAAAAACCTTAAAATCTAACGACTAATGAGGCAACTAATATACATAAATATGTTATTTAACATAATATAAATTATGGGTAGTTACGTATCCGCTTAAGCGGCCCTTGTACTTGGGTGATAGACGCTGTTAATAACAGCAAACCCGCTACACACGCAGCGCTAATCTTTTTTGCAACTTCTTCCCAAGCTGCTTTTTCTTCTTTGGTTTTAGACTTCTCTTTTGCAAGTTCTATCAAAGCAGGCTTAAAGTCGATGCCCATTTGATTGCATAGATAAATACACTGATTGGCCGTTAAGTGTCTCCGACCTTTCTTGATATCAGTCACATTACCAGTAGAAACATTCATATCGGCACAAACCTGTTTGTCCTGTTTGTAACCTTTGAATTCTCTGTACTTTTCAATAAGTTCGTAGCTAAAAGACATAGTATTTTCTCCTCTTTTTATATTTTAGCACTCAAATATGAGAAATAAATTTTTGACAACACTCTACAGTGAGTGCTAGATTTTAGCCAACACTCATTAAGGAGTGTTTATTTTTGACATTTTAACACTCTATTTTGAGTGTTTAGATATACATTTAATGTCCAATACTGAATAGTATCGGACTTTAGCAAGGAATCCGGTTTGAAATTCTATCTCCAATACATAGCTGGCATTGAGGAATACGCGTTAGGTTTCAATAAAATTGAACACCCGCTTATGTATTCGTCACGCGCTGAAGCTATGGCTTTTTGCATAGACTATGCAAGTGGAGAACCTTGGGCTTACATAACAACCATCAGGGTCTTTACCTGTGCGCTCAGCAATGGCATTTGATAGTTCACGCTCTAGGCCTGCTTGCTTAAAGTTCCCAGTTGCAACCGCACGGAATAACTTAAGAACGCTATAACGCTGCAGGTCCTTTTGCTCAACACCCAAGTCAAACACTGTTGACTGTGCATC
>NZ_PQBX01000024.1:0-574 GCF_002964625.1 Pseudoalteromonas sp. T1lg21
ACCCAAGCCTTAGTGATTACGCCTCGTTGGTCTTGCCAATTGTGATCACATAAAAATGGGCCATTTTGTTCTATTCGTGATAAATCAACTTCATCTACCTCATGACCCAATGTTTCAAACCAGCCCCAGCGTTCAACTTCGTACTCACTTGAAAATGAAATTGTGACTGTGCGCTCTTCAACATTGATGCTGTCTTGCTCAACTTCTGCAAAACGATAGGCAATAGGACACTTACCGCCGACCAACATGTCACGGGTAATTTGATTAACTTTCATATTATTCCTCGTCTTCTTTTGGAGGGGGTTCGTTGGCCTTAACCGATGAGCCTTTGATCAGGCCGATAGATTGAGCTAATTGAATGTTGTCGCCCATTAGCTCCGATGGAACTCTCTATCATCTTCATGCTTACGCGCTTCACGTTCGTCACGCTTATGTTGAAACCACGCATTAACTAAGAATGTTAATGCTGCGAATATAATCCCCAGTAATATAGCCCACTCATTCAAGCTAAATATCCCTCCAGCTGCAGTGCCTAAGCTTGCGCTGTAGGTCGTTACACTGACGGCCTTTTGCA
>NZ_PQBX01000025.1:0-737 GCF_002964625.1 Pseudoalteromonas sp. T1lg21
TTTCAAGCCCTCTTTTCACTTCTCGGTGTACAAAGCTTTTACCAATTTCAGTGGGTTGAAGTGGGTACCTTTTCTTACCATAACGTTTAACTCCCACCCTCTTACCGTATTTGCTTGTGACAATAAATCCACCATCCCATTCATAGGGCCCTAAGCTCAAACCGGTATCGGTTTCTTTTGCGCCGGCAACGACAGCGTTAATAGCGCGGGTCCTTGCAGTAATGATAATCCGCAATTTTTTAGGGCTTGCACGGCGTGTTGATGTACGCTTTCGCAGCACCTTCTGAGGCACAGCTAAGGCAATAGCAGACTCTTTAACAGCTTCTTTTCTAATTGAGGTAAGCCCGCGATTCAGAACAGATTGGACAGCACGATCGCCTTCTTTGGTGATGCGCTTTAAATCTCTGTTTAACTCGTTCATCCCATAAGTAAGCTGTTTATGGTTTATATTAATAATGGTCATAATTACCCTGGTACCACTATTAGGTGAGTAACGTTGCCATGCTGGCGCTTAGTAACATACTTGTATAACTTCCCTGAAATGGTCAGTGTATCGTGACGCTGCAGATTAAAACCGGCACTCTGGGGAGTGATAAAAATATGCTGACTTGAGTCAACATCAGCCCATTGATATGCATTGATATCTAAAAACCCGATAACCTCAATGCCATCAATTACACTAACATCAGTAAAATCAGCAAAAAATACATTGGTCAGATCTGCATTAAGGTCATCGG
>NZ_PQBX01000026.1:0-1317 GCF_002964625.1 Pseudoalteromonas sp. T1lg21
CCAAAGATGGGATGAACCGGGCCATCTTCTTTTTCAATCCAGCTCACATTTTCCCAATCAAGAATGTGTGATTCGCCACATTCATGACATATGATCGGTAATACTCTTTGCGAACCTAAGTTAACGTAGTGCTCAACTTTTGATAGGCCAGCAACACTTGGGGTTCCACCTAACACAAACTTACGTTTTCTAAAGCGCTTGTTCCGTTCTCTTGCCAAGCGAATAGCATCACCTTGATCACCTACACTGTCATTTGTGTCATCGGGTTCTTCAACGACAACAACTGGCGAAGGTGTCGACTTAACGTTAGAAACAGAGTTAGAACCAAATACCTTAAGTGAACCACCAGGAAAGTTCTTTTTATTGTTTCGATTACCCGACTTACGGCTTGTTGATACATCAACACGCTTTGCTAGCTCAGGCGTCGCTTCGACGCAAGGTGTAAATTTCTCTTCCATGAAGTCAGTCGCTTTAGAGTCTTTAGGGAACAGACCCAACATGCGGCTTGGTTCAACACATATATTTTTAGATAACCACCCACATAACAGCATGGTCCAGCCAATTTGAGCGGCTTTAGTTAACCCAATAAACTCAACATGCTCATTATCTAAAGCATGCATTACGCCCCAAAAGTAAGGAACAAAGTCAGCGTTATATAAACCTGAAAAGTCTGAATCTTCAGCTGGCAGCCTAAAGTAAGTTTCTAACCACTCTTTTGTTGGTAAGCGCTCTACTGGCAACCACCCATCAGCTACCTCTTTGATAAGATCGTCAAGATTGGAACTGGAAATCTCCAATAACTCGGCAGGTAGACTCAACGATTCCATTAATAGATTCACGGTCTATCGATACCTCATACTGATCTTCAATAAGTGCAATGATTTTATCCACTGAGTTTTCATATTCAGACTTAGCAATAATGGTCCACTGGTCCATTGCATCGCGAACTTGAGTTCGGTCTAAAACAAGTTTGTGTTCTTTGAAAAGTTCGAGTTCTTTCATTTGCGCGCTAGCGATTGCTTCGCGCGTTTTTGCTTCATCAAGCTTTTGACGATGAGTCGTTGGCGTGCGCCCAGCGGCTTTTTCGCGCAAATCGCGAATATATGCCAAACGAATTTCTTCCAATGAATTAACTTTATGGTCTAGCTTCAAACGTGAGAGCACATCACGAAGTTGTCGCTCTGAAATATCCAGATGTTCTGCAATTTCAACTTGATTCAATTTGAAACCTAACTATCTAATATCAATGAAAAACCGGAACCCCCTTATAGGAAGTTCTAGCTGTTAAAAATTCGCGAGTTTTGCTTCGTATACAGG
>NZ_PQBX01000027.1:0-344 GCF_002964625.1 Pseudoalteromonas sp. T1lg21
TTAGGTCAATTTATGGATTTTGGTTGTTCTGAACTTCCCGTTCCTGATGCTGGCCTATTAGCAATTCTTAAAGTGTTTATTTTAATTTCAGCGGCTTTTCTTTGTCGCCGTTTGATTTTTGGAGGTTAAGTCATGCTTGATTGGTTACAAGAAACGTGGAATGAAGCGAAAGAATTTTTATATAGCATCGTTTTAACAGTGTTAGAACTATTAAAAGATCTGGCTATTTGGATATTTGAAAGCTTCCTTGAAATATCTATCTTAGCAATTCATGGCCTTGATAGTGTGTTTGCTGGTTTGGATATCGCGTCACATATTAATTCATTACCCCCTGCCGTTTCCTT
>NZ_PQBX01000028.1:0-274 GCF_002964625.1 Pseudoalteromonas sp. T1lg21
CATTAATTGAAGATGAAGTATTAATCAATAAAACTTACTCTTTAGCTGAATTAGGCGTTGAAAATGATGAATTAATGCCGATTCCATTTGATGTTTCGAGTGTTGGCCCGTTTGAAGTAAATACAACTTACTTTTTAATCGTGAAAGCAATCGGTGGGCTATTGGATTGCGGTCAGTCATACAATGATTTGGCTAACGAAGATAAAGTAAAACGTGGTTTTTACTCAAACGAAACAACTGATAACTTTGTCCCTGTTGGTGGTGATTCTTCAAT
>NZ_PQBX01000029.1:0-238 GCF_002964625.1 Pseudoalteromonas sp. T1lg21
ATTCTTTGTTGGGATATCGCCAAGCGGTAAGGCAGCAGGTTTTGATCCTGCCATTCCCAGGTTCAAATCCTGGTATCCCAGCCACTTTCTAAAAGTGACAAAGAATACTCAATGAAGAGTCTAAAATAACTACCAGTACATTAGTACGAACGATGCGGGAGTGGCGGAATTGGTAGACGCGCTGGATTTAGGTTCCAGTAACTTCGGTTGTGAGAGTTCAAGTCTCTCCTTCCGCACC
>NZ_PQBX01000029.1:248-478 GCF_002964625.1 Pseudoalteromonas sp. T1lg21
CTACCAAGAAAGTGATTAAGAAAACTCAAGCTAAGAGTTAAAATTAGCAAACCCTATGATGCGGGAGTGGCGGAATTGGCTGGTGTCTTGATTAGACGCTGGATTTAGGTTCCATTACTATACACTTGCATCACACTATGTGCGGGAGTGGCGGAATTGGTAGACGCGCTGGATTTAGGTTCCAGTAACTTCGGTTGTGAGAGTTCAAGTCTCTCCTTCCGCACCATGTT
>NZ_PQBX01000030.1:0-1186 GCF_002964625.1 Pseudoalteromonas sp. T1lg21
ATTACTCAACGATAGTTGCAACAACACCAGCACCAACTGTACGGCCACCTTCACGGATAGCGAAGCGTAAACCTTCGTCCATCGCGATTGGGCAGATTAACTCTACAGTCATCTTGATGTTGTCACCAGGCATTACCATTTCTACGCCTTCTGGTAACTGTACGTCACCTGTTACGTCAGTTGTACGGAAGTAGAACTGTGGACGGTAACCTTTGAAGAAAGGAGTGTGACGACCACCTTCATCTTTAGAAAGTACGTATACTTCTGAAGTGAATTTAGTGTGTGGCTTGATTGAACCAGGCTTACAAAGTACTTGACCACGCTCAACGTCTTCACGCTTAGTACCACGTAGTAGTGCACCGATGTTCTCACCCGCACGACCTTCGTCTAGAAGCTTACGGAACATCTCAACACCTGTACAAGTTGTCTTCGTAGTTTCTTTGATACCTACGATTTCAACTTCGTCATTCACGTTGATGATACCAGCTTCAACACGGCCAGTTACAACTGTACCACGACCTTGGATTGAGAATACGTCTTCGATAGGCATGATGAATGGCTTATCGATGTCACGCTCTGGCTCTGGGATGTATGAATCTAGCGCTTCTGCTAGTTCAATGATTTTCGCTTCCCATTGCTCTTCGCCTTCTAGTGCTTTAAGAGCAGAACCTTGGATTAGAGGTAAGTCGTCACCTGGGAAATCGTACTCAGAAAGAAGTTCACGAACTTCCATTTCTACTAGCTCAAGTAGCTCTTCGTCATCAACCATGTCACATTTGTTCATGAATACGATGATGTAAGGTACACCAACCTGACGAGAAAGTAGGATGTGCTCACGAGTTTGTGGCATAGGACCGTCAGTCGCAGCAACTACTAGGATTGCGCCGTCCATTTGAGCAGCACCAGTGATCATGTTTTTAACATAATCGGCGTGTCCTGGACAGTCTACGTGTGCATAGTGACGAGTTGGAGTATCGTACTCAACGTGTGAAGTTGAGATTGTGATACCACGCTCACGCTCTTCTGGAGCGTTATCGATTGATGCGAAGTCTTTAGCTTGACCACCGTATGCTTTCGCAAGTACGTTTGTGATTGCTGCTGTTAGAGTTGTTTTACCGTGGTCAACGTGGCCGATTGTACCAACGTTTACGTGCGGTTTTACGCGTTCAAACTTTTCTTTTGCCAT
>NZ_PQBX01000031.1:0-395 GCF_002964625.1 Pseudoalteromonas sp. T1lg21
ATGGCTAAGAGTGAGATGAACCCAAGAGTTTCAGCGATAAAAAGCAACTTAATCTATGAGGGAACCTTTGTAGAGGCCGAAGTGATTGGACTGATCGTAAAAAGTGATAATGATGCTTTTACGCTTATGCTTGATAGCGATAATCAAATTTGGTTTGGCGATTCGTTTGTAATGTCCAATGAAGAAAAAAAGCATGTGGCCCCATATTTAGTAAAAATATTCGAAGAGGCAACTGATCCGCAGCAAAAAGCTGCAATAGCAACAATATTAAAGGCAATGCTATGAAATATAACAAGTTGCTAAAGTTCGTTCGTACACTCACTGGGACAATTAGCAGTTGGCTTGGCGCTTCGCGCAAGTATATCCAACTGTTAATTGCCCCTTAGCAAAGCGTT
>NZ_PQBX01000032.1:0-716 GCF_002964625.1 Pseudoalteromonas sp. T1lg21
CCATTGTTAGCACCCCAAGCAACAACGCCCGAATTTACATCATGACGGTAAAGGGTTGCTGACTTTTCATAGGTGAACATGCCGCCTGAGTTATGACGATAAGACCAGCTTAAATCATCCGATGTTAAGCGGTCGGCAGCCGTAGCAATCTCAGTATTAAGAAGGTGCATAAATTTAGTAATATCACCTTCAATCAATGAGTTAAGTGTTTTATAACGTTTGGTTTTGCGTACTACATTCTTGAAAAAGTGCGCCCGTTCTTCACTTGGGATAGCATCAACAGAGCCGTAACTACGGTAACGAGGGTTGTTTTCAAACAGCTGGTCATAGTAATAATCAGAGTCAAAAACAACCGATTCGTTAACATCTAGGTCTAAATCATCAGTGGCTTGTTGGTCAAATAATTCAGCACAAAGCATTGCGTTATAAGCTTCTTTGTAGGAGCCAAAGTCACCTTTACCAAACGCAATTTTGGCGTCAAAGCGAAGACGGGCAATTTCGTCAGGGCAAAAAACAACGGTTAAATAGTCGATTTTGGTTAACTGTTTAGAAGTCTGGTTCATAGTCAAATGCTCCAGAGTCGAACAGTTCTTGCCAGTTTGAATCATCAACGTCGATGATTTCGAAAGGTTCTCCACTTGCATAGTCTATGCAAAAAGCCATAGCTTCAGCGCGTGACGAATACATAAGCGGGTGTTCAATTTTATTGAAACCTA
>NZ_PQBX01000005.1:0-467 GCF_002964625.1 Pseudoalteromonas sp. T1lg21
CGAAATCCTTTAGGTGAACAATTACTGATAGATATGCAAGACAGCATACGCACCAATATCAGTGTTGGTTACCGCATTTTAGAAGCCACGCTAACCAAGCGAGAAGGTGATAACGAGCATTATCGGATCACCAAGTGGCAACCTATGGAAATATCTTCCGTTTCTGTACCAGCCGACCCCACTGTCGGGGTGGGTCGTTCAGATGAAAATAGCAATAATGTCAATATCAGAGAGGCAATCAAAATGGATGAGAACGAAATCCTAGATGACATCACCCCGGCAGAAGATGAAACTCGTCAAACTCCGGCTCCTAATCAACAAACACAACAGCGCTCACAGCAACAAGCACCATTTAGTGCCCCAGTAAATGATGCTCAGCGTATTGCGCAGACCGGTTCTCAATATGGTGCTGAAACACTTGCGAACGAATGTATCCGTGATGGTAAATCGTTTGAAGAGTTTAATTC
>NZ_PQBX01000033.1:0-1420 GCF_002964625.1 Pseudoalteromonas sp. T1lg21
TTAAATTACCTTCTGCATTGTAATAATAACCTTTAAAAGCCTGACCAGCTTCGTCTGGTGTTGTGTTTGAAACACAACCCATTGGTTGAATATTGTCTAGTTCGTCATAACCAACAACCTCGACTAAATAAATATTATCTGGTGTGGCTAAAAAGTCCGTGTATAGATCTACGGGATTTTTACCAAGACTATTGTTATCAACTAAGTTGCTAACGTCCTGATCAAACTCAAGCATTAAGACATCACCAAATGCAGGATCAGGTTTGTTGATATAGGCGGATGATACTGAGCGGCGATACACTTTTACATGAATGCGAGCCATGTTATTTAGGCCGTTCAATAAAAAGCGTAATGCTTTGATGCGCTCATATTTATCTACATTAAAACCACCGACAAAACCTTTAAAACCACTACCAAAACCCCAACCGTTTTTGAGTGGATAAAATTGCTCACCGCTGTAAACATGTTTTAAATTGCTGTTGGTTTGAATCAAGCTGTCAATTGATGACTTGATGTAACTAAGGTCATTCCATAGGTCATTTCTAAAAACAGAAATTGTCTCAGTGTTACTTGGCTCCCATTGGCCTTCACCTGAAATACCCTCTTTAATGTAATCACGATTGTTCTCAACAATTGGGTCCGCAATAACAGCAGCAATTCGATTTTCATCGTAATTTAGATCAGCATCCATATCAGCTTTAGTTTTAAAGCCGATTTTACCTTGAACCATGGCTTCTAAATAAGCAAATCGATCTTTAATTGCTTTCGATATACTATCTTTAGTTACACCATTTACTTCGACAGTTTCATCTTCTGAGCCTGCCAAGATTGTATTTAATTGGTCAAGTAGGGATTCTAGCTCTGTTACTAAACTAAAAAATGACATTTCTAATTCTCCTGGTAAGTATCTAAAGCGTCAGAAACGCCATTAACAAATTCATCTAAGGTGTTTGGTTCTAATAAGCTGTTAGCTGTTGCTTCCTCACTCACTATCTGCCGCTCTTTGATTTCGATATTTGCGCTATAACTCCAAAACCCGCCATTGAAACTGCATGACTCCAGCGGACTTTGTTTAAAACGAACATCGTGGTCAATTAAGCCTTGGGGTGTGCGAATTGGCATAACAAACCAGTTAACCGCATCGTTGGTACCGTGTTTTACAAACCCTTCTAAAATAACGGCCTGGTCAGCCTTCAGTTTCCACGTTGCAGCCATTGTCGTTGGCACTGATTGAAAGCGCTTGCGCTGCCGAGCTCGACCGCTTGCCATTTCAGTTCTTAATAAATTAGGGTTTTGGGATAGTCGGTGAGTTGAAACAAGGGGAAGTTTTAGGTCTTTGGGGTATCGAACTAACATGCTTAGAAACCCTGCCTTTGTAAGCCATAGGTATTTTCAAGAACGGATGAAGCTTCACCACCTT
>NZ_PQBX01000034.1:0-12461 GCF_002964625.1 Pseudoalteromonas sp. T1lg21
AAATGTTTTACAACCATAAGTTGTGTAAGTAATTGGCGGAGTGGACGGGACTCGAACCCGCGACCCCCGGCGTGACAGGCCGGTATTCTAACCAACTGAACTACCACTCCAGCGCATACTTACAAATTGTCGAAAATTGGCGGAGTGGACGGGACTCGAACCCGCGACCCCCGGCGTGACAGGCCGGTATTCTAACCAACTGAACTACCACTCCGCATTTTCGTTGCTGACTGAGTCTCCCCTGACAGCGGCGTGAATAATACGAATCACCCTCTAGTTCGTCAAGGGGTTTTTTGTATTTTTACAGGTTTTTTAGTCATCTGACATCGAAAGGTTTAAAATTTCACCTGATTTGTCATTTTTTGAGCCATTTTTGCCAACTTCATTTTCATTCGTTGCTTGCTCATCATTTTCGGTTTGATTTTTTTTCTTTAAAAACGGTAAAGAAAATTTAAATTTCAGTGGTTTCTTCTGAACAAAAATTCTAATTGCTAGCCAACCCAATAAAAGTACGGCTAAATTTCCAACCACAATTAAGATCACCATGAGCATGGTGGACGCTTTTTGTTCTTCTTCAATAATTCGTTGTTGCTCCGCTTGCGCTTCTAAATCGATTTCAGGGCGAACAATTTCTGGTACAGCTTCAATTGGTCGCTCAATTTCAAATTTATACGTCGGTAACGTAGCCATAAATTCACGGTCATTTATATTGCTACCAAATACAGAAAGCTCAACACTGTATCGCCCCCAATCATAATTTTTAATGGCCAGTTCCCGTGTTTGCGATTTATCTGCATCTAAAGAGAACATTTGCTCTTCATTATTTGGGTAATAAATTTTCCCTTGAATGAGCACGGTTTCAGGTTTGACGATTTCAGGGTTCAGCGAGATTGTTAAAATATGATCATCTTCATCTTGCTCAGCAAGTGCTATTTCATAATCAAAAGGCGGTTCATGCACCACAATTGGCTTTTGTACTACGGTACGCTTTAATATAGGCGTTTCTATATAAAGCTCTGGCTGCCACTCTCCTGCCGGAAAGACCAGCTTAAACTCACCGGTAAATACACCATCAAGCGGACGCTCATCAAAGCCACGGCCATCATCTTTAAAGTCAGTGACACTTTGCGTACCAGCACCAAAGTTTGCGAAATCACTGTTATTAGTGCTGACAAAATCAACATGCAAACTGATTACATCACGAAACTGGCCAACTTTAATCGGTTCACCGTCATTTAATACACGGCCCGTCAGTTTTATAGTCTCACCACGAAACAGCATAGGCGGGAGTGGATCAACATTAAGCTCTATTTCACCCAGCACCATAATACGGCTATCTGGCAAGATACTGCCGACCACTTGCCAAGGGCCAGGCATAGGATTGCTAATGGTGATCAAGTCATAGCTCAGTTCATCATGCCAATCGAGGTCATTATTTTTAACTGAGTCAGTCGCGTAATACTTAGTACCATCAGGGCGAACTAACACCACAGCTGGGGCACCGCGCTTACGAAAGAAGAGTAAGGTAACTTTATCGATTTTATGATCGATACGAAAACGGTTCTCTAGCAGGGGAATTTCATTTTGCACCCCATCACGTTCTAATGGGGTTATTTTATCTTGCTCGTTGGCAAATCCCGTGAAGGGAATTAAACACACTAATCCTGCTAGCAGCTGTTTTCTCATTTTATTACCTTATTCTGTACGCCATAGGCATTGGCCACCCTTTGCAACCAAGTCTAAACGCTCTTCGTGAGCGGCGTGCTCTTGTTCTGTTGCTCTTAATACCACAAGCGGTGCTCTATCTGCACTTAGTCGGCGAATACCACCCATTTGTTGAGTTGAGCCTTCATCTTTATTTTGATTAAGATTCAGCTTTACTTGCCCACCGGTCATTGACAGGTAAACATCAGCTAGGATCTCGGAATCCAGTAATGCGCCGTGTAACGTACGCTTTGAGTTATCAATATCGTAACGGCGGCAAAGCGCATCAAGGTTATTCTTTTGACCTGGGTGCAAGTCACGCGCCATTTTTAATGTATCAAGTACACTACATACATCGGCAGTATTCGGAAAACCTTGATTTAACAATGCAAACTCATTGTCCATGTGGCCGATATCGAACGCTGCGTTATGGATAACAAGCTCTGCACCACGAATATACTCTAAAAACTCATGGGCAATTTGGTGGTACAAAGGTTTATCACGCAAAAATTCATTGGTGATACCATGTACGTCTATTGCTTCTTCTTCTATTTCACGTTGCGGATTGATATACACATGAAAGTTGTTGCCAGTAAGACGGCGATTTACAAGTTCAACACAACCGATCTCAATGATGCGGTGGCCTTGCTTTGGGTCAATACCCGTGGTTTCTGTATCTAAAACTATTTGTCTATGTGCCATATCGTCTTAAGCCTGACTCTGGTATCTTTCTATATTCACTTTATTGTACACAATATCAAGGTAAAACAGTGCAGAAAACCGTAGAGATTTACACCGATGGATCATGTTTAGGAAATCCAGGGCCTGGAGGGTATGGCATCGTGATGCGATACAACGGCCACGAGAAGCAATTAAGTCAAGGCTATACCCTAACAACAAATAATCGGATGGAAATGCTCGCAGCTATCGTTGCACTAGAAACCCTCACCCGCTCTTGTCATGTCATTCTGACAACCGATAGCCAATATGTGAAACAAGGTATTGAGTCATGGGTAGAAAATTGGAAAAAACGCGGCTGGAAAACCGCAGCTAAAAAACCAGTTAAGAATGTCGATTTATGGAAACGACTCGATGCTGCCTGCCAACAACACAGCGTAGAATGGCGCTGGGTAAAAGGCCATAGCGGTAATAAATACAATGAGATTGTTGACGATCTTGCCCGCGAAGCAGCTGGCAGCGATCAATTACTTGAAGACACAGGTTACGACGGTAATTAAAAGCTCCTTGAAATAAACTTGGCGCAGGCCGTTTTATATTTTTGTTATATGTTATAAGATTTGGCTATAACGAAATATAAAGGATTCATTATGGCTCTGCGCATTCACTCTTTTTTTCATCAACAAAGCGCCACACTCTGCTACTTAGTATGTTGCGAAAGCACTAAAAATTGCTTATTGATTGATGCGCCCGCTGATTTTGATATGCCAAGTGGTGAGTTAAGTTTTACCACCGCCAATGAGATCATCAGCTATATAAAGACCGAGCAGCTGACATTGCAATGGCTCCTTGAAACCCATGCCCATGCAGACCATATCACTGCAGCAAGTTATATAAAGCAGCAATTACAAGACACACACCCTTGTAAGCTCGGCACGGGTGAAGGGATCACTCAAGTGCAACAGCACTTTAGCCAGCTTTATAATCTTGATATGCCATGTAATGGTGAACCTTTTGATGCTTTGTTTGCTGATAAAGCACAATTTCAGTTAGGTGATTACACGGTAGATGTGATTGCCACACCGGGCCACACCCCTGACAGCGTGTGTTTTCACATTGATGGCAATGTATTTGTTGGCGACACCTTTTTTATGCCAGACAGTGGCACAGCCCGCTGTGATTTCCCAGGAGGCAGTGCCGGTGAGCTATATGATTCACTACAACGAATTTTAGCGTTTCCTGACGATACCTTACTTTGGATGTGTCATGACTACCAACCTGATGGCCGCCCGCTGGCGAACAAAACCACGGTTAAAGAGCAGCGCGAGCAAAACATTCATTTAAAAGGCGATAAGCAACGTTTTATTAAAACTCGGGAAGGCCGCGATGCAACCTTAGCAGTACCAAAGCTGTTGCACCCTTCTATTCAATTAAATATTCGTGCAGGTCAGTACCCAAGCAAAACAGATACGCAACAACACTATTTAGCCATCCCGCTCACAGTGCTGCTTTGATGTTTGCCTGAGCCCTGCTCCTTTTACCGGCGAAAATTGCGGCCTTGCATGCCATTTAGGTTTAATTGGTGTAAGCGGGGCCACACGTTTTCGAGCCACCAGCAAATACACACTGCCCATTGGCTTTAAATATTGTTGACCAAAACTGCGCCACGCAGCAAAACGCGATAAACGGTTACCTCTTGCAAGCGATGAATGGATAAATCGCTCATCCGAAATAATTTCAAAACCCAATAGATTCAACCAATCTTTTACTCGCGATGGTGTGAAAAAGCGCCCTGTCCACGGTAGCTTTTGGCGGCTAAAAGGTAATAACTGCGCCAATCCACACAAGCTAAACGGGTTAAAACCTGTGATCACGATGTAACCACCGGGAATTAAAGTACGATGCGCTTCACGTAAGATATGGTGCGGATCAGAATGATATTCTAAGCAATGCGACAATATGCAAGCATCAACACTGTGCTCATAAAAAGGTAACTCGTCTACATCAGCAATAACACCAGTAAATAACCCCTGCTCAGCTACGCAAACTTGATGCTTTATAGGACTTTCACTGGTTGCCAGCTCGCCACTTAAATTACCAAGTTTTAGCATGTGATAGCCAAACATACGTGGCAGCCATGGTGTTAGCTTACGTTCAATTTCAGCACGTAAATAGTCACCATGAGGGAACTGCTGCCAAGTGTATGGCTTAGGACCTTCTTGAAAACTAAGGGCTGGTTTCATTTTCTGAGCTCGTTATACTGTTTGTTAACTGTCACTTTATAGAGCAATTAAACATGGTGCAAGTTAAAGCAATTAAAGCCTTTTCTGATAATTACATTTGGTGCATCAGCAATGAAGCTGAGCAAACAGCCTGGGTCGTCGACCCCGGTCAAGCTGAACCTGTTTTAAACTATCTAAGCGAACATAACTTAACACTTCGGGGTATTTTGATAACCCATCACCACTATGATCACACCGATGGCGTGGCTGCACTGGTAAAAGCATTTCGTGATATTCCGGTTTACGGACCAAAACACAGCCCTTTTAAAGGCATTACTCATGGTGTATCCGAGGCGGATAAAGTCACTGTGTATGATTACAGCTTTACCGTGCTTGCGACACCTGGTCATACCCTAGACCATGTTTGTTACATTAATGACGAATTAAGTTTTACTGGCGACACCTTATTTAGTGCTGGCTGCGGACGATTATTTGAAGGCAGCGCTGAGCAAATGTGGCACTCACTCTGTAAATTAAGAGCTCTGCCCGATGAGTGTAAAATCTACTGCACTCATGAATACACGCAGGCGAACTTAGCTTTTGCAAAAGCCGTTGAACCAAGTAACGAATACCTTCTCAGCTACAGTGATAAAGTAGATAGGCTGCGAGAAAGCGGCAAAATAAGCTTGCCAACTCGATTAGGTGTTGAAAAACAAATAAATCCATTTTTGCGCAGCAACGTAGTAACGATTACTGATGAGCTACCAAATGAGCTAAAAATTAGTTTAGATCTGAATGAACCTTGGCAACGCTTTGCAGGTCTCAGAGCCTGGAAAGATAAGTTTTAAAAAAACGTAAATGCCAGAAGTTACAATTTTGTATATTCAGATCAGCATCTTGCAATAATAAGCTGACATAAACTGGTCATAAAGTGGCAATATGTTCTCAGAGCAGGTAATATTCGCCGAGTTTTTTTACCTGATGTATGGGTATATATGTATAAGTCTCCTTTAGTTTTATCACTTGCGCTGATTTTAAGCGGCTGTCAATTAACAGCTTCTGATTCAGCAAGTACAGATGTTGCAAGCAATAATGTTGAGCAACAATTAGACGGCGCAAGTCCGAGTGACATCAATGATGCATTGATGATCAACGCTCAATATCAACAATTAACCGATATTGATGAGCCGCCTCCTGTATTTGATGATGTATGGGAACGTATTCGTTATCAGCTTTCGATTGATGTGCCACAAAACCGCCCAGTTGTTGCTGAGCGTAACTATTATGCGCGTCATCAGGCCTATTTAGATCGCATCTCTAAGCGTGCTGAGCCTTACTTATACTTTATTGTAGAAGAAGTCGAAAAGCGTCAAATGCCTATCGAAATAGCGCTTTTACCTATTGTTGAAAGTGCGTTTGATCCATTTGGTTATTCACACCGCAGTGCCTCTGGTATTTGGCAATTTATGCCACAAACCGGTGAACGTTTCGATTTAAAACAAAACTGGTGGTATGACGGTCGCCGTGACATTGTGCAATCAACCCGTGCAGCGCTTGATTACTTATCATATTTACACAAAACCTTAGAAGGCGATTGGTTAAACGCCATTGCGGCCTATAACTCAGGTGAAGGTCGTTTACTGCGTGCGATTAAAAAGAACCGTAAAAAACATTTACCTACGGATTTTTGGTCGCTTGATTTACCAAAAGAAACCACATCGTATGTACCTAAACTGTTAGCCCTGTCTGATCTAGTTAAACGCAGCGATGAGTTTGGTGTTAAGTGGCAACCAATTATTAATGCTCAAGTTGTTGAAGCGGTTAATGTAGGAAGCCAAATAGACTTAGCACTTGCCGCTGATATGGCAGATATTAGTTTAACGGAGCTTTATCGTTTAAACCCAGGTTTTAATCGCTGGGCGACAGATCCGAATGGCCCACACTTTTTATTATTACCGTCTGATAAAGTTGAAGCGTTTACTGACAAGTTAGCTAAAACCGAGCAAAAAGACCGCCTACGCTGGCAGCAATATGTGGTAGCTCGCGGCGACAGTTTATCTGTGATTGCGAAGAAGTTTTCAACTAGCACAAACGCGATTAAAACCCTGAATAAGCTTTCATCGAATACTATTCGTGTTGGTCAGCAATTACTTGTGCCATTAAGCGACGGTGAGATAAATAGCCAGCATTTACCAAAATCAGTGCGTATGGCGGCTAATAAAGCTACACGTAAAAAACTTAGCCATAAAGTGGCCAGTGGCGATACATTGTGGGATATCAGCCGTGAGTACGATGTCACTATAGCTGAACTTGCAACATGGAATAAGCTTAAAAAAGACGCTGTTCTGCGTGTTGGTCAAAAGCTCACTGTGTACAAAGAAGAAAAGTCACAACTTGCAGCAACGCAAATCAAAGAGCGCACCATTACTTATAAGGTTCGCCAAGGTGACTCATTAGCACGCATTGCCGCTAAGTTTAATGTGTCTGTAGAAGATATAATTAAATGGAATTCATTAGCTGGGCAAAAATACATTCAACCTGGGCAAAAACTGAAGTTAAAGGTTGATGTACGAAGCGCATAATTGCTTCATCCAATATAAAAAAAAGAGCGCCTAATGGCGCTCTTTGTCTCTCTCATTTAGTATTTATGCTTCAATGCCCATAAGTGTAATAACTCATTAGCAATGGTCGCTGCAGCAATCGCTGTTAGTTCACTTTGATCATAAGATGGTGATACCTCAACTACATCCATACCGACCATATTAATGCCCTTCAATGCACGAAGAACTTTAAGTACTTTATCGCTGGTTAAACCACCACACACTGGTGTGCCTGTCCCTGGAGCGAATGCTGGATCAAGGCAGTCAATATCAAAGGTTAAATACACAGGTAAGTCACCCACGCGCGCTTTGATTTGCTCAGCGATATCTTGTGCAGGTAAATCATTTGCAGCCATTGCGTCTATCACTGCAAACTCATGTTTGCTCTGATCAAAGTCAGTACGAATACCGATTTGAATGCTGTGATCAACATCAATTAGCCCTTCCATCGGCGCATGATAAAACATTGTACCGTGATCATAGCGCGAGCCATTGCTGTAAGTATCTGTGTGGGCATCAAAATGAACTAATGCCATTTTACCGTGTTGCTTAGCATGGGCACGCAGTAACGGCAAAGTCACAAAGTGGTCACCACCTAAGCCCAATAATGTTTTACCTTGACGAAGAATTTGCTCAGCGGCTAACTCTAACTGCGCGGTAAAATATTCAGGGTCGCCTACTGGGTAAGTAAAATCGCCTGCATCAGCTAATTTTAAACGCTCAAACAACGGAAACGTCCAAGGGTACTTGGTTTCTTCCCATGCTAGGTGCACTGAGGCACGACGAATTGCGTCAGGGCCTAAACGTGCACCAGGGCGACCTGAGGTCGCCAAATCAAAGGGTAAACCTAACACCACTACATCGGCATCGATTGCTGTGATGTTCTGCACCATCGGCTGACGTAAAAACGTCATGCCGTTTGAATATAATGAATGATCTGTGTGGTCAAACAATGTCGACATTGCTTATAACTCTTCTAAATAAGTGTAACCATTTAAGCCAGTTTGCAGCTCATCTAATACGCTTTGCTGTTCAGTTTCTGGCAGTTTTGCCGCCACCAGCTGGGCGTAAGATTGCTGGAAGCTTTCTACATCTAAATGTACGTAACGCATCATGTCAGCAACGGTATCACCTTCGTTGATTTCGGTGATTTGCGCTTGACCTTGCTCATCCATTTTCACAATTGCACTGTGCGTGTCGCCAAATAGGTTGTGCATATCACCTAAAATTTCTTGGTACGCACCGACTAAGAAAAAGCCCATTAAATACGGTTTTTCTTCGCTAAATGCTGGCACAGGTAATGTGCTTTCAATACCTTGACCGTCAACATAGTGCTCCATCGCACCGTCTGAATCGCAAGTAATATCAAGTAAAACGGCACGCTTTTGTGGTGCTTCTGTTAAGCCACTTAACGGTAAAACAGGAAACACTTGGTCAATACCCCATGCATCCGGTAATGACTGGAACAATGAAAAGTTCACAAAAAACTTATCGGCTAAACGCGCATTTAATTCATCAATAATCGGGCGATGAAAACGGTTTTTGTTATCCATATGTTTGTTAAGTTCATAACATACACGTAAGTTAACTTGCTCCGCCCATGCTCGCTCTGTTAAATCTAACAAACCAAGTGCAAATTGATTATGTGCCTCAGCTAAATCGCCTTGACTATCATGATAAATTTCGATTAATGCACGGTCGTCATTGTCATCACTTAACTGCTGCCATGATGTCCACATGTTTTTTAATAATAGTGGTGCATCAGCGGCTGGCGCTTGAATGTCTTCTGGTACATAGCTTTCGGTGCCGATAACATTCGAAATCAATACAGCATGGTGCGCTGTTAACGCACGACCTGACTCAGAAATAATGCGCGGCATTGGCTGCTCATATAACTTACAGGTATCACCAATGGTGTATACGATGTTATTAGCGTATTCGCTCAGGCTGTAGTTCATTGAGTTATGTGACTGGCTACGAGTACCGTCATAATCTACCGCTAAACCGCCACCCACATCTAAGCAATCAATTTGTGCACCTAACTTGCGTAATTCACAGTAAAAACGCGCAGCTTCACTCACACCTAAACGAACATCGCGGATGTTTGCCATTTGCGAGCCTAAGTGAAAGTGTACAAGTTGGATCAGATCAAGTTGATCAGACGCTTTAAGGCGATTAACCACACTGAGTACTTGCGATGCCGACAAACCAAATTTTGATTTTTCGCCACCACTTGCTTGCCATTTGCCCTTACCTTGCGACGCTAAACGTACGCGAATACCAATGCGCGGCTTTACGTTTAACTCTTTAGCTTGGCTAAGCACCATGTCTAGCTCAGACAGTTTTTCGAGAACAATGTAAACCTTGTGGCCTAGCTTTTCGCCAATCAGTGCTAAACGAATGTATTCTTGGTCTTTGTAGCCATTACACACAATGACAGCACTGGTTTTTTCTGCCATTGCTAATACAGTCAATAGCTCAGGTTTACTGCCCGCTTCTAGACCCAATTGCTTCTTTTCAATATCAGCTTGGCTTGCAACAATTTCTTCAACAACTTCACGCTGTTGGTTTACTTTAATTGGGTAAACAAGCAAATAGTCTTTCGGATAACCATAATTTTCAATCGCCGTGTTAAATGCCTGACATAAGCTATGTACACGATGATGTAAAATTTGTGGAAAACGAACCAACGCAGGCAAGCTTAAGCCTTTGTCTTGTAATTGCTGTGCGATATCGATTAGTGCAATGGTTTGCTCTGGGGCATGGGCCTTTGGCGCAACATACACATCACCTTGATCATTAATACCAAAGAAACCTTGGCTCCAATGACGAACATTGTAACTCGTGCGAGCTTGTTCTAGTGATGTTGTCTCTTTCATCTATCTTTCTCTTTTATTTTAGTAGTGCCGAATTCGGCAAGGGTTGTTGCCGCGCATTAAAAGAAAAATAGTGATTCAAGTCCAACAAGAATTTTTACTCGTAACGAGTGATTTTTGATGTGAAAAACTAATCGATAAACCCCCAGTTTTATTAGGGTTTAATTTAGTTGTTAGATTTTAAAATTCCTTTAGATGGACAGGCACTCAATATGGCAAATGAGCAATTTTTAAAAGGACAGTCACCAATTTTTAAAAGGACAGTCACTGCAAAAATATATGTTAGAAAATATGTGTTAGTGAAATCCATCTTTATTTCAGTGGACAGGCACTACTTTTGTGATGTCATCAGCTTTTGAAGAGTTTGACCCTAGTTGCCTCCACGCTTCATATTGCTCATTGTCATGCCACGTAATACCGATGTACTCTTGCCAATTTTTGAAGTCTTTTGTGCGGTATTTTTCAACACCACACCCTCCTGCGCCAAAAGCAGTACGGCAAATTTTTACTGTAAGATAAGTACCATCAAAATTCAGCAGTGATTGCTTATTGTTGCAAACACTCAAAGCACGTGTAGGAAATGTAAGGATTACTTTTGTTTTTATGGTGCCATTATGATTGAAGACACCAGTGAGTGAATGACATGAGTTTAAGTAGAGCTTTGTACTACCAACCGTAAGGTCGGCTTGCTTACGCTGAGTAGTATTGGATTCCTGTGATTTATCACCACAGGCAGCAATCAACAAAGCAGTAGCAAAGCACATGATTTGTAAGGAGTATTTAAAAATTATGATGTCCTCACTAAAACATGGCTTTATTAACTAAATTACTGGTTAAGCCCTAACTCCATGAATAAGCTTTGTGGATTTTCGCTGTAATTACCAAACGGACCACAACGATTGAAGCCTAAGTTTTCGTATAGGCTGATTGATTCTGTTTGCTTAGGGCCTGTTTCTAATCGAATTAGCGGAATTTGCTGCTCACCAGCGTGATGCAAGAGTATTTGCATAATTCTACGTGATAACCCTTTACCACGGTAGCTTGGTTTTACATATAGGCGGCGGATTTCACCGTATGGAGGATTGCCTTCTTGCATCACGATAGCACCGCAAGCAACAATACCATCTTCATTTTTCAAGCCAATAGCATATACATTGGGTTCAGCAAGTTCTTCAACACTTAAGGATTGAGCAGTGGCAACAGGATACAATGAGTTTATGAGTCGGTCTATATCAGAAAACACGTGTACTACTTCTGGATCATGTGGATTTAAATCGACTAACTGCATAAAACTCCCATTTTTATATGTCGTTTTTGTTAATGATGTTAACAATAATATAGGATCTTAGTCTGATCCTCTACTGTTGTTTTCAATATTCATTTTTATAGGTACTTTCAGACCGCCATACTATCGCTTAGTTCAACGCTATGTAACTGAAAAAACGCCCAGTTGATAAAAATTAAAGTCCAACCTACACCGCTCATTTAAAGATTAATGATTTTTACTGACAACTCTAAGAGGACAGTCACTGTTAAAAAGACTGACATTGCAAGACAGGCATCTATAAATTGGCAAATATTTAAATTAAAAGGGGGATTACTGAATTTTTTCTGTCTTTAAACTTAAAAGATGTGGTTTTATAGAAAGAGTTAAACGAACCCCATGCTTTTGAAGCGTAATTCTGTCATTTTAAATATCTCAATGTATACCGAAAGCAGTGATTTGAAAGCTCTACTCTAAATTACATATAAATTAGCCAGCAAGTAATAACTTACAGCTTGTTAGGTTACTTCGTCGCTTACGAGCAGTTTTACTGCAATAACGTTCAATAGCCCCGACTCGACCTGCAGCTCCATGAAATAAATTTTCAAACTGAGTTGTGAGTGTTAACCATTTTTCCGGTTCGAAATTCAGCCTTTCAAGAATAGGAGGTAAATGATGCTCTATATATCCGGGCTTATCCGTACAAATACAACGCCCAGTTTGCTCGACCAGTAACAGGTATGACTTTAACTCAAAAGGTATTCCCTTTGATTTATACTTACTCATCCCACCAACAAAACGAGCTAGTAACTTAGGTTGTTTTGAATCCTTTACGCTTTGGCATCGCTTTTTAAAACTTGTATAGTTAGCTTGTTCAGGCGTTCTCGTGACCTTTGCACGAACAGGGTTTAAATCAACATAGGCCATACATGCTAATAGAGCAGGTTCATCAAGTAATGCTTGGCTCTTAAAGCGTCCTTCCCAAAAGTGCCCCGTGCACTCGTCTTCTTTATTTGCCCGTCTGGCTATATATTCATTTAGCATTCGCATGAACCAACTAATGCTCGAAAGGCGCGCTCTGTATTCAGTAACCTCTTTATTTAAGAAGACTTGTTGG
>NZ_PQBX01000034.1:12471-31559 GCF_002964625.1 Pseudoalteromonas sp. T1lg21
CGTTGCTTTACTGAGCTTAAACCAACGTAAGAGAATGGCCTTATCCGATAACCTATTTGCTTTTTTATCATCAACATAAAGCACAACATGAGTATGGTTACTCATCACCGCATAAGCGCACACATCAATACAAAACACTTTTGCAAGAAAAAGTAGGCGTTCTTCAACCCACCCTCGACGGTGTTCATATGATTTACCTGTGAGTGCGTCTTCACCACAAAGATAAGCGCGTCTAACGCAACGGGAAACACAATGGTAATACCTGGTGTTCGACAAACAGATTTGCCGCTTCCTTGCTAAAGCCATCGTCCACTCCTTGAACTGATAATTTGAAATGCATTAGCTGTAACTAAAGTGTAGACAAAAAATTTTGTGCTGCAAGAGCACTTAAATGTAGTGACTGTCCATTTAAATTTGTTCATCTAGATTTCAACTGAGTACTGGACTTAAAGTGACGGACTTAAAGTGACTGTCCACGTAAAGAATAAAGAGTTAGATTTCAACTGATTACTAGGCTTAAAGTGACTGTCCTCGTAAAGAGTTAAACACTTTGTTACGGAAAAAAGCTGTTCAAATATCGTCAAAACCCTATACTGCGAACAACAAGAAAAAAGATGAGGTTTTCTCGTGCAGTTCACTCAAGGTATGGAATACTTCTTTTCTGGCTTTAAATTAATTAGCCAAAAGGGGTTGAAACGTTTTGTATTTATTCCTTTAACAATCAATGTCCTGCTTTTTGGTAGTTCGCTGTTCTTTTTGTATGGCTGGCTCACCGATGGCTTTGCTTACATGAACTCGTTATTGCCAGACTGGCTTAGCTGGCTCGAATGGTTAATGTGGCCGATTGCCGTGTTGGTAATTTTATTCAGTTACAGCATGCTCTTTACGGTTATAACGAATTTTATTGCGGCCCCATTCAACGGCCTGCTCAGTGAAAAAGTCGAGCTTTACTTAACTGGGCAAAAAATTAATGACGACAGCCTTTTCGATACAATGAAAGATGTGCCACGCATGCTCGGCCGTGAGTGGACAAAACTGTGCTATTACCTGCCACGTGCCATAGGCTTTTTTATTTTACTTTGGATTTTACCTGTGATCGGGCAAGTTTTATGGGTGCTATTCACCTGTTGGATGTATGCGGTTCAATACGAAGACTATGCGTTCGATAACCATAAAATTAGCTTTAACGAAATGAAAGACGACTTAAAGCAAAAGCAAACACTTTCTTATGGTTTTGGTTTAGCTGTCATGATTTTAACTGCTATCCCATTCGTAAACCTAATTGTTATGCCCGTTGCTGTTTGCGGTGGCACACGATTATGGGTCGATAATTACCGTAGTAAATACCGCTCGTAAATTCACTGTTTAGATACCTAATAAAAAGGCCAATAGGGTGAGCTATTGGCCTTTTTATTTTCAAATAAATGTTAACTATAGAGACTTTGCGGCACCTTAGTTACATTTAAATGTACGGTGACTTCTTCACGGTCATGATACAAATGTTTAGCTTGTAATTCGTAACTTACACCATACTTTTCAAGCTCTTCTTTAATCATTTTTAAACACTCATAAACACTATCAAAGCGCTTTTTCATCGGTAATTTAAGATTAAAAATAAGCTCTTTTGCGTAGGCATTCACCGCCCAATCAATCATAAGATTAGTTACTTTTGTCGGCTTTTCCACCATGTCACAGACTAACCAATGAATATTGCGCTTTTCTGGGCGATATTTAAAACCATCTACCCTAAAGTGCTTAACCTGCCCTGTTTCCATCAAATCATCATTCATTGGGCCATTGTCAATTGCACTTACAAACATGCCACGGCGCACCAGTTGATAAGTCCAGCCACCTGGGCAAGCACCTAGATCAACCCCTCGCATTCCTGGTTGCACACGGTCTTCAACTTCATGGGGTGGAATAAATACGTTAAAAGCTTCATCAAGTTTTAGCGTCGAGCGGCTCGGCGCATCACTCGGCATACGTAAACGCGGAATACCCATAAAAAATGGTGAGTTATTAAATGTATACGAGTAGCCAACATAAGCACTGTCGTTTGCTAAAAATAACACATGCATAACAGGCTTTTTCTCAGCAATTTCGCGTGTCACTTTAGAGCGTTTTTCAAGTGACTTTTTCAGTGGCGTTGAAATCTTTTTACAAAACTTACTCAGCTCTTTACCTTCGTTGGTATCGGGTGTTTCTACACGTAAGTCGCCACACTCAGGAAAGTCGGCGGCAGCATCAACAATGGCGCTAACGCGGTCTTCAAGTGGCATGTTATCGACTAGGGTGCCAGTAAACCATTGGCGCGCAAATACCATATTTTTGAAATCTACTTTTTTCATGATTTCATCGCCGTGACTCGCATCAAAGCATTCGTAAACAACAATACCCGTATTTGGTTTTGTTTTTACGTAACCTGCAAATCCTTGTTCAGCAGCCTGAAAAGTAATTTCAGCAGCGGCATCATTTTCAAAACCACTGCGACAATAAATAACTACACTCGACATAGATAACCCTTAAAACTTATATCGTGCGGCTTGAACTAATAAAATAGCCCAACCAATAATAAAACAAACGCCGCCAATTGGGGTGATAGGCCCAAGCCATTTCATGCCCGTTAATGCGAGTAAATACAAACTACCGCTAAATAACACCGTACCCGCGATAAAAAAACCACCAGCCCAATTTAAGTTCATGCCCCACTTAATTAAGATAGCAATTGCTATCAATGCAAGGCCATGCACCATTTGGTACTCAGCGGCGGTTTTAAAAATTCCAATCGCATACTCAGAAACACGGCTTTTTAGTCCATGAGCAGCAAAGGCGCCAAGCATCACCGAAAGCATGCAAAATAAGCTGCCAATCATTAAATATAGTTTGATCATTGTTCATCTCCAGCCACTAAATTCATAATAAACTGCGCTGCATAATCCGCAGCTTGCTGTAAGTTTTCTTGCTCTGTAATGCCACTTTTTTTACGTGGTTTTAATGAGTGGTCACCATCTTTGAGAAATTTAATCTCTGGCGGGTTAACCATTTCAAGGTCAGCCAGTTCTTGCTGAGAGCCAAATGTATCGCGTTCACCTTGCAGAACTAAAAATGGACATGGCATATCAACAAAATGCTCTATACGCAGTTTTTCGGGTTTACCCGGTGGATGAAACGGATAGCCAAAAGCCACAACACCAGCAATATTAGCCAAACCCTGCTCAGTACAAAGCATTGAAGCCATACGTCCGCCCATAGATTTACCACCTATAAATAGCGGTAGCTCTGGCTGGCATTCAGCTAAAACCTCTGCAAAGTAGGCAAGTAGTTTAGGAGCGCGCTCGGGTGGTCTACGCTTGCCTGTTTCTTTTGCAATTTGCATATACTGAAAATCAAACAGCGCTACATCAATATCATGCTGACTAATCAAGTTAGCCATTGTTTGCATAAACTCAGAATCACTGCCTGCCCCTGCACCATGGGCAAATATAAACTGTGCACGCGCCTTGCCCGTTGCACTTTTAAACCACTGTAACATGTTAATACTCTTGTTCTTGCTCTACTAAGCTCAACATCCAGTCTTTGAAAGACACTATTTTGCCAAGCTCTGTTTGCGATTCGCGGATCACTAAATAGTACGCATTTTTACTTTCTAACGAGTGATTAAATGGAATGACGAGTCGACCCGCATCAATATCAGGTTTTGCTAAAACGCTATTACCAATCGCAACACCCTGCCCATGCACCGCAGCTTGTAATACCATCGATGAGTGACTAAAAATTGGCCCTTGGTTAACTTGTACATTGCGCACACCTGCTGTTTTCATCCACGTTTTCCAATTTTTACGGGTGGTATCATGCAACAAGGTATGATTTGCCAAATCGCTGGGTTGATTAAGAGGCTTAGGGCCTGTTAACAACAAAGGGCTACATAATGGCACTAAGTATTCAGTGTGCAGCTTATAAGTCTGTACGCCACTCCAGTGGCCACGGCCATAATAGATAGCAATATCTACATCGTCAGAAAGTGAATTTTCATCCTGATCTTGTGCTTTAATTCGCACGTCGATTTCTGGGTGTAATTCATTAAATAAACTAAGCCTGGGTACTAACCATTGAATTGCAAAACTTGGCGTTAAACTTACCGTGAGTGACCCTTTCGCACCTCGGGCTAGTAGTTTTTCTGTGGCATCAATCAGCTGAGTAAAAATTTCTTTTATATCTAGAAAGTAGCCTTGGCCTTCTTCGGTTAACAGCAAAGAACGATTCTTACGTAAAAACAGCTTTAAACCTAAATGCTCTTCAAGGGTTTTAATTTGGTGGCTCACCGCGGCCTGCGTTACATATAGCTCTTCTGCCGCTTTTGTAAAGCTCAAATGGCGGGCAGCGGCTTCGAATGCTTTTAATGCATTTAAAGGAGGTAAACGACGAGACATAAACACCAAGCTTAGAATTAGTTTTTCTTATGCGTCGATTATAGCGATACAAATAAAAAAAGGCGACCATGGTCGCCTTTTTCATACTTATATACCCAAACCACCTCAAGCTGCGAGTTTCAGTTGGAATTAAAAGCGATTTAGGCAAGGCATTGATTGCAAGTAATAGTGGTTCTATTATTAAAATCAATAACGCAGTATAAATCGCTTTTAAACCAACCCTTCGGGCGCTTCACAGGCACTTACTCTCATCGTTGTTACTTTTTAAAAGGGACTGCCATTCTTGCAAAGTAACGCCTTGATATTAAGCACCTGTGAAACGCTGAATTCTGCATCTTGAGGAGGATTGGGTATATTATCATAAATCGCTTGCGCTAGTATCGAGTGGTGCAAAGCTCTTAACTAAGTCATCAACCGCTTTCATTTGCGATAAATAACCTTCTAGCTTGCTTAGTGCTAATGCACATGGACCGTCACATTTTGCTTCATTCGGATTAGGGTGCGCTTCAATAAATAAACCTGCAATACCTAATGCCATGCCACTGCGAGCAAGTTCTGCAGCTTGTGCACGGCGACCATCTGCAGAGTCAGCACGGCCTCCTGGGCGTTGTAATGCATGCGTTGCATCAAAGATAACCGGCGCCATAGGCTTCATGTCATCCATACCAAGCATATCAACCACAAGGTTGTTATAACCAAAGCTCGTACCACGCTCACACAATGCAACATTGTTGTTACCCGCTTCATTAAACTTCTTAATGATATGACGCATTTCGTGTGGTGCTAAAAACTGTGGTTTTTTCACATTGATAATGGCACCCGTTTTTGCCATAGCAACAACTAGGTCAGTTTGACGAGCAAGGAATGCTGGTAACTGAATCACATCAACCACTTCAGCTACAGGAGCAGCTTGATGCGGCTCATGTACGTCGGTGATCAGTGGCACATTGAAAGTAGATTTAATTTCTTCAAAGATTTTTAAACCTTCTTCCATACCCGGACCACGGTATGAATTAATTGAAGAGCGATTCGCTTTATCAAAAGACGCTTTAAACACGTATGGAATGTTTAGCTTTGATGTAACTTCTACGTAATGCTCAGCAATACGCATCGCTAAATCACGTGATTCAAGTACGTTCATACCGCCAAACAAGACAAATGGTTTATCGTTGGCTAATTCAATCTCGTTAATTTTAATTAACTGGTTGTTCATTTCTATTCCTTAAGGTGCAACAGCTTGTAGCATTAATCCACAAATATAAGCCATGTAGGTACCAACACCATAGCCCAAAACAGCCAGTAATACACCTACTGGCGCAAGAGACGGATGGAAAGCTGATGCAACAACAGGTGCTGATGCTGCGCCGCCTACATTTGCTTGAGAGCCTACTGCCATATAAAACAGCGGTGCTTTAATTAATTTCGCCACAATAAGCATTAAGCTTGCATGGGTAATCATCCAAATCACACCCAGTACAAAGTACATTGGTGAGTCAAAAATCGCAGTGATATTCATGTGTAAGCCAATTGAAGCAACAAGAATATATAAAAAGCTTGATGCTACTTTTGACGCGCCAAAAGCTTCAATATGGCGAACTTTAGTAAACGATAAACTAATACCAATTGTGGTTGAGATAACGATTAACCAAAAGAATTTACTGTTTAAACTATATTCTTGTGCCCAAGGGAAGTTAGCCCCAAAAAACGGACCTAAAAAGTCAGCACAAAAGTGCGCAAGACCCGTAATACCAAAGGCAATTGCGATAATCGTCATGTAGTCATTTAAGGTTGGCATACGCGCATGCTCAGCATGATATTTTTCTACGCGTTCTTTAAGCTCTTCAATGGCACGCGTATCTGCGCCCGTTTTTGCATCAATCGCTTTATGGTTTGCAGCCATTAATAACAATACGGCCATCCATAAATTCGCCACAATTACATCAACGGTGACCATTGCAGAGAAAATATCACCGCCTACTTCAAACATTTCTTTCATTGATGCTTGGTTTGCACCGCCACCAATCCAACTACCAGCAATAGTCGTCATACCGCGCCAAACTGCATCAGGGCCATGACCACCCACCGCTTCTGGGTAAACGGCACTCATCACTAAAATAGCAAGAGGTCCACCAATAACGATACCCATGGTACCCGTTAAAAACATGATTAATGCTTTTGGACCCAGGTTAAGAATCGCTTTTAAATCAATACTGATGGTAAGCAATATTAAGCAAGCTGGCAGTAAATAGCGCGACGCCACAAAATAAACATTTGAAGAGTGACCATCAACAATACCAAAGGTATTGAGTAACGAAGGTAAAAAATAGCAAAGCAATAACGCTGGTACATATTTATAAAATTTTTGGAACGCAGCATTATTACTGTGAGAGGTTTTAAAAATAAACCCCAAAATAACGGCAAGCAAACCAAGTACGACTGCGTCATTGGTAATTAGCGCACTGTGGGCGTCAGTCATAAATGTTCCTTTAAATTAGTGGTGTGTATTATTGTTGTCTTCAATTTCAGCAATTTGATGCTGAATAATCTCAATTGCGGGATCATCTGGGCACTCATTAACAAAGTACTGCAGATCATCACGCGCCATTTTGGGGCAATCTAACTGATTAAGTAAATAGCCTCGGTCACGACGTTCGTACGGATCGTCACCTAACAATTCCATCAGCATTTCAACGCAATGCAACGCATGGCCAAATTTACTTTCGCTAATAAAAGACCATTTTTGCTGAGCTAAATACAATTTATACAGCTCTTCATCAAAAATAAGTTCTAACGGCTCTTGCTCATCACCATTTTCTTCACAGGCATTCTCTGGCGTTATATACCAACTCTGCTGACCTGTGCTTGGCTCAATTAAGTAACCTTCTTCATCACTCATACCAACATGCACATGCACTTCGCCTTGGCTAAGCGTAACAGTGGCATCCAATTCAGCATGCTGTAATAAATGACACAGTAAAATCGCCAGCGTGGTTTGCGTACCGCTACGCATGGTAATGGTGTAGCTAAAGCTATTTAATGTGTACTCAGGCACTTTTAAGCTAGATGAGCTAAACAGCCATTGCTGATAAAAGGTATCAAGTAAATTATCGAGACGCTCATGGGGTTCTTTAAATTCAGCACAAAGGGCTGTTACCCTGTTCTCAAGCTCATAAAGCGTGTCATAACAGGCTGTTAAATCAGCTTGTTGATCCCACTTTAATTCTGCGTCGATACAACGATAAAGCACTTTAGAAGAAAATGTGTCAAAGGCCTCATCTTGATAGGGTTCATTTTGATCTTCAAACCAAGGGGTGGTCATTTATACTGCTACATCTCTTTCAAAAACGAACAGCTAGTTTACCTACTTTTGCCCTAAGTTACCAATACTGAGCGATGAGATATAAAAAAGCGGTACGACAGCACAGGCCATCAAATACCGCTGAGGGATTCTTATAAAAGAAGTGCAGTTTTAGCAGACGCTAAATAACCAATTGCTAATAAAATAAGGGTGGTTATAGCAAGTAGTACTACTTTCGCGCTTTGTGCGCTCTGCTTAGCTGCAACAATGCCTAGCACAATATAAGCAATAACTAAGATTATCTTTTCTAATAACCAAGATTGCTCAAGTGGGTTAAACCCTGCCATCACAATCAATGCAACTGCCGATACTAGCAATAAAGTGTCGATACTGTGACTACCAATAAACACCACTTTATTTTTTGCCAGAGCGCCCGTCTTTAAACGTGAAAATGAACGAACGTAAAATAAGATAATACTCAACACGGCAAATAACATGTGAGTATGTTTTACTGCTAAATAATCCATATGCCCCTAATTTTATTTTAATTAATCTGGATAACGTACAAGTACGTCTTCTATTTCTTTCACGCGCTGATTAAACACGTCAATCAGCTTAGGATCAAATTGTTTGCCCTGTTGTGAGTTAATTTCTTTTACTACATCATCAAGAGACCATGGTTCTTTGTAGCAGCGCTTATGACGTAGTGCGTCAAACACATCGGCTAAAGCCACAATACGACCCGCAATAGGAATATCCTCGCCTTTTAGACCTTTCGGATAGCCTGAACCGTCCCAACGCTCATGGTGCGATAATGCAATAATAGCCCCAGTATTAACGATGTCACGATTTGAATCTTTTAAAATTAAATGACCTTTTTCAGCATGCTGTTGCATGATAGCCCATTCTTCATCAGTCAGTGGCCCAGGCTTATTTAAAATGGCATCCGGAATACCGACCTTGCCAACATCATGCAGTGGCGCTGCCAAGCGAATAAGTTCGGCTTCGCGTTTAGTTAGGCCATAACCCATCGCCAGCTCGTAACAAATATGCGAAACGCGTTTTACATGGTTACCTGTTTCTGTTGAGCGTTGTTCTAGCGCTTCGCTCAGTCTAAAAACCAATTCTTGTTGTGTTGCTTCTATTTCAGATTGTAGCTGCACATTTTCATAGGCCAACTGTACATTTTGCGAGAAAATTTCAATTAAATGGCGCTGAGTATCGGTCAAATGCTTCGGAATACCTGAAATAAATAACATCGAGTTGTGATTACATTCACTGCAACAATAGGCAAATAAATAGTTTTCACGGTAAACAATGGTTTTTTCACTTAATGCTTGTTGGCAAGCTTGCAGCTGCTCGTCGCTAAGTACGTCTTCAATTGCTTTACCTTCACTGCGCTCAAACTCACCACTACCCGAAAACACGACAAGCTTTTTTTGGTTATCCAACGGATTACTCGCAACTAAGCTTGTTGCATACATGGCCTGATCGACAGTACCCAGTAATGAGGTAAGTTGTTGCATCACCCCTTCAATAAAGCTTTCAAGTGAATGGGTCGAGAAAATATCGCGTGATGCTTTAATAATTTTTTCAAGGCCTTGGCGAGATTGTTCAATCGATAAAATATCGCGATAAGAACGTAAGCTCGACATCACCACAGTAAACAGTTTTTGTGCCGTTAATTCAGTTTTTGATTTGTAGTCATTAATATCGTAATTAACGATAACTTGTCGCTCGGGTGCTTGACCTGGCTGACCAGTTCGAAGAATGATACGAATGTGATTATTTTTTGCTGTTTCGCGAATGAACTTAGCGACTTTGAGGCCTGCATCGTCGGTTTCCATTACCACATCGAGTAATACGATTGCAGCATCAGGATGCTGTTGAATTACTTGCTTGGCCTCTTCACCTGAATAGGCACTAATAAACTCTAATCGTTTATCTTGAAATTCAAAGTCACTCAACGCAAGCTTTGTTACGGCATGTACTTCTGGCTCGTCATCGACGACGATGACTTTCCAACTACCCTGAACCACCTCATTTACTTCATCAAGTGCTTCATCCGAAAACAAAAAATCATCCATTGTATGGGATCCTCAAAGGCTATGTACGCACAGTGCACTTCATTATTATTTAAGCCATTGTGCTAACGTTACACGGTCATTACCGCCAAGATCTTTAATTGTAAGTATATGGCTATACGACATTTGTGCAAAAAAATCTTGAACCATCACACTTTGTTTGTAGCCATGTTCAATTAAAAGATAGCCATTTGTTGCTAAATAGTCACGCGCGATAGTAATAATTTGTTTAATATCAGCCATACCGTCATCATCTGCAACTAATGCAGAGAGCGGTTCAAAGCGCACATCACCTTGGTTTAAGTGCTCATCATCCTGTTCTATATACGGTGGATTGCTGACAATTAAGTTAAACTTTTGCGTATTTACGGCACTAAACCAATTACTCAAGGCAAAATTAGCATTGTTGATTGCAAGTCGCTGTTTATTTTCTTTAGCTAATTCGACAGCATCAGCCACCCTATCAACCCCTGTCACCTGCCAACTTGGCATTTCACTGGCCAATGCCAAGGCAATTGCCCCTGTCCCAGTGCCCAAATCAAGCACGTTTGCATCAGCAGGTAATTCAAGCCCTAAAGCATATTCAACTAACGTTTCGGTGTCGGGTCTTGGAATTAAAGTCGTTGGGTTGACCTTTAAAGGAAGGCTCCAAAATTCACGAAAACCCACAATATGCGCGACAGGTTCACCATTTAAACGGCGCTGGCATGCTTGCTCAAAATCGAGCTGTTGCTGTTCGGTGAGTTGTTTTTCTGGCCAGGTAAATAAGTAACTGCGAGGTTTATCTAGAATGGATAATAACAGGACTTGTGCGTCTAGTTTTGCACTGTCGCTGCTTGGCGTTAGTAACGCCGTCGCAGCAACAATGGCTTGTTCGATGCTTTGTGGCACGATTATTCATCGCCCATCGCAGCAAGTAAGTCAGCTTGGTGTTCTTGCATCAGTGGTTCAATTACACAGCCTAAATCACCCGCTACCACTTCATTTAAGCGATAAATGGTTAAATTAATACGGTGATCGGTGATACGACCTTGCGGGTAATTGTATGTACGAATACGCTCAGAACGGTCACCACTCCCTACGAGGTTACGACGCTCTGATGCTTCAGCCGCTTGGCGCTTTTCATCTTCAGCTTGTTGTAAACGTGCACCAAGTACAGACATCGCTTTAGCACGGTTTTTATGCTGTGAACGCTCGTCCTGACACTCAACAACCACACCTGTTGGGATGTGAGTAATACGAATTGCCGAGTCCGTTTTATTTACGTGCTGACCACCGGCACCCGATGCACGGAACGTATCAACTTTAATATCCGCTGGGTTAATCTCAATTGCTTCTGCTTCAGGAATTTCAGCCATAACTGCAACTGTACAGGCTGATGTATGTACACGGCCTTGCGACTCAGTCTCTGGTACACGTTGTACACGGTGCGCGCCCGATTCAAACTTCAAACGACCATACACACCTTCACCTGAGATATGTGCAATCACTTCTTTGTAGCCGCCGTGTTCACCTTCGTTAGTACTCACTACCTCTACTTTCCACTTTTTAGTTTCAGCGTAGCGGCTGTACATACGGAATAAATCACCTGCGAAGATAGCAGCTTCATCACCACCGGTACCCGCACGAACCTCTAAATAGACGTTATTATTGTCTTTAGGATCTTTTGGCAGCATTAGAATTTGGATTTCGTCTTCTAAAGCGGTAATTTGTGCTTTTGCTTCTTTATATTCTTCTTGCGCCATTTCACGCATGTCAGGATCAGAGTCTTTTAGCATTTCTTCAGCTGTAGCAACATCATCTTGTGCTTGTTGGTAAGCTAAAAATGCTTTTACGATTTCTTCTAATTCTGAGTATTCTTTAGATAAGGCACGAAAGCGATTTTGGTCGCTGATCACAGAGGGGTCGCTTAGCAGCGCTTGCACTTCCTCATAACGCTCTACTAAGGTTTCTAACTTTCTATAAACAGACTCTTTCATTTAACGACTATTCCTGATCAATACCTAACATTTTCTTTAATTGGCTTAACTCGGCTGCTTCACCTTTTTTAGCAGCATCTTGAATGGCACGGGTAGGTGCGTGCATCAAGCGGTTGGTCAGTTTATTTGCCAACTCGAGTATAACTTTCTCTGCCTCTTTACCTGCTTGTAGCTGGCCAAGGGCTTTTTCGACAAGTTCTGACTTAATATCTTGTACATCGTTGCGATAATGGCGAATTAAATCCACCGAATCGAGTGAACGCAACCACATAGCAAATTCATCGGTACGTGAGCGAATAATAGCTTGCGCTTGCTCAGCAGCCTGCTCACGGGCGGCGATATTCTCGCTTACTATGGCTTGTAAGTCATCAACTGAATACAAATAGGCGGCATCTAGTTCGCCTACTTGGCTTTCGATATCACGCGGTACCGCAATATCAATAAATAACATTGGCTTGTGGCGGCGCTTTTTCAGCGCTTGTTCTACCACCCCTTTACCAATGATTGGCAAAGTACTAGCGGTTGAACTAATAACAATATCAGCGTCGTGTAAACGCTCAGGTAACTGGGCAAGTGCAATAACATCCGCATTAACGTCGCTTGCTAGGGTTTTAGCGCGTTCAATGGTGCGGTTTGCCACCGTTATTTTTTGCGGATCGTTTTGGTATAAATGCTTAGCAACCAATTCTATGGTCTCACCCGCACCAATCAGCAGTACATTGGTTTTATCTAACTTGCCATAAATGTGCTTAGCAAGATTAACCGCGGCATAAGCAACCGATACAGCGCTGGCTCCAATGTCGGTTTCGGTACGCACTTGTTTTGCCACTGAAAAGGTTTTTTGGAACAAGCGATCAAAGGTCACACCAATGGCATCATGAGTTTTGGCATTATGGTAGGCTTGTTTTATTTGCCCCAAAATTTGCGGTTCACCGAGTACTAACGAATCAAGCCCACATGACACCCGCATTAAATGGTTAATTGCTTCATTACCTTCATGGTAATAGGTGTTACTGCTCAGTTCTTGTTCATCCAAACCATGGAAACTGGCTAACCAGTGCAACAGGGTTTGGGAATTACGCTCGGCAAGGCTACAATAGATTTCAGTTCGGTTGCAGGTCGAAACAATAACCGCTTCATTAAAATGCGCGTGACCGCTTAATTGCTGTAACGCCTCAGACATTTGCTCAGGCGAAAACGCGACTTTTTCGCGTAATTCTACGGATGCGGTTTTGTGATTTATACCAAGTGCTACGATGGTCATATGTACCAAATATTGCTAAGCCCAGCTGTAAAGGCATTAATTTTACCAAAAATCAGCGGAATATGGAAAGTAAGGAACGACATTTGATTAAACAATATTTGATTTTATTCATGTTTTTTTTATTTATTGGTGGTTGTGCGCAAAAAATTTCAACCGTTGATTACATTTATCCTGACTGGAAAAGCCGATTAGAACAACACGCACAGTGGCAAGTACAAGGAAAAATGGCGTTTATTAGTACCGAACAACGTCAATCGGCCAACCTAAACTGGCAGCATGATGAACAACAAAGTGACATGGTGCTTACCAGCTTTATTGGCACCCGTATTTTATCTTTAAAACAAAATGCCAACGGTGCCGAGCTTGAATATGACGGCGATGTGTATACCGATCGCGATGCCTCAATGTTGTTATATCGGTTAACCGGTTTTTCAATTCCTCTAGATAATGCCGCAAAATGGCTAAAAGGCACCGTCGAAAACGACCAAGCCAGCTATGATGAGCAAGGCCGATTAAAAAGTCTTATTTGGCAAGCTCACAATGGTCAAAAGTGGCAAATCACCTACTCAGATTACATTAAGCAAGATGGCTATTGGCTTCCTGTTAAGCTCAGCCTCAAAAACCAAAAAATCCGTATTAAAATTCAACTTAATGATTGGCAGTTAAATTAATCATGACGCACGTATCAACCGCTCCGCTAACGTTAATAGCACCAGCAAAACTAAATTTATTTCTTCATATTAATGGTCGCCGTGAAGATGGCTATCATGAACTTGAAACCCTGTTCACTTTTTTAGAGTATGGTGACGAGCTTACATTTACTGTCACTAACGACTCAGAAATTAAAGTAACAGGTGATACAAACGGCATTGAGCTTGAAGATAACCTTATATATAAAGCCGCTCGTTTATTACAACAGTACGGTGATTGTAAACACGGCGTGCGTATCGAATTATTAAAGCGCTTGCCGATGGGCGGTGGTGTTGGCGGTGGCTCATCCGATGCAGCGACAACCCTCCTTGCCCTAAATAAGCTATGGGGCTGTGATTTAACGCTGACAGAATTAGCAGAACTTGGGGTGAAATTAGGCGCTGATGTGCCGGTATTTATTAATGGCCACACTGCCATAGCCCACGGTATTGGTGAGCAACTCGAAAATGTTGAGTTACCACCAAGCTGGTTTTGTGTCATTCATCCTGGGGAGCATGTTAGCACCGCGAAAATTTTCACCCACCCTGATCTAAAACGCGATACACCTAAGCTAAAAGCAGACTGGCAAACAGAAAATTTAGGCAATGATTGTGAGGCTTTGGTTAAAAAGCTCTGCCCCGAGGTTGAAAAAGCCCTGCAGTGGTTGCTAAAATACGCCCCGTCAAAGATGACTGGTACAGGCGCTTGCTGCTTTGCTGAGTTTTCAACCGAGGCACAAGCACAACAAGTTTTAGCTCAGTTACCAGAAAAATGGACAGGTTTTGTTGCAAGTAGTGCTACACTTTCACCTGCTCATACAGCATTAAATGCTCACTTTGAAATGAAGTAACGTACAAGTAAATGTTAACCTGCTTTGGTGCCTACCATAGCCTGTTAGTCCCAAAATTCAGTGCCTGAGGAACCCTACCGTGCCTGACATGAAGCTCTTCGCTGGTAACGCAACACCTGAGCTAGCTCAAAAAGTTGCAAAACGTTTGTATATTGAATTAGGCGATGCTGTTGTTGGCCGTTTTAGTGACGGTGAGATCAGTGTTCAAATTAATGAAAATGTTCGTGGCTCTGACGTTTTCATCATTCAATCAACCTGTAACCCTACTAACGATAACTTAATGGAGCTTATCGTTATGGTTGATGCCCTACGTCGTGCATCTGCTGGACGTATTACCGCAGTTATCCCTTATTTTGGTTACTCACGTCAAGACCGCCGCGTGCGTTCTGCGCGTGTACCAATTACAGCTAAAGTAGTTGCAGATTTCCTTTCAAGTGTTGGTGTTGACCGCGTTCTTACGGTTGATTTACACGCAGAACAAATCCAAGGTTTCTTCGACGTACCAGTTGATAACGTATTCGGTAGCCCAGTACTACTAGAAGATATGAAAGAGCGCGACTTCGAAGACGTAGTTGTTGTTTCTCCTGATATCGGTGGTGTTGTTCGTGCTCGTGCAATCGCGAAGCTATTAAACGACACTGACCTAGCAATTATCGACAAGCGTCGTCCACAAGCAAACGTTTCACAAGTAATGCACATTATTGGTGACGTTGAAGGTCGTGACTGTATCATCGTTGATGACATGATCGACACCGGTGGTACTTTATGTAAAGCAGCAGCGGCGCTTAAAGAGCATGGTGCAAAACGCGTATTTGCTTACGCTACTCACCCAGTACTTTCAGGCAATGCAGCTGAGAACATCCGTAATTCAGTGATTGACGAAGTTATCGTGACTGACTCAATTACACTGTCTGATGAGCTTAAAGCAATTGATAAAATCAAAGTGCTTACGCTTGCAGATATGCTTGCTGAAACAATCCGTCGTATCAGCAACGAAGAATCTATTTCAGCGATGTTTGAACACTAATCAACATCACTGTGATACTGAAAAAGCACCGCCTAGGTGCTTTTTTTGTAGTCGTTATTTATTTTCCCCGAAAGGGGTGGTATGATAGCGCGCCTTTTGGCTAGGGACCTTGGTCGCAAAGGCCCTAAGACTATTAATTATTGGAGACATTATGTCAACTTACACATACAATGCAGAATTACGTACAGAAACAGGTACTGGTGCGAGCCGCCGCCTACGCCGTGAAGATAAAGTTCCTGCAATCCTTTACGGTGCTGACAAAGAAGCTGCATCAATCGTTCTTGCACACAAAGATATGATCAAAGCGCAAGAAGACGAAGGTTTCTACACGCACATCCTTACTTTAAACATCGGTGGCGAGTCAGTTGAAGCTATCCTTAAAGATATTCAACGTCACCCGTTCAAGCCTAAGATCACTCACTTAGACTTCCAACGTGTAGATGCTTCTCACAAACTTCACACTAAAGTGCCAGTACACTTCATCGGTGAAGAAAAAGTAACTAAAGCAGGTAACACTGTTGTTCACCAATTAACTGAAATCGAAATCACGTGTCTTCCTAAAGCACTTCCTGAGTTCGTTGAAGTTAACGTTGCAGGTTTAGTAGCTGGTGATTCAATCCACCTTTCTGACCTTAAACTTCCTTCAGGTGTTTCATCTGTTGAGCTAGCTAAAGGCGCTGATCACGATCAGTCTATTGTTACTGTTAAAGCTAACAAAGCTGCTCCTGCTGAAGAATCTTCAGAAGACGCTGCAGAATAATTTTTAAGGTGTAAACACCTTGAATTCTATTCAAATGCTTGTGGGCCTGGCTAATCCAGGCCCCGAATACGCAAACACACGCCATAATGCAGGTGCTTGGTTCATCGAAGAACTGGCTGCACGCTATAACTGCACACTCAAACATGATCCTAAATATCACGGCCTCACCGGCAAAGTGATTATTCAAGGCCAAGAATTTAAATTACTGATCCCTACAACTTATATGAATTTAAGTGGTAAGGCGGTGAGTAGTCTCGCAAATTTCTTTAAAATCCCTGTAGAAAACATTCTCGTTGCTCATGACGAAATGGATCTTGAACCTGGGGTTGCAAAACTTAAAAAAGGTGGCGGCCACGGCGGTCACAATGGTTTAAAAGATATTATTGCGAAAATGGCAAACCAAAAAGATTTCATGCGCCTTCGCATTGGCATTGGTCATCCAGGTCACCGAGAAATGGTAACCGGTTGGGTACTTGGTAAAGCTGCGAAAGACGATCAAGAAAAAATGGACGCTGCCGTTGACGAAGCAGTTCGTTGTATGGAAATACTTGCAAAAGATGGTGTGTTAAAAGCACAAAACAGACTACATTCATTTAAACCTTAATCCGTTTTAATGAAATTACACAAGGTATCTTACTATGGGTTTTAAATGTGGCATCGTTGGCTTGCCAAACGTTGGTAAATCAACACTATTTAATGCACTAACTCAAGCGGGTATTGAAGCCGCTAACTTCCCTTTCTGTACCATTGAACCAAATACAGGTGTGGTACCGGTTCCTGATGCGCGCCTAAATGACTTAGCCGCTATTGTAAATCCTCAGCGTATTTTACCAACGACAATGGAATTCGTTGATATTGCCGGTCTAGTAAAAGGCGCATCTAAAGGTGAAGGTTTAGGTAACCAGTTCCTAGCAAATATTCGTGAAACAGATGCAATTGGTCACGTGGTTCGTTGTTTTGAAGACGAAAACATTGTTCACGTTGCTGGCACAATTGACCCTGCTGATGATATCGATGTAATTAACACCGAATTAGTTCTTGCTGATATGGACAGTGCTGATAAAGCACTCGTGCGTAACGCTAAAAAAGCGAAAGGCGGCGATAAAGACGCTAAAGAACAAAATGCAGTGTTAGAAAAAGTAAAAGCGCACCTAGATGAAGGTTTAACGTTACGTTCATTAGCACTTACAAAAGAAGAAAAAGCGGCAATTAAGTCTCTTAACTTCTTAACGATTAAACCAACAATGTACATTGCTAACGTGGCAGAGGATGGGTTTGAGAATAACCCTTACCTAGATAAAGTACGTGAAATTGCCGCTGCTGAAGATGCCGTTGTTATTCCAGTATGTGCTGCAATTGAATCTGAGCTGTCTGAGCTTGAAGAAGAAGATAAATTAGAATTTATGGCTGACTTAGGCTTAGAAGAGCCAGGTCTTAACTTAGTGATCCGTGGTGGTTACGAGTTACTTAAATTACAAACTTACTTCACTGCTGGCGTTAAAGAAGTACGTGCATGGACAATCCCAGTCGGTGCGACTGCGCCACAAGCCGCTGGTAAAATCCACACTGACTTTGAGCGCGGCTTTATCCGTGCACAAACAATTGCTTTTGACGACTATGTCGCGTTTAAAGGTGAAAGTGGTGCAAAAGAAGCGGGTAAAATGCGTCAAGAAGGTAAAGAGTACATCGTTAAAGACGGCGATGTGATGAACTTCTTATTTAACGTATAAGCCATTCGCTTATTCGATTTTAAAAGGCTCGTTTTTACGGGCCTTTTTTATTGCCTAAATATTCCCTAAAACTCCCTAAACATGATGAGCGATGCCTCCTTGCCTCTAAACGCTCTCTTGCATGATGCAGCGTGAATTTATGCAAAACCGTAAATCGTATTTTTAAACACCCTAAAGAATAATGAGTGATCACGACAGTTAATAGAGGATAGTTTTCAAAGCTCACAACCAATTTTGCAAACTGCTGACTGCGTGATTAGCAAATTGTGGGTATTTAAAAAGTAAAAACTAGGCCGATTAATCGCAAATTTGCCTGTATAAAATCATTCGCTTTTCATTTTTTGCAGTTAAACACGTTAAAAAAACACACTTACTAATTTTGAAACTTGATTTTTGTATGAAAATCAAGCAACTTAAAATCTGAGTTTTAAAACTCTTATTATGCATTTGGGAATTAAACTCAAAAATTGCAGTCAAAAAAACAGCAATTTAAATGAAATTTAGCCACTTAGCTTAATTTTAATGCAAACAAACACTGATAAGCATTTTTTTGCAAAAAAGGTGTTGACGGATTTGGGTCATATCAGCATAATACGCCCCGCACTCAGCGATGAAGTGATAACAAAAAAGATGGCTAAGTAGCTCAGTTGGTTAGAGCACATCACTCATAATGATGGGGTCACAGGTTCAAATCCCGTCTTAGCCACCATTCTTTTTTGTAGCTCAATGAAGAGTTTAAAATAACTACCAGTACTTTTAGTACAAACGATGCGGGAGTGGCGGAATTGGTAGACGCGCTGGATTTAGGTTCCAGTAACTTCGGTTGTGAGAGTTCAAGTCTCTCCTTCCGCACCATGTTCTTGATAAGAACCAAAACTATCAACTTATTCTTTGTTGGGATATCGCCAAGCGGTAAGGCAGCAGGTTTTGATCCTGCCATTCCCAGGTTCAAATCCTGGTATCCCAGCCACTTTCT
>NZ_PQBX01000034.1:31569-83488 GCF_002964625.1 Pseudoalteromonas sp. T1lg21
GAGAACTAAAACTATCAAGCTTTTGTTGGGATATCGCCAAGCGGTAAGGCAGCAGGTTTTGATCCTGCCATTCCCAGGTTCAAATCCTGGTATCCCAGCCACAATGGCTAAGTAGCTCAGTTGGTTAGAGCACATCACTCATAATGATGGGGTCACAGGTTCAAATCCCGTCTTAGCCACCATTCTTCTTTTAGAATGGCTCTGCAGGAGTTAAAGCTGCGCTCAATGAAGAGTTTAAAATAACTACCAGTACTTTTAGTACGAATGATGCGGGAGTGGCGGAATTGGTAGACGCGCTGGATTTAGGTTCCAGTAACTTCGGTTGTGAGAGTTCAAGTCTCTCCTTCCGCACCATGTTCTTAAGTAGAACTAAAACTTTTCAAGTTTAGCGTTGGGATATCGCCAAGCGGTAAGGCAGCAGGTTTTGATCCTGCCATTCCCAGGTTCAAATCCTGGTATCCCAGCCAACTACTTACTTCCCTTTCAAGTTTCAAGTTTCAAGTTTCAAGTTTCAAGTTTCAAGTTTCAAGTTTCAAGTTTCAAGTTTCTCCAAAGTATATTCGGTAATTTTATACCAATTCGCTTAATTAAGTAGTCTATTTTGAGGCAATAAAAACTCGTTGATAACAAGGCAAAAATTTCGTTATTTAGTTGTTCTAAATCAGAAATTTTTAACGCAGGTAGCGACAGGTTTAATCCCTCAAAATGATTAAGTATTATTGCGGATTGGTATTAGCATAAAAAAACGGGCTAATTTTCATTACCCCGCTTCTTTGTCTTTAGTACGATTAATTTTTACGATTAACTTAATGTCCCGCTAATCGCATACTTTAAAACCCAATTTTTTGCAGGGCCTGTGTTATTAGCAAGCTTTAAAAACTTACTGCGCACCCAGCTTAATGGCTTTATCTCGTTTGAAAAACCAAAGTAACATGCATCCATCATACTCATCATTAGTAAATTAGCGTGGCGGCGTTTTTTCTCGTAGCGCTTCAATAACGCTTGCTGACCAACATCAGGTTGATCTGCCAAAATATCTGCCAGTGCAACGACGTCTTGAAAGCCTAAGTTCACGCCTTGCCCAGCGAGCGGGTTAATTGTATGCGCCGAATCACCAACTAAAACTAAACGACCGTGCGAATAATCATTAGCGTGTTGGCGTGCAAGTGGAAAAACAGCATGCTCAAGCACTCAAAGTCGCCCGGTAGTTCAGGAAAATGCGCAATGAGGTTTGCTTTGAGTTGCTCATTCGACAATGTTTGCCACTGCTTTAAAACCGCAGCATCGTGATAACAAATTAAATTAGCATAAGGCGCTTGCATCGGTAGAAACGCTACGGGTCCGGTTGGCTTAAATTGTTGCCACGTTTTTACTTGCTGCGGGGCATCTAACTTAATTAATACGCCCATGCAGTGCTGACCATATTGCCACCCCGTCACACCTAAGCCAGCTTTGCTTCGCAATTGTGACTGTCCACCGTCTGCTGCAACAACTAAATCGGCGGAATATTGAGTATCGCCATAATGTAAGGTGATTGAATCAGCCGTTTGTGTAATATCCGTGATGGCTGACGTTTGCTCTATCACTTCGATGTTGTATTTTGAAAATTGCTGCCAGAGACTTGCTTGAATTAAATTATTTTCGATTAAATGACCTAAGTGCGTTTCGCCAATTTCATGGCAATCAAACAATAAATTCTCACCTTGTTGTTGGTAGGCTTCAAGTTGTTGATAAGGCGCAATGCGATTTTCTCTTAGCAATGGCATGGCACCAAGGTCATCGAGTAAATTTTCTGAAAAACGATTAATAGCCGAAATGCGAATATCGACCTTATCTGAGCTAAGAATATGATCGGCATCGATAAGGTGCTTTTCAATAACGGTGACATCCCTACCCTGTTTTGCCAGTTTTACCGCTGTAGCAGCACCGACCATGCCACCACCGACAACAATTACCTTATTTTTATTCATTTAATATTCGCTCATTTGGCTATTTAAATACGCGACAAATTGTAACGTAATTCAATAATCAGTGTCAGTGCATTTACTGCTTAAGAATTTCAAAACAGTGACTTGTTTGATTTCACACCACAAAGATAAAAACTATACTTGGATCTGTGCGGGTATCCAGCTAAAATACGCGTCCTTTAAGTCGGCATACTTGCCACTTAATCCTGTTTCTAACACATTTTTGTGTCACTACCGAATTGAAAACGAGGCTATATTTCAATGAGTAAAAAGCTGCATATTAAAACCTGGGGTTGTCAGATGAACGAGTACGACTCTCAGAAAATGGCTGATCTACTAGATGCGACTAACGGCTATCAGTTAACTGAAGAAGCTGAAGACGCTGACGTGATCTTACTCAATACTTGTTCAATCCGTGAAAAGGCACAAGAAAAAGTATTCCATCAGCTTGGCCGTTGGAAGCTATTAAAAGATGACAAACCTGACTTAATCATTGGTGTTGGTGGTTGTGTTGCATCGCAAGAAGGCGACTCTATTCGTCAGCGTGCGCCGTTTGTTGATGTAATCTTTGGCCCGCAAACATTACACCGCTTACCTGAAATGATTAAGCAAGTACAAAGTGGCGATAGCACATCGGTCGTTGACGTTTCATTCCCAGAAATCGAAAAGTTCGACCGCCTTCCTGAGCCAAAAGCTGAAGGTCCTTCTGCATTTGTATCAATTATGGAAGGTTGCTCTAAATACTGTACATTCTGCGTAGTTCCTTATACTCGTGGTGAAGAAGTAAGTCGTCCACTTGATGACGTTTTACTTGAAGTCGCACAACTTGCAGAGCAAGGTGTACGTGAAGTAAACCTACTTGGCCAAAACGTAAATGCGTATCGTGGTGAAACACACGACGGCGAAATTTGTTACTTCTCTGACTTATTACGTTATGTAGCAGCGATTGACGGTATTGACCGTATTCGTTACACCACTTCACACCCTGTAGAATTTACACCAGATATCATCGATGCTTATGCTGATGTGCCTGAGCTTGTTGATCACCTACACTTACCAGTGCAAAGTGGTTCAGACCGTATTCTTAACCTTATGAAACGTGGTCATACTGCAATCGAGTACAAATCGACAATTCGTAAGTTACGTAAAATTCGCCCTAACCTAAGCATGTCATCAGATTTTATCATTGGTTTCCCTGGCGAAAGTAAAGCTGACTTTGAAGCAACCATGAACCTTATCAATGATATCGGTTTTGATATGAGCTTTAGCTTCATCTACAGTGCGCGCCCAGGTACGCCTGCTGCTGATTTACCAGATGACGTAACAGAGCAAGAGAAAAAAGAGCGTTTATACGTATTACAAAACCGCATCACGCAAATGGCGCAGCAAATTAGCCGCCAAATGTTTGGTACTGAGCAACGTATCCTAGTTGAAGGTCCTTCTAAGAAGAACCCAATGGAATTACGCGGCCGTACTGAGAACAACCGTGTAGTTAACTTTGAGGGCCCTCATTCAGTGATCGGTCAATTCGTTGATGTTCGTATCACTGAAGCACTGCCAAACTCTTTACGTGGTGAATTAATTCGTACAGAATCAGAAATGAACTTACGTCGCGATGTGGCACCTTCAGCAATTCTAAGTAAAGCAGCTGAAGCAGAGGCCGCTGCGGCCCCTAACGAAATTGGCGTTGCTACTTTCGTACCTTAGGGTGACACTTGGTGCAGGCACCGCCTGCACCCATCAATAGGAAGCAATTTTGAGTAATCAGTTAAAAACATTAGAGATTTATTTAGAACCCGCCGACAACAAACGCCTTTCATCTTTATGTGGTCCGTTTGACGAAAACATTAAGCAAATTGAGCGCCGCATCGGTGTCGAGATTGCTCACCGTGATAATTTCTTCAGAGTAACCGGTAAACTGCACCTTGCAGCAGCGGCTGTTGAGATACTAAAAAACCTCTATATTGACACTCAACCGATTCGCGGCCTGATTGGCGAAATTGAACCTGAAGCCGTGCATTTGGCTATTAGCGAGTCAAATGCCTTAGAACAAGATGAAAACCCAGGTGTATACGGTAAAGACATCGTAATCAAAACTCGCCGTGGTGTAATTAAACCACGTAACGACAACCAAGGCGTGTATGTCGCGAATATACTTCATCACGATATAACATTTGGTATTGGCCCTGCTGGTACAGGTAAAACCTATTTGGCGGTTGCTGCGGCAGTTGATGCCTTAGAGCGTCAAGAAATTCGCCGTATTCTACTCACCCGTCCGGCGGTTGAAGCAGGTGAAAAACTAGGCTTCTTACCTGGTGATCTAAGTCAAAAAATCGACCCGTATTTACGCCCTTTATACGATGCATTATTTGAAATGCTTGGTTTTGAGCGCGTCGAAAAACTGATTGAGAAAAACGTGATTGAAGTTGCGCCCCTTGCCTACATGCGTGGTCGTACACTCAATGATGCGTTTATCATTCTTGATGAAAGCCAAAACACCACTGCTGAACAAATGAAAATGTTCTTAACCCGTATCGGTTTTAATTCAAAAGCAGTGATCACCGGCGATATCACGCAAGTCGACTTACCGCGCGGTGCTCGCTCAGGCCTTCGTCATGCTATCGAAGTATTAAACGGTGTGGATGAAATTAGCTTTAATTTCTTCCAATCACACGATGTCGTGCGTCACCCCGTTGTTGCCCGTATCGTTGAAGCCTATGAGCGCAATGATGAAGCAGAACGATTAAAGCGCGCTGAAAAGCAACGAGCTAAAGAAGCACAAGCAAACCAACAAGAAGCAAACTCGTGACCGAATTAGATTTACAAATAGCCTGTGAGTTTGACAACTTACCAAGCTTTGAACAATTTCAACTTTGGGCTGATAAAGCCCTCAGTCATTATCGTGAAGACGCAGAACTGACTATTGTGATCAGCGATGAAGCACAAAGTCAGCAGCTCAATAATGATTACCGTGGCAAAGATAAACCGACTAATGTCTTATCTTTTCCATTTGAAGCACCACCGGGTATTGAGTTACCTTTAGTGGGTGATTTAATCATTTGTCCGGCCATTGTTTTAGCCGAGTCAATTGAGCAAGAAAAGACCTTTCACGACCATTTTGCCCATATGGTTATTCATGGATGCTTGCATTTACTTGGATTTGACCATATAAAGGACGAAGATGCACTCGAAATGGAAAGCATAGAAAAGCAATTACTTGCCGATCTGAACATCGCTGACCCATATCGAGACGATATTTAAATTAACGGAGCAATTAGACGCAATGAGCGACGACAACTCGCAAACTAGCCAGGGTTCTTCTGGCAAAACGTGGCTGGGCCGCATAGCCCAAATGTTGCAAGGGGAACCCCAGAATAGAGAAGAGCTGGTAGAAGTAATTGCCGATGCGCAAGAACGCGACCTTATCGACCCTGAAACCAAAGAAATGATTGAAGGGGTACTAGGTGTATCAGAGCTAAAAGTGCGGGATATCATGATCCCTCGCTCACAAATGGTAACCTTAGAGGTTGATACACCTTTAGAAGAGCTATTACCTATGATGGTTGACTCAACACATTCACGTTTTCCTGTGGTGTGTGAAGACAAAGACCATGTAGAAGGTATTCTCCTCGCAAAAGATTTATTACCGCTTATCTTAAACAAAGATGAGCAGTTACCTTCATTACGTGGCTTTCTACGCCCAGCTGTCGTTGTGCCTGAAAGTAAACGTGTAGACACGCTGCTTAATGAGTTCCGTCAACAGCGTTACCATATGGCTATCGTTATTGATGAGTATGGTGGTGTGTCTGGCCTTGTGACCATCGAAGATATTCTCGAAATCATCGTGGGTGAAATCGAAGACGAACACGACGAAAGCGAAGAACAACAAGATATTCGCCAAGTTGCTAAACACGTTTATGCGGTGCAAGCACTGACAGAAGTTGACGACTTCAATGAATATTTTAAAACCGGTTACAGCACTTCAGATGCTGACACCATAGGGGGTATTGTTTTACACGCATTTGGTCATATGCCAAGCCGTGGTGAAACAATCGAGGTAGAAGGCTTACAGTTTAAAGTCACTAACTCTGATAACCGCCGCATCTTACAATTGCAAGTCACCATTCCAAAGGCTGATGATAACGACAGTGAAGAAACTGCTAACTAACCTAAGCCACCTTGCAAAAGATAAAAAAGCCTGGCTCGCACTTGTTGCGGGCCTCTTTTTAACCTTAAGTTACGCTCCCTATAACCTTTGGTTTTTAACCTTTCTATCTCTTGGTGCTCTACTCTACTGTATTAATCCACTGGCAAACGGTAAATTAGCCGCAAAACAAAGCGCTAAATATGCCTTTTTATTTGGTTTAGGCTGGTTTGGCGCTGGTATTAGTTGGGTGCATGTATCAATAGCGACCTTTGGTGGCATGCCATTAATCGCATCGATGTCGTTAATGGTGCTGTTATGTGCTTATTTAGCTCTGTATCCTGCATTAGCCGCTTGGCTGACTACACGCCTTGCTAAGGGCCCATATAGCTTTATCTGTTGGTTACTTGCCGCTGTAGCTACTACAGAGTACTTACGTGGCACATTGCTGACAGGCTTCCCATGGTTGAGCTTTGGTTACACACAAACCGATAGCCCACTCAATTTTTTAGCCCCAGTAATTGGCGAGTTTGGTATTACGCTGGTATGCGTGCTTATTGCATTTGCTTTATATCGCTTAACAAATAAAGATGGCAAACCTCTTATCGCCTCTGTAATCCTCCTAGCAGGCTTATATACGATTGCAAGCAGCGCTCAGCTGCAGCACCAAGACAAAACCATAAAAACTGTACTGGTGCAGGGTAATATTAAACAGCATCTTCGCTTTGAGCCGTCTGAGTTTTGGACGACAATGAGCAAATACCAAGATATGACTCGCCTGCATTGGAATGCTGATTTAATTGTCTGGCCAGAAGCTGCAGTTCCAGAGCTTGAAGCTTTATCAACCGAGTATTTAACAGGCCTTGATAGTGCTGCCACGTTTAATAACACCGCACTCATTACCGGTATTGTTGACTATCAATACGACACGCGTAACATTTTTAATACGCTCATTGTGCTGGGTAAAAAAGAGCATGATGACAGTGAAGGCCACTATCAATATTTAGGTAAAAACCGCTATCAAAAGCATCAGTTATTACCCATTGGTGAGTTTGTGCCGTTCCAAGACTTCTTACGCCCTATCGCACCACTGTTTGATTTGCCTATGTCATCCTTCACTCGAGGTGATGAAGTGCAAAACAATTTACGTGCAAATGGCTTAAATATCTTGCCGGCTATTTGCTATGAAATTGCCTTTGCTGATTTAGTTCGTGGTAATTATCGCAGTGACTCCGACATCTTATTCACGGTGAGTAACGATGCATGGTTTGGTGACTCGCATGGCCCGCATCAACATATGCAAATAGCGCGTATGCGCGCCCTAGAGTTACAGCGCCCGCTAATTCGCGTGACGAATAATGGTATTAGCGCCGTTTACGACCCCATCACTAAATCACAATTGGCTATGCCGCAATTTAAAGCGGATGTACTCGAAGCCAATATCTCGTTAATTAAAGGCGATAGCATTTATAGCCAATATGGTAATTGGCCGGTATGGATTGTAGTGATATTACTTGGTGCTGTTGGTGTGCTTGTTAGGGTTAAAGAATAACAATTAAAAAGGCTTCATGATGAAGCCTTTTTTACATTTTAAGATTCTATCTTTATCAGCTCTACATCAAATATCAGTAGCGAGCCTGCTGGAATGCTGCCTGCACGTTTACGGCCATATGCAAGCTGTGGCGGGATATAAAAGGTAAACTTATCCCCTTCGCTCATAAGTTGTAAGCCTTCGGTCCAGCCTGCAATCACTTGATTTAAACCAAAGCTAATTGGCGAATTTCTTACCACTGAGCTGTCGAAAACACTGCCATCCATAAGCGTACCGTGATAGTGAACCTTTACTTTACTGGTTGCACTTGGCTTTGCGTCATTACCTGAACTTTGCTCAATTTTGTATTGCAACCCAGATGCGGTTTCATGAACATCATCAGCTTTGCCATTATTCGCTAAAAAATCCGCGGCAAGCTTCTCATTTTCAAGTGCTTGAAGCTTCGCTTTTTTACTATTTTTAAAAATTAAAAAGCAAAAAATACCAATGATCAGTAAAAGTATTAAATTAATCATTCAGCGTCCTTCTCATCATCATTATCGCCATTTACGATATCCGCAATATTGGCAAGCCTTGCTAACGCAAGTGCATTAATAGAGCCTTCTGGATAACCTTCTGCGGTCATTTCGCCTGCGTCTTTATCCATTAATAAACTCAGTGCTTGATCAACGGTTTCAACGGCATAAATGTTAAAGCGCCCTTTTTCAACGGCATCAATCACTTCATCATCAAGCACTAAATTAACTTGATTTGACTTAGGAATAATCACCCCTTGCTCGCCGGTTAGGCCACGCATTTTACAAAGCTTAAAGAAGCCTTCTATTTTCTCGTTGACGCCACCAATTGATTGCACATCACCATGCTGGTTAATTGAACCAGTCAGTGCAATAGATTGGCTAATAGGTAAGTTCGTAATAGCTGATATCAGCGCGCATAGCTCTGCTAATGAAGCACTGTCTCCATCAATATAGCCATAGCTTTGTTCTATCGCGATATTGGCACTGAGCGTTAGACTAAATTGCTGAGCATATTTATTGCCTAAGTAACCGGTTAATAGCATCACCCCTTTTGAGTGAATGGCTTTACCCAGTTCAGCTTCTCGTTCAACGTCAATTACGCCATCTGCACCTGCGTACACAGTGGCGGTAATACGTGCAGGGGTACCAAATGAAGTATCACCAATGTGCAGCACAGTTAAACCATTTACTTTGCCCACTGCGTGACCTTCGGTTGCAATTAAAATTTGCCCCTCTTTGATATCACTCAGCATGGTTTCTGAAATTTGTCCGGTGCGGTATTGCTTGCCTACAATGGCTTCATCAATGTGATGAGCATCAATCATAGTTTGCCCATCTTGCTTGGCATAAAAACTCGCTTCTGCCACTAATTCCAATACATCGGCAAAACGAGCTGAGAGCTTATTGTGATGCTCAGCTTGGCGGTAACTAAACTTCAATAGTCTTGCCATCGCTGCTTCATTTGCAGTGCAATTAAGGGTTTGCTGGCAATATTCAGTCACCTTGGTAATGAACTGATATTGCAGTTTATCGCTACTTGGCAAGTAGTAATCAAAGTCAGCAAGGACACGGAATAACTCAGCAAACTCTTCATCATATTCACCTATCGTGTAATAAAGGTCGCGAGAGCCTAGCAGCACTATTTTTACATCAAGAGGTATAAGCTGCGGACGTAGTGTAAAACTACTTCCTACAGAGCTGTCTTGATAGGGTAAGTCGTTTTTAATTTGATGCGTTTTTAAAGACAGTTTTAGGCCATCCCACACTTGTGGGTTCGCCATGACTTTCTCGGCATCCATAATCAAATAACCACCATTGGCACGATGCAGTGCCCCAGGCTGAATTGAGCGGTAACTGGTGATAAGCGAGCCTTGCGAAGTCGCATATTCAATTTTACCGAAAATATTACCAAAGGTTGGGTTCGGCTCATACACCACAGGGGCTGCATCGCCCTCTTTGTATTCCACGAGAATATTTGGCGCAAAGAAGTCCGTTAGCATCCCTTTACGGTCAAAATCTTCTTTGTTTTCGTCGTTGTCATCGTCGTCAAGCCACTCAAGAACTGCATCAATAATTTCTTCGCGGATGTCTTTTAAGTAACGTAATACACCAATATGCGTGGCGTATTTATGCTCAAGGGCTTTAATAAGTGGTTTCGTAGCAAGCTCTGCGGTAGATTTTTTAAGATTACGCAGTTTTTCAGATGATTCACGTTTCCAACGAGGTAGCTCTATCAATGCTTCGATTAATGCGTCTTCAAGTTTTTCAATAACCTCATAAAACTCAATACGTAGAGGCTCTTCTAGGGCTGAAAATTCATTGTCGCTCAGTTGTTTACCATCAACTAAAGGCGCAAATCCAACAACACCATTTTCTTCAATCAGCGCAACACTTTGCTCAAGAGCAGCAATTTCAACAGCAGTAATTGCCGCATCATAGGTATCGTTAAACTCACGGTCGATTGATTTTTTCTTGCGCTGATAACCCGGGTTATCAAAAGCTGCTGGGAATGTATCGAGTACTTCGTCGATAAAAGAGTCTATATCGTCAGCTAATTGCTTCGATTGACCGGCTTGCATAAATAACGCGATTGGCTCACGGTGGTCGTCATAGTTGTTAACATACAACCACTCATTAGGCGTTGGGCGGTCTTTAGAATGGGCTGTGAGTTTGTCTTTTACTAAAGTGTATCGACCGTGTGCAGCTTCACCCATCACATAAACATTATAACCAGGTAACTCCATGCCCAGTGAAAAGTCGAGGGCACTTTGCGCACGTTGCTGGCCAATAAATGGCAACGCTTCTGGATATGGGTTTTGCATACACGTGGCAACATGACTCGCCGCAATCTCAGGTGCTAACGCAGAAACAGGTAGTGGGATTAGTTTTTTTGTCATTCTAACTTCTTATTTCCCAGTCTTGACTGGGCATTATAGGTAACGCCCAGCACAAGCTTGCGTCACTGATTAAGGTTGTAATGCCTTACGGCGAAAATAAATACCGCCACATTCAGTACAAGGAGTAATTTGCGTAGCATGGTAAACATCGTAACTATGTTGACAATTTTTACATACTAATGTGCCCATGGCTATCCATTCTCCTTCTTGATAAACACCATTGTGTTGAAAATCTTGGTTTAAGGCTTGCCATTCGAGCTGAGTTTTATCTTCAATGTGCGACAACTCGTACCAAAGCGACTCTTTAAGCTCGAGCCATGCGAGTGAATCATAGTGACTGTCGTTTTCTTTGATGTGGTCGATATCGCGTTGTAAATAGTCACGATACTGATTTAATTTTTCTTGCCCTAAATCTTTAAGTGCCTGCTCTGATTCAACAAATTTCTCCATTGCATCCTTGAGCTCATGATCTTTTACGTCTTTAAGCCAAGCACTCAAATCACTCAGCCAAGATTTATAATCTGCCATCGTTTACTCCTTCAAAAGTGATGAAAAATCAACCGTTATTCTAGTTGAGTATAGGTTAACCTGCCCTGAAAATATATTTCCTTGGAAAATTAACAAAAGCGCCTATTTGCCGCTGTGATTAGCATGTATTTTGGGTTATCCTTATCGACAATTTTTTATTAATTTGCAAGAAGTCTGGAATCGTAGATGCAAGAGCAATATAACCCGCAAGACATTGAGTCAAAAGTACAAGCCTACTGGGAAGAAAACCAAGTATTTAAAGTCACTGAAGATGAGAGCAAAGAAAAGTATTACTGTCTATCTATGTTCCCATACCCAAGCGGCCGACTCCACATGGGTCACGTTCGTAACTACACCATTGGTGACGTAGTATCACGCTTCCAACGCTTGCAAGGCAAAAACGTAATGCAACCTATGGGTTGGGATGCGTTTGGTCTACCAGCTGAAAATGCAGCAATTAAAAACAACACGGCCCCTGCTAAGTGGACTTACGAAAACATCGATTACATGCGTAACCAGTTAAAGCAACTAGGTTTTGGTTACGACTGGGATCGTGAAATCGCAACATGTCACCCAGAATACTACAAGTGGGAACAATGGTTCTTCACTAAGCTTTACGAAAAAGGCTTAGTTTACAAAAAGATGTCAACAGTTAACTGGGATCCAGTTGACCAAACAGTACTTGCTAACGAGCAAGTAATTGATGGTCGTGGTTGGCGTTCAGGTGCGATTGTTGAGCAAAAAGAAATTCCACAATGGTTCATCAAAATCACTGATTACGCACAAGAGCTATTAGATGATTTAGATAAGCTTGATCACTGGCCTGAGCAAGTTAAAACCATGCAGCGCAACTGGATTGGTCGTTCTGAAGGTTTAGAAATCGAATTTAAGCGTGCTGATAACGAAGACACATTCAGTGTTTATACAACGCGTCCAGATACCTTCATGGGTGTGACGTATGTAGCTGTTGCTGCTGGTCACCCGATTGCTCAAGAAGCCGCTAAAAACAGCGATGCTGTAGCAATGTTTGTTGATGAGTGTAAAAACACGAAAATCGCCGAAGCAGACATGGCGACCATGGACAAAAAAGGCATTGCAACAGGCTTTTATGCAATTCACCCATTGACAGGTAAGCAAGTACCAATTTGGGTCGCTAACTTCGTATTAATGGATTACGGCTCAGGCGCTGTTATGGCTGTTCCTGCGCACGACCAACGTGACTACGAGTTTGCAACAGCGTATGGCCTTGAAATTGCCCAAGTTATTGCGCCAGCTGAAGGTTCAGAAGAAAGCGTTGATTTAGACAACCAAGCATTCACTGAAAAAGGCGTGTTAGTTAACTCTGGTGAGTTCGACGGCCTTGAGTTTGAAGCAGCGTTTAATGCCGTTGCAGACAAACTAGAAGCACTGGGTGTAGGTGAGCGTAAAGTGAACTTCCGTCTACGTGACTGGGGTGTTAGCCGTCAGCGTTACTGGGGCTCTCCAATCCCAATGTTAAGCGACGAAAATGGTAATGAGCTTGCTGCAACAGAAGACATGCTGCCAGTTCGCTTACCAGAAGACGTGGTAATGAATGGTGTTACTTCACCAATCAAAGCTGATCCTGAGTGGGCTAAAACAACTGTAAATGGCGCGCCGGCATTCCACGAAACAGATACCTTCGATACCTTCATGGAATCGTCTTGGTACTACGCTCGTTACTGTAGCCCACGTTTTGACGAAGGCATGATTGAACCAGGTGCAGCAAATTACTGGTTACCAGTAAACCAATACATCGGTGGTATTGAGCATGCGATCTTGCACTTACTTTACTCGCGTTTCTTCCACAAATTATTACGTGACTTTGGTTTAGTAACCTCTGATGAGCCATTTGAGCGCTTACTATGTCAAGGCATGGTATTGGCAGATACTTTCTATCGTAAAGATGAGAAAGGCGGTGATATCTGGATTTCACCAACAGACGTACAAACTGAAACAGACGACAAAGGTCGTGTTGTTAAAGCGTGGCACAAAGAAGATGGCGAGCCAGTATTCTCTGCAGGTATGAGCAAAATGTCGAAATCGAAAAATAACGGTATCGACCCACAACAAGTTATCGCCCAGTACGGTGCGGACACAGTGCGTTTATTCATGATGTTCACTGCACCACCAGAGCAAACTCTTGAATGGTCTGATTCAGGTGTTGAAGGTGCAATGCGTTTCTTAAAACGTATTTGGAAATACGCTGTTGATGTTGAAACAGTAGGTTATCAAGCGCTTGATAAATCAGCGTTAAATAACGACCAAAAAGTACTTCGCCGTGAACTTCATAAAGCAATTGCAAAAGTGACTGATGACGTTGAGCGTCGTCAAACATTCAACACTGCAATCGCTGCAATCATGGAAATTTCGAACAAGTTACTTAAAGCACCACTTGCTGATAAACAAGATGTAGCAATTGCTAACGAAGCACTTGAAGCATTACTTATCATGCTTGCGCCTATCACACCGCACATGTGTCACCAGTTATGGCAAGACCTTGGCAAAGAAGGCGATATCTTAGATGCAGCATGGCCAACAGTTGATGAGTCAGCACTTGTTGAAGATGAGAAGCTAATCATTGTACAAGTTAACGGTAAGCTACGTGCTAAGCTAACAGTGCCTGCAGATGCAACTAAAGAGCAAGTTGAAGCATTAGCATTTGCTGAAGAAAACGTGACTAAGTTCACTGATGGCGCGACTATCCGTAAAGTAATTTACGTACCAGGCAAACTACTTAACGTGGTTGCTAACTAAGATGGCAGCGCTTCACGCACTGAAAAACGGACTAGCCCTTGCGCTAGTCTGTTTACTGCTGACAAGTTGTGGCTTTCATTTAAAGAAAGCCTCTAACTTGCCTGACGACTTAAAAGTCATCACGCTTGTTGGCGATGATGAAAAGTCAGCGCTTTTCGAATTAGTTGAAAAAGAGCTTATTGCGAGCAAAGTTGAACTTAACCAAGGTGGTAAACACCCTGAGTTAAAGATCCACAAAGACCGTTTAGAGCGTCAAATCTTGTCATTATTTGATAATGGTCAGGTTGCTGAGTATGAACTTGCCTACAGTGTAAGCTATACCTTGAAGCGCCCAGGACAAAAAGCCATTAATCAAAGCTTTGAATTGTATCGTAACTACCAAGACGACCCAGACAATGCCCTTGCCAAAGCAAAAGAGCTTGATTTGCTATTAAGCGAAATTCGTAAGCAAGCAAGTCGTCGTATCGTTCGTGAGTTATCACAACTGTAATGCGTTGTTATGCAAACCAGCTTCCTAGCCAGTTAAAAAAAGGCTTAGCGCCTTTTTATATGGTATTTGGTGAAGAGCCTTATCAAATTGCGCAGTGCGTCATGCAAATACGCCAAGCAGCTAAACAACAAGGCTTTGACGAAGTCATTAAATTTACCTTAATGCCGGGTTTTGACTGGCAAGAAATTGTTGCTCAATACCAAAGTATGTCGCTATTCAGCGCTCGTACCTTAATCGAGTTTGATTTAAACGAACAAAAACCAGGTACGCAAGGCAGTCAAATCTTTAAGCAACTTGTTGAGCTTGCTAATCCCGATACTATTTTGGTTTTAAAAGGTGCCAAAGCAAGCCAAGATATACAACGCAGCGCTTGGTTCAAAGCCCTAGATAAACAAGGTTTATTTGTTCCGTGTTATCCGCTTACGGGTAACCACCTAAGCCGTTGGTTAGATGAACAGTGTTATCGTCTAAACTTAAATCTTCACAACAACGCAAAACAAAGCTTAATTGATGCCACTGAAGGTAACTTACTAGCCTGCCACCAAGAATTAGAAAAACTGTCTTTGCTTTATGGTAGCGAACTGATTGACCAGCAAGCTGTGATGCAAGGACTACTCAACCAATCAAAGTTTGATATTTTTGATTTAAGCGGTGCATTATTGAGTGGTCATGCTGATCAAGCGGTTAAAGTGATGACAAAACTGGCTGCCGATAACACTGAAGCCATGAGTATTTTTTGGGCCATTAATAAAGAAGCTGCTAACTTACTGGCAATGCAACACGGCCGTTTAAACGGTGCCAATATGGCTGATTTATACAAGCAGTTTAATATTTGGAAAAACCAACAAGCCGCTGTGCAGCAAGCTTTAAATCGCTTAAATATTAATACCCTCGAACAAATCATAAAGCATTTAGCGCAGTTTGATGCGGCTTATAAGCAAGGTAATTTGGTTGCTCCTTATCAAGCATTAATGCAAATATGCTTAGTGTTTTGCCAACCTGTGGCAATGCCATTACCTTGTCATCCGAACCTTGATTAAGAGTAACCATTGATGATTGCTATTTTCGGTGGCACCTTTGACCCAATTCACTTAGGTCATATTAATATGGCCGAGCAATGTGTTCAGCAGTGTCAACTCGATACCCTTTATTTTATGCCTTGCGCTATTCCTGCCCATAAAGCAAAACCTGGGATCAGTGATGAGCACCGTATTAACATGCTAAAGCTAGCCATTGAAAACAATCCACACTTTGCCATCGATTACCGTGAGTTAAACCGAGAAGGTGCCTCGTATTCGCTATTAAGCCTTGAAGAACTGCGCGCAGAAAACCCATCAGCACCGATTATGTTTTTAATTGGTATGGACTCATTCAATACCCTAGATAAATGGTTTAAATGGCAAGAAATTGTCAAACTTTGTCACATTGTGGTGTACCAGCGTCCGGGGCAACACTGCCAAGTAGATGGTGAACTCGCTGCCTATAAAGCTCATGCCTTTACGGAGCAGCTCAGTCAACTACAACACGCTCCTGCTGGTAAGTTATTCTTTTTAAATGGCTTACAAGTAAATGCTGCGTCTAGTGAAATCAGAGAAAAGTTACAATTAAATGCTACCGCAGCGGAACTTTTACCTACTGCTGTCAGTCAATACATTGCGCAGCATCATCTTTACCAAACAGATGAATAAATACTGCCTACGTGATAAAATAACAAATTACGATTATTTATTTTTGAGAAAACACTTTGGATTCTAAACAACTACTCGCATTTGCCCTTGATAAAGTCGACGATATGAAAGCCCGTGATGTGGTTCAGCTTGATGTTCGTGGTAAATCTGACATTACCGATTACATGTTAGTATGCTCTGGTAACTCTAAACGTCACGTGCAATCAATTGCAGCTCACGTTGCTAAAGAAGCACGCCATGCAGGTGAAGAACCGCTTGGTTACGAAGGCCAAAATGAAGGCGAATGGGTGCTTGTTGACCTAGGTGATGTGGTTGTGCACGTAATGCAAGACCAAACTCGCGATTTCTATGATCTAGAGAAACTTTGGGGTTAACCCTTAGCAAGGACATAGGTAACCATTTTGAAAATACAATTGATTGCTGTTGGTACCAAAATGCCAGCATGGGTTGAAACCGGATTCACTGAATATCAACGCCGTTTTCCGCGTGATATGCCTCTTGAGCTAATTGAAATCCCCGCAGGCAAACGTGGTAAAAATGCGGATATCAAACGTATTTTACAACTTGAAGGCGAAAAGACCCTAGCTGCGATCCCTAAAGGCAACCGCATTGTTACGCTAGAAGTAACTGGTAAACCAATGGATACCCATCAGCTGGCAAAAAGTATGGAAAAATGGCAACTTGATGGCCGTGATGTCAGCTTGCTGATCGGCGGCCCTGAAGGCTTAGCGCCTGAGTGTATCGCAGCCTCAGAGCAAAAGTGGTCATTATCCAACCTAACACTACCGCACCCTTTAGTGCGTATTATTGTTGCTGAAAGCCTATACCGTGGCTGGAGCTTGAATAACAACCACCCTTATCATCGCGAGTAGTAAAGCCAATGCGAAAACACAGACCCACAATTCGAGATCACTCGGCTGAAGCTAATTTATTTGCCCGCCGAGCATTTGTGGGTTTTGTGTTTGTTACACTGTTAATTGGCGTGTTGCTATCAAACTTATACAACATCCAAGTTATTGAGCATCAAGATTATCAAACCCGCTCGAATGATAACCGAATCAAAGTCATTCCTATCGCCCCTAACCGTGGCCTTATCTATGACAGAAATGGCGTGTTACTGGCAGAGAACAAGCCGGTTTATAATTTAGAAGTGATCCCCGAAGAGGTTGATAACCTCGAACAGGCACTGAGCGAAGTTGAAAAAGTTATTGAAATTAGTGAGCAGCAAAAAGCTGACTTTTTAGATGACATTAAGCACAACCGCCGCTTTAAAAGCCAAGTATTAAAAGCCCGTTTAGATGAAACCGAAGTTGCAAAATTTTCGGTTAATCAGCATAAGTTTCCAGGCTTTAGTATCGAAGCGCGTCTAGCTCGCTATTACCCCTATGGTGATACCCTCACCCATGCCTTAGGTTATGTAGCCAAACTCAACAAAAAAGAGCTCACCAAACTGGAAGCAGAAGACCAAGCAACCAACTACCGCGCAACGCACGACATTGGTAAGCTAGGTATCGAAAAATATTACGAAGAACTCCTTCATGGTGTAGTTGGTTCACAGCGCGTTGAAGTGAATAATCGCGGTCGAGTAATTCGTACTTTAAGCCTCACTCCTCCAGAGCCTGGTCACGACTTAGTACTAACTCTGGATATTGGCCTACAGCAAATTGCTCAGCACGCATTGAAGGATATGCGTGGCGCCATCGTGGTACTAGACGCTAAAGATGGTGGTGTTTTAGCCATGTATTCCAACCCAAGTTATGACCCTAACTTATTTGTGCACGGCATCAGCAGTAAAGATTATAAAGAATTATTAAACCCAGACCGACCACTTATCAACCGGACCACCCAAGGTCGCTATGCCCCAGCCTCAACAGTTAAGCCTCATATGTCAATTCTTGCCCTTGAAGAAGGATTGGTAACCGAGCAAACACAAATATGGGATCCGGGCTTTTTCCAAATTCCTAACGTAGAGCACAAATGGCGTGACTGGAAACGTTGGGGGCATGGTCATGTTGATGTTTATCGTGCCATTGAAGAATCATGCGATACCTATTTTTATGATGTAGCTTATCGACTTGGTATTACAAAAATCAGCGACTTTATGTCGCAGTTTGGCTTTGGCGAGCTATCGGGTATTGATATTCATGAAGAAACTGCCGCCATTATGCCTTCTAGAGAATGGAAAGAAGCACGTTTTAGAGAATCATGGTGGCGCGGTGATACGATTTCAGTGGGTATCGGCCAAGGCTATTGGACCGCCACACCGATGCAAATTGCTAATGCTACCAACATCTTAGTGAATCGAGGTTTAGATCACCCGCCACATCTTGTGCAGGTAGCGAAAAAAGAAGACGAAGTAACACAGATTAATAATGATGAGAAACCACCTTTGGTACTCAAAAACCCTCATCATTGGCAAATTGCACTAGATGCCATGCACAACACCGTGCATAAAGTCACCGGCACCGCCCATAAAGCATTTAAAGGAACAAATTACGACCCAGCAGGTAAAACGGGTACTGCTCAGGTTGTAAGTATTGCCCAAGGTGAGCGTTATGATGCTAAGTCACTTAAAGAGCGTCAGCGAGATAACGCTATCTACGTTGGTTTTGCTCCTTATAAAGACCCACAAATTGTGGTCTCTGTGGTGGTTGAAAACACCGGTGGTGGTAGTACGGTTGGTGCGCCAATTGCGCGTCAATTGATGGATTACTACTTTTCAGCTAACCCAATACAAATTGCCCAGAGTGATGCGCCATGATCCCATTAAATAAAAAGCGTTCAATATGGCAGCGCCTACACCTAGACTTTCCTCTGCTTCTAGCTCTGATGACGATGATGGTAGCCAGTCTTGCCATTGTATACAGTGCCAGCGGCCAAGACTCAGCGATGATGATACGCCACGCAACACGTATGTTTGGCGCTATCCTAGGCATGTTTATACTCGCGCAATTTTCACCTAATACATTAAAAAGCATGGTTATCCCTCTTTATTGCATCGGCCTTTTGATGCTGGTTGGGGTGTTGTTATTCGGGGTAAGTTCAAAAGGGGCACAGCGCTGGCTTGATTTAGGTGTGACCCGTTTCCAGCCCTCAGAATTAATGAAAATTGCCGTGCCTATGATGGTTGCTTGGTATATTGGTCGCAACCATTTACCGCCTCGACCGCTGCACTTAATTATTGGTTTTGTGATTGTGATGGTGCCCACCATTTTAATTAAAGAGCAACCCGACTTAGGTACATCTATTTTGATTGCCAGTTCAGGTATTTTTGTATTGTTTTTATCTGGTCTTAGTTGGCGCTTGATTGGCTTTTTATCAGCGACAGTGGCATTAGCAGCTTGGCCGTTTTGGCATTACGTGATGCTTGATTACCAAAAGCAACGAGTACTGACCTTTTTAGATCCTGAAAGCGATCCGCTTGGCTCTGGTTACCACATTATTCAATCGAAAATTGCAATTGGCTCGGGAGGAATTGAAGGAAAAGGCTGGCTGCAAGGTACGCAATCGCAACTAGAGTTTTTACCTGAGCGTCATACCGATTTTATCTTTTCTGTACTGAGCGAAGAGTTTGGCCTGTTTGGGGTCTGTTTATTATTGTGTATGTACTTATTTATCATTGGTCGTGGGTTGTATATCGCAGTGAACGCTCAAGATGCGTTTGGTAAACTACTTGCTGGCGCATTAACACTGACCTTCTTTGTTTATGTATTTGTTAATATTGGCATGGTATCGGGTTTACTACCGGTTGTCGGTGTTCCGTTACCTCTGATAAGTTATGGTGGCACCTCAATGGTGACCTTAATGGCCGGATTTGGCATTATTATGTCAATCGCCACCGATAAAAGGATGCTTTTAAAATAATGACACAGCGAGTCAATTTCTTACTTATTGCGTTATTTTCTGTGCTGCTAGCAGCATGTAGTTCATCTTCGCAACAAGGCCGTTATGCCATGGAGCATGATGCAGCCCCACTTCGAAAACCAACCGAGTTGGAAATGCAAGATGCGATTGTCACTGCGGTTGTTAAAAGTGCAAGCGCTAGCCGTCCTTACGAGGTTCGCGGTAAACGCTACACGCCGATGCTAGATGAAACTGGCTATGCAGAAGAAGGCATTGCTTCGTGGTATGGTCGAAAGTTTCACAATTATCACACCTCAAACGGCGAAGTATACGATATGTTTGCGATGACAGCCGCCCATAAAACGCTGCCGCTACCGAGCTTTGCCAGAGTAACAAATTTAGATAATGGAAAATCAGTGATTGTTCGCGTCAATGACCGTGGCCCATTTCATGATGACCGTATTATCGATTTATCTTATTCTGCGGCCTATAAATTAGGTTATTATCGACAAGGTACAGCCCGTGTTAAGGTTGAGGCTGTTACCCTTGCCAATTCTGCCCCTCGTTTAAGCTACATACAGGTTGCAGCGGGAAGTACTCTTGCTAATGTTGAGGCGCTCGCGTTTCAACTTCGTCAGCAATATCATGTGCCAACAAACATTGTTGAAAAAGACGGGATCTATCGATTACGTCTCGGTCCAATAAAAGATGCCGCAGAAGCACAAGCAGTTTTAGAGAAGCTAAAACAAAACCAATTTCAGAACGCGTTCTTGCTTTACAGTGAGTAAGGCCTTTAGAATAGGTCAACGCGACATGTTTAACTTTAACCATTAATGAGTACGATGAAATCTATAAAATATAAAATCTTAAGTGGCGTTTGTGGCCTTGTTTGCACTGCTAGCGTATTTTCAGCAACAGCCCAAATCATCCCTGCCCCACCTCAAGTTAATGCGAAAGGTTACTTTCTGGTTGATTTCACCACAGGTAAAGTGATTGCCGAAGGCGAAGCAGATACCAAATTAGCACCGGCTAGTTTAACCAAAATGATGACCAGTTATGTAATTGGTACAGAAATCAAAGCAGGCAATATTGCGCCAACTGATATGGTTACTGTAAGCGAAAAAGCGTGGGCAAAAAATTTCCCTGAGTCATCAAAAATGTTTATCGAAGTGGGTAAGCAGATCAGTGTTGATGACCTTAACCACGGTATTATTATTCAATCAGGTAACGATGCTTGTGTCGCAATGGCTGAGCACATTGCTGGAAGTGAAAGTGCATTTGCTGATTTAATGAATGCCCATGCAGAAAAGCTTGGTATGACGAATAGTCACTTCATTAACAGCCACGGCTTAGATACTAACGAGCACTACACAACACCACGCGATATGGCAACATTAGGTGCAGCTCTTATTCGTGATGTTCCAGATGAATATGAAGTATACGCACAAAAATCATTTACGTTTAATGGCATCAAGCAATACAACCGCAACTCATTGTTGTGGGATGAAAGCATGAATGTTGATGGTATTAAAACAGGCCATACATCAGAAGCAGGCTATAGCTTAGTTAGCTCAGCAACAAAAGACGACATGCGTTTAATCGCGGTAGTGATGGGCACAGAAAGCGAGCGTGCACGTAAAGTTGAAAGCAAAAAGCTATTAAACTACGGTTTCCGCTTTTTCGAAACAATCACACCATACAAAGCAGGCGACAGCTTTGCTGAGCAACGTATTTGGATGGGTAACAAAGAAAACGTATCGCTAGGTATCCTAGAAGATACGCCAATTACTATTCCACGTGGCCAACGTAAAAATTTAAAAGCGAACTTCGAGCTTGATAAAACATTAGAAGCACCGCTTGCTAAAGGCACGAAAGTAGGCACGCTTTTCTTACAACTTGAAGGTGAAGAAATTGCACAATATCCACTAGTTACACTAGAAGAAGTGGAAGAAGGCAGCTTCTTTAGCAAGATTTACGATTACCTACGTTTACAGATCCAGTAATCTGGTTATAAAGTTTATAAACGCCTTGCATCGCAAGGCGTTTTTTTTTGTCTGAAAAATGATAGAATGCGCCCCATATCAGTCGCGCTGGGTCGAGTGCGTCGTAATCTAAGTTTGCTTAATATCAAGAAATGGTAGAGATCACTTCTTTTAAGCACACGCATTGTTTGAGGAGTCACCGTCGTGGTTCAACCTGTAAAAAATACTAAGTTTGACGAGTATTTAGATTTCCCTTGCCCATTCACATTTAAAATCATGGGCTTAGCAAACGTAAATCTGACGGATCAGATCCTAGAAAAGCTGCAACCAATTGCACCGGGCGACTATGCGCCAAAGGTTAAACCAAGCAGCAAGGGTAATTACGAATCTGTAACGCTTGTAGCAACCGTTACAAGTAAAGAGCACATTGAAGAAATTTATAACGTGATCAGCAACATCGATGACGTACGTCACATGCTATAGGCCGATTACGGAGTAACTCGTGAGCGAAAGAGAATTAATCGTTCGTCAATTAGGTCGTCAGCGTTACATGCCAATTTGGCAAAAAATGCAATCTTTTACCGACACCCGTGATGAGCACACTGCCGATGAAATTTGGCTTGTAGAGCACGAGCCTGTATTTACGCAAGGCCAAGCTGGTAAAGCTGAGCACTTATTAAATACCGGTGATATCGAAGTGATCCAAGTAGACCGTGGGGGTCAAGTAACCTACCACGGACCGGGTCAGCAAATGATGTATGTGCTGTTCAACTTACGCCGTTTAAACATTGGTGTAAGAGAGCTGGTAACCTGGCTTGAAGAGTGCATTATCGACACGTTAAAAGACTATGACATTGATGCCTACGCAAAAGCAGATGCACCGGGTGTTTACGTTAACGATAGCAAAGTTGCTTCATTAGGTCTTCGCGTTCGCCGCGGTTGCTCTTTCCACGGTTTAGCACTTAATGTAAACATGGATCTAAGTCCATTTTTACGTATTAATCCATGCGGCTATGCTGGCATGAACATGGTGCAAACAACCGACCTTAACGGTCCGCAAAACCTCGAGCAAGCAGGTGCAGGGCTTGTAAAACACATGATTAAAAAGCTTAATGCTACTGTGGTTAAGCACACTGAAGGGTTTGAAAACGAATGAATAAACCAGTCAAAATGGAACCGGGCGTAAAACTGCGTGATGCAGAAAAAATGGCGCTGATCCCAGTTAAAGTTTTACCGACTGAAAAGAACGAAATGCTGCGTAAGCCAGAGTGGCTAAAAATTCGCTTACCAAAATCAACCGAGCGTATTGATGGTATTAAACAAGCGATGCGTAAACATGGTTTGCACTCAGTGTGTGAAGAGGCATCATGCCCTAACCTATCTGAATGTTTCAACCACGGTACAGCGACTTTCATGATTTTAGGTGCAATTTGTACTCGTCGTTGCCCGTTCTGTGATGTTGCCCACGGCCGTCCATTAAAGCCAGATGCAGCTGAGCCTGAAAAGCTCGCACTGACTATTAAAGACATGAAGCTGAGCTATGTTGTAATCACGTCAGTAGACCGTGATGACTTACGTGATGGCGGTGCACAGCATTTTGCTGATTGTATTCGTGAAATTCGTAAGCACAATCCAAATATCACAATTGAAATCTTAGTACCTGATTTCCGTGGTCGTATGGACAGAGCCCTTGATATCTTAATTGAGACGCCACCAGATGTATTTAACCACAACCTAGAAACAGCACCGCGTTTATACAAATTAGCGCGTCCAGGCGCTGATTATAAGTGGTCACTTGAGCTATTACGTCGTTTTAAAGAAGCGCACCCAAATGTGAAAACGAAGTCTGGCTTGATGGTGGGTCTTGGTGAAGAGATCAGTGAAATCGAAGAAGTGTTACGCGATTTACGCGCTCACAACGTTGATATGCTTACCGTAGGTCAATACTTGCAACCTTCTAAGCACCACTTACCGGTTAAACGCTACGTGCCGCCAGCAGAGTTTGATGGACTAAAAGAGTATGCAGATGAAATTGGCTTTACACATGCAGCTTGTGGCCCATTTGTTCGCTCAAGCTACCATGCTGACCAACAAGCAGCTGGTAAAGAAGTGAAGTAAGCCTTCTTACAGATGTTAAAAAGCCCGCATTAAGCGGGCTTTTTTATATTCCAAAATATCAGCGCCCATAACGCGCTAAGAACATTTTCACGGTTTCGCTTATCACTTTGTTGTCTGAGTCACCTTCTTGGCGCTCAAAGCCATACAGCAACGGATAAAAGATCAGCGACTTTAACTGATAAACAAACTGTTTTGCCGCAAACTCAACATCATCAATCGTTAACACCTGCGCTTGCACACCCGCTTCTAAAAACGCTACCAGATCTTGCATACAGCCCATGTTATTACTGGCTAATGATTTTGCTAAATCAGGTTGCTGTAACATTTGCATAAAAGCGACTTTCGCTACTTTTAAAAACTCTTCAGAGGTGAGTAACGTGACTTCTTGTTCAGCAATGCGTGTTAATTGCTCAGCAATTGGCAAAGCAGCATCAAACACCACCGCTTGCTCTTGGCGAACTTTTTCAAACATAAACACTAGAATAGCTTGAAACAACACATCTTTATTTTCAAAGTGATTGTATACGGTGCGCTTTGAGGCACCCGCTAAGCTTGCAACCTGATCCATACTTGTATGCTCAACACCCTGCTGAAAAAACAATGTTTCAGCTGCATTCAAAATATCTAATCGTTTTCTCTGTGATAATTTCATGGACCCCTCCGATAAGGGTTACTAGTGTAACGCAAAAATAAAAAATGCACTAGATAGTTTACTTTTATAGCAAACCATGAAAAACTACACTGTGTAGTTTACTTATGGTGACGATATGAAATTTCTAAAATGGCTCGCAATCGCCACTCTATGCATCGTGATAGGAGTGTTTATTATGAATAATCAATTAGCCGCTGAAGGCGTGAGTGAGAACAGCCACTCTGCGCAATTATCTGATGGCAAGTTCCACAATAGTGTTGAAGTAGAAAGACCCAGCTTTAAGAAAACGCTAGGTATCTTCAAACGCTTTATTACTGAAAAGAAAATTGATGCAGAGCCAAAGGGCGAGCTGCCTATGCATTCTGTTTCTCACGCTCAGCTTGAGCGTTTATCAAATGACACAGTGCATTTTGTAAAGCTAGGTCACTCCTCTATTTTAGCGAAAGTGTATGGCGAATACTGGCTATTTGATCCAGTATTTTCAGAGCGCGCTTCGCCTTTCTCATTCATGGGTCCAAAGCGCTTTCAGCCAACACCTATCAGCATTGCAGAGTTACCAAATATTGCCAAGGTGTTTATTTCACACAACCATTATGACCACTTAGATAAAGCAGCAATTAAACAGCTTGTTGATAAAACAGATTCTTTTTATGTGCCATTAGGAGTCGAAAACGACCTGAAAAAATGGGGCGTTGATGAACAAAAAGTGCATAGTTTTGATTGGTGGCAAGAGCAAAATATGGCTAATGGCCAAATTGTATTTACACCAACCCAGCACTTCTCTGGCCGAGGTTTAACAGACGGCAATAAAACCCTTTGGGGCTCTTGGGCTATTAAAATAAATGACAAGCGCTTTTATTTTAGCGGTGACTCTGGCTATTTTGCTGGCTTTAAAAAAATTGGTCATCGTTATGGGCCATTTGATATCACCTTTATTGAAACCGGCGCTTACGACAAAGATTGGGCTGACATTCATATGACACCAGAACAATCAGTGCAAGCCCACCTCGATTTACAAGGTGATGTAATGGTGCCAGTGCATAATGGAACATTCGATCTCGCCTTTCATGCTTGGTATGACCCACTTAAACGTGTCGCTAAAAAAGCAGGACAGGAGCAAGTATCACTGAGTACTCCGCTAGTTGGAGAGGTTTTTAAGATTCAAGATACCGCGATTGATAAAGCGTGGTGGTAAAATTGGCAGGGTGAAAGGTGCATTATTATCCTTTCATCCTGAATAATTAGTTATTTGTAGACTCTTTCTGGACAGCCCCCCTTCTCGTCCCATATAGTGAAACCCTGTGCAATCAACCAGAAAAACTATGACAACTCACCTTAAGTATGCAAGTTTGGCACTTGCAGTTGGTTTATTCGGTTGCTCTGAGCAACCAACATCAAGCGCTGATGCAACAAGCGCAAGCAGCCATGAAGCCGTTAACATTGCCAATGTACGCTCACATATTAAAACCCTCGCCTCTGATGAATTCTTAGGCCGCGGCCCTTTAACTGAAGGCGAAACACTGACCATTAACTATTTAGCCGACGAATATAAAAAACTCGGCTTAAGCGGCAGTTTTAATGGCGAGTTTTTACAGCCAGTTACCATGGCAAAACTCACTCCAGATCAAAACATGACCTTAAAAGTAGGTGATTTAAGTTTTAATGCTGGCAGTGATTTTACCGCCCGTACGCAGCAGATTAATCCTGAAATCAACATTGATGGCTCTGATGTAGTGTTCGTTGGCTACGGTATTAATGCACCTGAATATAACTGGGATGACTTTGCAGATATTGATGTAAAAGACAAAACAATCATTGTACTTGTTAATGATCCTGGTTTTGCCACCCAAGACGACGCACTTTTCACCGGTAATGCTATGACCTACTACGGTCGTTGGACTTACAAATATGAAGAAGGTGCACGCCAAGGTGCAAAAGCGGTATTTATCGTTCACGAAACAGCTCCTGCCGCATACCCTTGGGGTGTTGTAGAAAGCTCGAACACGGGTAGTAAATATACCTTAATCGACCAAGATAAAAACGCTTCTGACATCCCTGTAATGGGCTGGATTGATGAACAAGCAGCAAATGAAATTTTTGCTCAAGCGGGTCTTGATTATCAAACTGAAAAAGCCAACGCGCTAAAAGCAGACTTTAAACCTGTCGACTTAAAAGCGAAAGCAGCCCTAACACTGAAAAGTGATATCTCTCAAGCACAATCGCATAACGTTGTTGCAACGCTTAAAGGTAGCGAAACCCCTGATGAGTACATTGTAATTGGTGCACACTGGGATCATTTTGGTACCAAGCAAACTGATGAAGGCGTGAAAATCTACAATGGTGCTGTTGATAACGCATCAGGTAGCGCAGCAACGGTAGAAATAGCCCGTATTCTTACTGAAATGCATAAGAAAAAACCATTTAAACGCTCGATTATCTTTGCCAACTTTACGGCTGAAGAAACTGGGCTTATTGGTTCTGAGCAATTCGCTACTGGCGAAATTGTACCAACCAAGCAAATGGTCGCACTGCTTAATATTGATGGTATGAACGTACTTGATGGCGTTGACTACATATTACAATACGGTAAAGGCATGTCTGAAATGGAAGACTACCTTGCAGATGCAGCGAAAGCACAAGGTCGTCATGTAAAAATGGACCCTCGTCCTCAAAATGGTTTGTTCTTCCGCTCTGATCACTTCTCTCTAGCTAAGCAAGGCGTGCCTAGCTTACTATTTATGAGCTTAGGTGATACAGATCCTGATTACATCGCCCATAAATATCACAAAGAAGCTGACGACTATTCAGCAGATTGGTCGATGGGTGGTGTTGAGCAGGATATTGAGCTGATCGTAGATATTGCCGCTAAACTTGCTAATAACGGCGATTGGCCTAAGTGGAAAGCCGAGTCTGATTTCAAAACTCGTCGCTTACAAGACAAGCAATAATCTTCGCTTAGATATAAAAAAACCGAGCTAGTTAGCTCGGTTTTTTATTGGTTAGTTTTACTTATTACTCGTTAATTTTAGCTTTAAGTGATTGTGCTTCTTCTTGCACTTCCTCTGGGCCATTGGCAATAACATCTTCAATGGCTTGCAGCGCTGCATCAAAGTCATCTATTTCGATATATGCTCGCGCTAAATCCAGTTTTGCTGAGTAACCACCACTTTCGGCATCAACATCAGTTGGGTTATCGCCGGCAAGTAAATCATTAAAATCACTTAACCCTACATCCATATCAATGTCATCATAAGGTTCATGGTCGAGTGCTTCATCATCACTTTGCTCAAGTAACGAGTCGATATCGACAAACTCATCATCAGAAGGTTGTTGCGCTTGTTGCGCCTCTTCTATGTGCTCTACTTCAGGTTCAACTGGTTGCTCGCTTTCACCCTGTAAATCTTCATTTAACAGTGCATTAAAATCAACATCGAACTCACTGGCATCACTGATATCTGCTTCGTCTGGCTCTGCTAATTCATTTAACAGCGCATCAAAGTCGGTTTGAGTTAAGTCAGCCATAAAATCATCATCGATTTCATCGTCTGACATTTCACTCAAGTCAGTCTCATCGGCTAAATTTGACTCTAAATCAGCAATTGTTTGCTCAGCTGCTGTCGTATCATCAAGCTCAATATCGTCTAATTCGAATTCTGGGAAATCCTCTAATTCGTCTTTACTATCAGCCACTTCAGCATCAATCGGCTCTTCAATCGGTTGTACTGATGGCGCTTCGTTTTCTGAAGAAGAGAGTAAATCATCTTCAGGATCAAGCATGTCTTGTTCTGTGAATTCATTATCAAGCAAGATATCATCATCAAAATCATCGTCTAGCTGATCAAGTTCATTACCTGCTGCTAAAGAATTTGCAAGGTCTTGCTCCGCTTGGCTTAACTGTAATGGCGAATCAGCATCTAATTCTTCAGAAGCTTGTTCATCAGAGTCATCTAACTCAAAACCCGCTTCATCTAGCTCAAGCTCTGGGTACTCTTCTAACTCTTGGCTAGGCGTTACCGTATCTTGCTGCAGAGGCTCTTCTTCGCCTGCTAAATCAAACTCATCCGTTAAGTCTTCATCGGCTAGCGGATCATCGCCTAAGTCAATTTCAACCTCTTCAATGTCTTGTTCAGGCTCATCAATTGACCAATCTGGTGCTGCGACATAATCGTCTTCTTCACCGATTTCACTTAATAACTCATCGACGCTTTTCAGTGATGGATCATCAAATTCATCAAGACTGTCATCTTCATCCAATAGCTCGTCGCTATCTTCGTTAAATTCATGATTTAGTGCCTCATCAATATCAACTTCGTCAGTATCATCTGCTTCATCAACTAACTCTGAGGCAACTGATTCAACATTTAAGTCATCTATTACTTGATCCGCATCTGCTAAATCTTCAAGAGACTCTTGCAGGTTTTCATCATGCTCAGTATTGATGTTTTGCTCGTGGCTTAAATCAGAAATTTGCGCTTCGGTATCTTGTTTCAGCTCATTTGTTTGTTGAATAAGCTCTTCAAGCTCGTCTTCAGAGTCTGAATCGTGTTCATCAATAGAATCCTCTTCTAATAATGAATCAATATCAGTCACATCTAATTCATCATCTTGCTCAAGCATGTCTTGAATATCATTGTCATCAACATCTAAGCCATCTTCATCCAAGAGTTCAGGCTCTTGCGGCTCTGCACCAACATCGTCAAGAAGTGAGTCGATATCATTGGTATCGAAATCATTACTTAGCTCATCTTCGTCGATTAAATCGTCAGCGCTAGGCTCTTCTGTTAGCTCTTCAGTTAACTCTTCAACAAGCTCTTCAGATTCTTGTATTTCTTCAGGCTGCTCTTCTTGTGCTTCATCTAAGAGTGAATCAATGTCATCAACATCAAGGGCATCTTCAAGCTCGTCTTCGTCGATTAAATCGTCTGCGCTTGGCTCTTCTGTTAGCTCTTCAGTTAACTCTTCAACAAGCTCTTCAGATTCTTGTATTTCTTCAGGCTGTTGCTCATCTTGAGCTTCATCTAAGAGTGAATCAATGTCATCAACATCAAGGGCATCATCAAGCTCATCTTCATCGATTAAATCGTCTGCGCTTGGCTCTTCTGTTAACGCTTCAACAAGCTCTTCAGATTCTTGTATTTCTTCAGGCTGTTGCTCTTCTTGCGCCTCATCTAATAATGAATCAATGTCATCAACATCCAGGGCATCATCAAGCTCGTCTTCGTCGATTAACTCATCTGCACTTGGTTCTTCGACTGGCACTTGCTCTTCTTGAGCTTCATCTAATAGCGAGTCAATGTCATCAACATCCAGCGCATCATCAAGATCATCATTTTCTAATGTATCGTTCTCTTCAGCTGCTGGCTCTGCTACTTGTGCTTCATCAATTAAGCTATCGATATCAAGATCATCTTCATTAATGAGTTGATCTGCATTTGGTTCTTCGACTGATGCTTGTTCTTCTTGAACGTCATCTAATAACGAGTCAATGTCATCAACATCCAGTGCATCATCAAGATCATCATTTTCTAATGCATCGTTCTCTTCAGCTGCTGGCTCTGCTACTTGCGCTTCATCAATTAAGCTATCGATATCAAGATCATCTTCGTCAATGAGTTGATCTGCACTTGGTTCTTCGACTGACGCTTGTTCTTCTTGAACGTCATCTAATAACGAGTCAATGTCATCAACATCCAGCGCATCATCAAGATCATCATTTTCTAATGCATCGTTCTCTTCAGCTACTGGCTCTGCTACTTGCGCTTCATCAATTAAGCTATCGATATCAAGATCATCTTCGTCAATGAGTTGATCTGCACTTGGTTCTTCGACTGACGCTTGTTCTTCTTGAACGTCATCTAATAACGAGTCAATGTCATCAACATCCAGCGCATCATCAAGATCATCATTTTCTAATGCATCATTAAGATCTGAGGATGGCTCTTCGGTTTGCGCTTCATCAATTAAGCTGTCGATATCGAAATCATCTTCGTCAATAAGTTCAGCTTCAACGTTCGTGGCTGATGCGTCATTATTTTCATCAAGTAAATCATCGATATCGTCTAGATTAACGTCTTGATTAGAGTCAGTATTGTTTTGCTCATCAATTAAGCTATCAATGTCAAAATCATCTTCCGCGTCATCTTCTGCCAGCTCTTCACTAAGTGCTGCCATTTCATCATTCGCGTTATCTAATGAGTCATCGTCAGTATCAAAAAGGTCGTCAATATCATCAGCACTTAAAATATCACCAGACAAATCTGCCTGAGGCTGCTCAACATCTAGGTCTATTTCATCACCTAAACTGTCATCATCAGTTTGATCGAAATCTTGCTGTAAAAATGCATCTAAATCATCATCGTCGCCAGCCATAGTTGATGATTCATCATTAAATTCGATGTCATCACTTAATAAACCCTCTAACTCATCTTGGTTTAAAATACTGTCATCTTCATCAAAGCTATCATCAATACTGTCGTCGAAAATAATGTCGTCATCTGGCAGCATATCTTGATCTAAGTCATCATCTAAACGCACACTTAAATCATCGTGGTCTTCAATTGGATCAGGTACTAGAGGGTCGCTTTCGACCATAGGTTCTAAATCGTCATTAGCCTTAAACGTTGGGCTTTGAGGTAAAAACTCATCGTCATCGCTGGCACTCGTATCATCACTAGGGCTATTGCGTTTTTTCAAAAACATTACAACGGCAGCAATGATCAGTAATGCAGGAATAAACATTAATGCACCGAGAACAAGTGGATTACTCAGTAAATTCGAAAAGTTAAACCCACTGTCCTCTTCAATCTTTTTTGCTTTTTGCTGCTCGATAATTTCATTTTGTTTAGTGATCAGCTCTTTCAGCTGTTTTTGAATTTCACTGTCTTGGCCAAGCTGATCGCGAACAGTTTCAAGCTCTTTAGAAATACCGGTAAGTTGCTTTTTGAGCTTGTTGTTCTCAGCTAAGATTTCTTCAACGTTTTCAACCGATGATTTAAACTGCTTTTGAAGCTCTACTAATTGCGTGCCCTGCTCTGTTTTAATGGTGTTGATTTCTTGTTTAAGCTCTTGTTTTGCTTCGTCTACATCAACTTTGCGAGCTTGAGTTACTTTCTTTTGCGATTCATTAATTTCAGCAGTGGTCAGTGTGCCGTTTTTCTTTTTCTCCCATAGCTCATCATCTTGTTCAGAACGTGCTTTTGCTAGCGTCGGATTGACCGCACGCATCTCTGAAATCGTTGGGATTTTTAGGTATGCGCCATCACGCATGTGATTCAAGTTTTGGTCTAAAAATGACGATGGGTTTTTGTCATACAGAGCTTGCATGACCTGATAAATACTGACAGAGTTGTCTGGACGAATTTTAGCGGCAATGCGCCATAGTGTATCGGTCGGCTTAATTGGACCAATTGAGCGCCCCTGCGCACCGTAATCGACACCTTTAGGGCCTTTAAGTGTGGAGCCTTCATCAGAGTATGTCGGTGTTACCACCAATGCAGACGCTAATATGAAGAGTGTTGCTAAACCGCGCATGCTGATCCTTTATGTTTTAAATGTTAACGCAGCAACCTTGGTTGCTTAAACATCAAGTAATTCTTGCAGAATTGATTCTTAATTATGCTTTCTTGCAAGCTCTATTCCAGCTGCAAACTATAACTTAGTTGCCTTGCAATATCTATTGCAACACCTTGATAGTAAATAGCTTAAATATTAGCGGCTGAGAGACTTTTTTATTGTTATCGTTAAGTTTATACGCTTTTACAACGTATGCGGCAATAATTTGGCAGTGAATTCACAAAAAAAGCGGCAAATTGCCGCTTTCTGTCAAATTTAGATCAGCCTAAATCATCAGATTTATAAATAATTTGCGATTAGCTCTTCAGCAATCTGCACACTATTTGTTGCTGCACCTTTGCGCGTATTATCACTTACAACCCACATATTTAAACCATGTGGATGCGAAATATCAGCACGTAAACGACCTACGTATACAGTATCGTTGCCACTTGCATCTGACACAGCCGTTGGGTAATCCGCTAAGTCTTCAATAAACTCTACACCAGGTGCATCGTTTAATAGCTGTTTAACATGTTCGATATCTACTGGCATACGCGTTTCAATATTAATCGCTTCACTGTGACCAAAGAACACGGGAACACGAACACAGGTAGGGTTAACCACAACACTGTTATCACCTAAGATTTTTTGTGTTTCGTTAACCATTTTCATTTCTTCGCGGGTATAACCGTTATCTTCAAAGCTGTCGATTTGTGGGATCACGTTAAAAGCAATTTGTTTAGGGAAAACGGCATTATCCATTGGGCGAGCATTCATTAAGTTTGCTGTTTGCTTGGCTAGTTCATCAACGGCTTCTTTACCCGTACCCGATACAGCTTGATAAGTTGATACGTTAATGCGGTCAATGCCATAAGCATCATAAATTGGTTTTAATGCCACCAGCATTTGAATCGTTGAGCAGTTAGGGTTTGCAATGATGTTGCGATTTCTGAAATCCGCCAAGCTTGATGCATTCACTTCAGGAATAATTAATGGCACATCGTAGTCATTACGAAAGTGTGAGGTATTATCAATTACGACACAGCCTGCTTCTGCCGCAATCGGTGCGTATTTTTCAGAGACACTGCCGCCTGCTGAAAATAAACCAATATGAGCTTGGCTAAAATCAAACTCTTCGACATCGATTACTTCAATGCTCTCACCGCGAAATTGAATTTCTTCGCCGGCACTACGGCTGCTTGCGAGTAAAAATAATTGGTCTACCGGAAACTTACGATCTTCTAAAGTTTCGATAATTTGACGACCCACTAAACCTGTGGCACCTAAAACGGCTACATTAAATTTTTGCGACATGTGTTTTCCTCTTTTGAATAAAGCAAATGGCTTTATTCGTTAATTCTAAATCCCAGTGCAGCTAATGCGCCTTCACATGCACTGTTTGCAGCCACCGACAACGTACTAAACTCGCGTCGTGGCGGGTAATTCTTACGTAAACTATCAAAGCCTTCGCTTGCTAATTTACTTCGTAAAATGCCATCGTCGCGACGGACATCATAAATTAAGTGCACCAAGCGACCTATATCGTCTAGGTTAAAGGTTTCACCTAGCGTGACAGAGTGGCTGATTGGCTCTGGCAAAAAGTCGTCCAGAGACTTAAGCGCTGCGATTCCTTCAAGCTCACACACTTGCTGATACAGCATTTGTGTACCGCGGGCTTTGCCTTCAAGTGTATGCCCTGCAATATGCACACTGGCATAACGCACATAATCAAGCAGAGGAGTAGTATATTGGGTTCGTTTTCCCAAACATCAAGCACACAATCTAATTTTGCGCCTTGCTCAAACAATGCTAGTAATGCTTGGTTATCAATCACATCACCTCGGCTTGCATTGATAATCGTCATACCCGGCTTAAGTGCTTTTAAGCGTGTTTCGTCTAGCATGTGCAAGGTTTTATGTGGCCCTTGCTTAACTAATGGCACGTGAAAAGTCACAATATCAGCTTTAGCTAGTAATGTGTCTAACTCAATATGCTCTGCAAGCTCACCGGCTTCATATTTGGGTGGATCACATAACAGTACATTCAAGCCAAGCAAGCTTAACTTATCACGTAAACAGCTACCTATACTGCCAACGCCCACTATGCCGATGGTTTTGCCTTGTAATGAACTGGCGTTTTCTTGGCTCAAGGCATATAAGCTACTAATTACATATTCCGCTACCGCCACAGCATTACACCCTGGAGCGCTGCTAAATGCGATATTTCGCTCAGCAAGTAACTCGGTATCAATGTGATCAACACCTATGGTTGCTGTGCCCACAAATTTTAATTTATCTGCTTGAGTGAGTAAGGCTTTATCTACATTAGTAACTGAACGGGTTAACAAAATATCGACCCCGACTAGCTGCTCGGGTTGAAGATTACGGCCATCAAATCGCTCAACATCACCAAAATCGGCAAAGTACTGCTCAACCAATGGCATATTTTGATCTGCAAGAATTTTCATTTGTGTGTCCGAGAGGCAGAAAGTGGCGCTATTGTAGCGAATTTATCAGTATTCGGATAGGTAACAACTAAGACGATTTTGGGGTAATTTATAACAAATGAAAAAGCCGAGCTATTGCTCGGCTTTAAGCAAATACTGGAGAGGTTTAACCTTTATATTTGCTCATTACTAATGTGGCGTTAGTGCCACCGAAACCGAAGCTGTTAGACATAACTGTATTTAGTTCAACGTCTTTACGCTCAGTTACAATGTTTAGACCTGCAGCTTGCTCATCTAGTTCATCAATGTTGATAGATGGAGCAACAAAGTTATGCTCAAGCATTAACAGCGAGAAGATTGCTTCGTGAACGCCTGCTGCACCTAAAGCGTGACCTGTCATCGCTTTGGTTGCACTGATCATTGGCGAGTTACCACCAAATACTTCTTGAATAGCACCAAGCTCTTTCACATCACCAACAGGCGTTGAAGTACCGTGAGTATTTAAGTAATCAATACCGCCTTCAAGACCTTGCATTGCTTGCTTCATACAACGTACAGCGCCTTCACCTGATGGAGCTACCATGTCGTAGCCGTCAGATGTTGCACCGTAACCTGTGATTTCTGCATAGATGTGCGCGCCACGAGCAAGTGCATGCTCAAGTTCTTCAACAACAACGATACCGCCACCAGCAGAGATAACAAAACCATCACGGTTTGCATCATAGGTACGTGATGCTTTCTCTGGTGTTTCATTGTACTTAGTAGACAATGCACCCATTGCATCGAATTCCATTGCGAGTGTCCAGTGAAGCTCTTCACCACCACCTGCAAAGATGACGTCTTGCTTGCCTAATTGAATTTGCTCAACCGCGTGGCCGATACAGTGTGCAGATGTTGCACATGCAGAACTTAGCGAGTAGTTAACACCTTTGATTTTGAATGGTGTTGCAAGGCACGCCGAAGTCGTGCTCGCCATAGTACGTGGTACCATGTAAGGACCAACACGTTTTACGCCTTTTTCACGTAAAATGTCAGCGGCTTCAACTTGCCACTTAGATGAACCACCACCTGAACCCACTAATAAACCAGTGCGCTCGTTTGAAACTTGATCTTCACTAAGGCCTGCATCTTCAATCGCTTGTGCCATAGAGATATAAGCGTATGCCGCTGCATCGCCCATAAAGCGCATTGCTTTACGATCAACAAACTCTTTAACATCAATATCGATTTTGCCAGATACGTTACTACGTAGGTTGTAGTCAGCAAACTCTTGGTTGAACGCGATACCACTACGGCCTTGTTTTAATGATTCTAATACTTCTTCTTTGTTGTTACCGATGCTTGAAACAACACCGATGCCCGTAATAACGGCTCTTCTCATGGGTAATTACCTTAGCTCTATACTAAATTGTGTTCTATTTTACGCTGAAATTACTCTCGAAGTGGTCAGCTTTCTAGCGTACACATGTACTCTGAATGTCTAGCTTATAAATAACGCCAGACTATTTCAAAGAAAACACGTAAAATAATGAAAAAAAGTTTGTAGTTAATTAGTTAAACCATGATCAAAAACGCACATATTCATTTTAATCACCTTGGTACCCCTGTCGCCGATCAGTTTGACGATGTTTATTTCTCTAATGATGATGGCTTAGCCGAATCACATTATGTGTTTTATCAACAAAACCATATCCCGCAACGATTACAAAATCATGACCGTAACCACTTTGCCATTGCTGAAACAGGCTTTGGTACCGGGCTTAACTTTTTAAATACATGGCAACACTTTGCAGCTCACCTTGATAGGCAGCATGCAGAGCAAGAAGTTCAAAATCAACACGACCATAGTGGTAAAAAAAGTGTTACCCGCCTGCACTTTATCTCTTTTGAAAAGTTCCCTATTAAGCGTGATGACCTCGCTCAAGCACTCAAAGCCTGGCCTAATTTAACTGAATATAGTGAGCAACTAATTGCTCAATACCCAATTAATTTGGCCGGCTGCCATCGCCTTGAATTTGCTGGCGACAAACTAGTACTCGACCTTTATTTTGGTGACGTACAAGACAGCATTGATGCCATGAGTTACCCAAATGAAGGAGTTGTCGATGCGTGGTATTTAGATGGTTTTGCTCCAAGCAAAAACCCAGATATGTGGCAACAGAGTTTGTTCAACAAAATGCGGGCTATCTCTAGAGCAAATGCCACACTCGCCACTTTTACGGCCGCAGGCTTTGTCAGAAGAGGACTCATCGAAGCAGGCTTTAGCATGAGTAAAGCTAAAGGCTATGGTAAAAAACGCGAAATGCTGATTGGCGAGCTAACTGAGCCTAATGAGCAACAATCAGGGCCTGCCTATTTTGCTCATCAGCAAAGTGAATTGAGTAATGTGGCTGTTATTGGCGGTGGTATTGCCAGTAGCAGTGTACTGTATTCACTGGCAAAAAGAGGCCTAAAAGCCACGCTTTTTTGCCAAGATGAAGCGCTTGCCATGGGCGCTTCTCACAATGTACAAGGGGCTGTTTATCCGCATTTGCAAGCGAAGAACTCACCGCACAGTGAAATGTTCGCTCATAGTTTTTTATATGCGATGCGTCTTTACCAACAATTACTTGATGATGGTTTTGACTACCCCCACCAGTGGTGTGGTGTATTACAACATGCGGTTAAACAAGGCCTAGCTGATAAACATCAAAACCTTGCCGATAAAGAACTTTGGCCAGCTGAATTATTGCGTAATGTAAGCGCCGAAGAAGGCGACGAAATTGCCGGCGTGGAAACGGGTTATTCAGGTGTGTTCTTTGCAAAAGGCGGCTGGGTAAATCCACCAGCCCTGGTTACAGCACTCTTTAATGCAGCAAATTCGTTAACTGCAACTACTAGTAATAAAATGGACAGTCACTTTAATTGCCATATTGAAAAGCTCGAGAAAACCGCTGATGGCTGGTTATTACACACAAAAGAGCAAACATTCGGACCATTTAGCGATGTGATTAATTGTGCAGGTGAACACAGTGACCAGTTTAGCCAAACTCAGACACTGCCCGTTGTGGGTGTGCGCGGTCAAGTCTCGCATGTGCAAGCAAGCGAGCAGTCAAAACGCCTAAAGACAGTGCTTTGCCATAAGGGCTATTTTACTCCTGAATATCAGGGTCATCATTGTATGGGCGCGACCTTTGAAAAAAACTCAAAAAGCCGTGAAGTTAAAGAGCAAGACAACCATACCAATCGCGAACAACTTTTAAGTTTTTACACAGACAGCGAGTTTGCAACGACCTTAGGTGAAATAACAGCGGCAAAAGCAGCTGTAAGATGTACCTTCATCGACCATCTACCTATGGCTGGTGAGTGGGCTGAACAAAGTGATTATGTAAGTGCGTTTGCTAATCTACGCTTAGGTAAGCGTTATCAGTACCAAACGTTATCGAAACCTCAGCAAGGCTTGCATCTTCTCACTGGCTTTGGCGCAAGAGGCCTGTGCAGTGCCCCTCTATGTGCTGAGCATTTAATTGCTTGTTTAAACAATGAACCAAGACCATTTAGCGAACGCGTGAGCCAAGCTATCCACCCCGGCCGTTTTATTGTTCGCGACCTAATTCGCAATAAAATTTAAGGATTGGATGGGGCTTTAATTAGCCCCGTTATTTTTCTTGATTACAATTTCGTTTTTAGTTTCCCCTTTAAAAATAAATTCACACCCCAAGGTCTTTAGTAACACAGCAATTAGAAGGAGTTTGATATGAAGACCTTAATCATTGGCGCAACGGGTCAAATAGGTAAAATGACCACCGAAAAAATGCTGGCAAGCGGTCATGATGTAGTAGCTTTAGTTCGAAACAAAAACAAGCTGAGTGCGCTTGAAAGTAATAATTTAACGATTGTAGAGCAAGACCTCGAAAACGATTTTAGTCGTGCCTTCGAGGGTGTTGATCAAGTGATTTTTAGCGCGGGTTCTGGCGGCGCTACGGGTGCAGATAAAACCTTACTGATTGATTTATGGGCCGCAGTCAAAGCGATTAATTATGCGGTAGATGCCAAGGTTAAGCACTTTATTATGGTCAGCTCTATTGGTGCTGATGCCCCAGATAATATTGAAAGCAGTATAAAACCATATTTAGTTGCAAAACATATGGCTGACCAACATTTAATCAATAGCGAATTAAATTACAGCATTGTCAGACCTGGCACGCTATTAAATGATGCAGCAACGGGGCTATTAACCACCACGCGCCCTGCAACGCGCCGAGATGCGGTGATCAACCGTGAAGATGTAGCAGATACCCTGCTATACCTTGCTGAACGTACACCGAAAAAACCGCAAGTGTTTGAATTGTTTAATGGTGATAAGTCAATCGACAACCTACTAAGCGATTGATTAGGTATGAATACGTATGCATAAGAAATAAGATTGAGAAAGCGCGTAAAGCACTTTAGTTTATTGTTTACATAATAATAACAAAGGTGCTTTATGCGTCATTTTGCTTTTCTTTTTTGCTTTACTTTTACGTCGGCTTGTTTTGCCGCACCGGTAAAAGTTCAAAGTTACAGTGGCGATACCTCCCTTCCCCACAAATTATTGATCAGCGCCATTGAACGGGCTGACTTAGAGTATGTTCACCCTTACGAAACCAATAAAGATATCTCTAACGCACGTATCTTAAACGATGTAAAAAACAACCAGCTGGATGTGATGTGGAGCATGACATCCACTCAGTTAGAGCAAGATTATCAAGCCGTTTATATCCCCTTATTTCGTGGCTTACTTGGCATGCGAGTAGCAATAGTGAAAGCACAAAACCGCGAACTGTTTAGTTCGGTAACTAGCTTACAAGATTTAAAACGTTTCACCGCTGGGCAAGGTAAAACCTGGCCAGACACGAAAATATTAAAAGCAAATCAACTGCCTGTTGTTACTACATTAAAATACCCTAATTTGTTCCCAATGCTTGAAGGCGAACGCTTTGATTACTTCCCACGTGGGGTGAATGAACCTTGGGATGAAATTGCCAATCACTCAGAGCTTAACCTCACTGTAGAGCCGCATTTGGTGATTAAGTACACCGCACCACTTTACTTTTTCGTCAACAAAAACAACCACACACTTCATAAACAGCTAAATGATGCGCTAAACGAGATGATTGCTGATGGCACATTTAACGCCATGTTTTTGGCAGACAGCCAAGTACAAACGGTTTTATCAAAAGCCAACTTAAGCTCGCGTCGCGTTATTGAGCTAGATAACCCAACGTTATCGTCGAGCACACCTAATAAAAATAGCCCTTTGTGGTTTAACCCATTTCAATGAGCGCACAATGAAATCATTAAAATATAAAATGACCTTGGCACTGTCTTTGTGCCTTTTACTGAGCGTGATCTTCGTGATCAGTGCAAACTATCTGCTCGCAAAGTCGAGTCAAACACAACAATGGCAAGACGACATCACGGCTCTCAATGAGCAAATGCAGGTTATTTTAGCCGAGCCAGTATTCTCTTATGATGAACCGTTAATCAATCAGATTATTAAAGCCTTTTCGCAAAACAAACATGTACATAGCATTTCAGTGACAGATCATCGCAATAAGCCACTTGCTTCTATCACTAAACAAGGCAATAGCGCATCGGTTAGCAAAACTATTGATTTGCACTATTTAGATAATTTAATTGGTCACATAAAAATTGGTTACTCACAAAAAGCACTGCATAGCACCATTGCTGAGTCGACACGTACCATGTTTATTACCTTGCTGGTCTCTTTTATCACCTTGGGGGCGGTGATTATTTATATCGTGCGGCTATTAGTGATAAAACCAATCGATAGCGTAAATAGCCTTGTTGATGAAATTGTCAAAGGTGAAGGCGACCTTACAAAACGTATTAGCTATCAATCTAATGATGAAATAGGCTATTTGGTCGATGGTTTCAATCGATTCATAGCGCAAGTGCAAGAAATAATTACAGAGCTAGGCATTACAGCCAGTGAGCTTGAAATGATAGCCAGCACAGTAAACGAAGCATCTGTGCGCTCTAAAAACGAAGCCGAGCTTGAATATAATCGCACTGATTCAGCAACCAATGCGCTTAGTCAGTTAAGTGAAGCAACCAAAGAGATTGCACAAGGGGCTAATCAAACTGCACAGCAAACAACCGACGTACATCGCTTATGCCAACAAGGCGAACAAAATATGAATGCCAATGGCAACATGGTTGACGAATTAGCTGCACAACTCGACCATACATCAAACGTAGTTAAACAACTAAACGCCAGCAGTAATGAAATTAGCCAAGTGCTCGATGTTATAAAAAGTATTGCCGAGCAAACCAATTTACTGGCTCTAAATGCTGCTATTGAAGCGGCTCGTGCGGGGGAATCTGGTCGTGGCTTTGCTGTGGTGGCCGATGAAGTAAGAGCGCTTGCTAGTAAAACCTATGATTCAACGTCTGAAATTGAGTCGATTATTGTATCGCTACACAACAATACTTCTGATTGTGTAACCGCAACGGAGCAAAGTAAGTCACTCAGCGATAAAGTGAGCCAAGCAAATCAAAAAAGCCAAGCGGTGTTTAAAGATATTGCTAAACAAATCAATACCATTAATCAAATGAACGAAAGTGTAGCAGCAAGTTCTGAAGAGCAAACCAGTGTGACCGCTGATATCTTAAATACCATGCAGCTTATTAACCAAGGCGCTAAGAGCCTATCGCAAGAAGCTCAGCACCTCGATAACACCATAGGCCAGCTCAATGAACTAGAACGTGGCATTGTTGCTAAACTGGGTTTGTTCAAATACTAAAAGCCATAATTCCCTGCCACGCAAGTTGCAGGGAAAGCACCGTTAACACTAAACGAAAAATCTTTTTAAATTTATCTGACGAAATGCGGTGCAATAACTTAAGGCCAAGCCAAGTACCTAAAGCACCGCTCATTATCATGAGCATAACCAGCGGCAACCACTGCCAAAATGCAAAACCCACAGTCCCATATAAAATCGCTTTTAAGGTATGTTGTACTGTCATGCAGCTTGAAAAAGTAGCGGTAAATTTAAGCTTATTATAATTATTCACATATAAGCAGCTGCCAACCAAAGGCCCACTTGCCCCTACAAACATCGAGATAAACGTGGTCCAAAGTCCAGCGAGAACACGCCATAACTTTGAGGTTTCTCTGAGCTTTGGCGTCACACCCCAAAGTAAATAAAGCACAAATGCAGCAACCACTATTTTCATTAATTCAAGGGGTATTGATGTGACAATCGTTGAGGCAACCAGCGCACCTAAGACTCCCCCTAAAGAGAAGTACACAAACATAGCACCATCAATATGTTTAAACGTGAACAAAAAGCGGTTTGCATTAGAGCCTAACTGCACTAACCCATGAACAGGAATAACCACACTCATAGGAAGCATGGATGCCATGATCACCAGCAGCATTAAGCCGCCGCCCGCACCAAAAGCTGCTGAAATCATTGAAGTAAAGCCCGCAACCACAATGAGCATGATTGTGCTGATCGGGCTTAATAAATCTCCACCTAAAAACTGCCAACTGATCAAATCCATTGTTACGCTTTAAATAGTGTGTTTGAGCTAACGCTATCATGACTCACCACTATTAGCGATATATTGGAAAATAGTTTCGACTAAAAGACCATATCAACCAAAAGAGAAGTGCCCCTAAACTCACAACTGGTCAGACTTGTGGTTTATTTTGTTAAACCGATGGTATATAACTATGCCCACAACACAATAAAATTAAAGGCACAGCATGACACTGATGAATGTAAGTACACAAGGATCTGTTGCTATCTTAACTATGACAACAGCTGAAAATCGCCATAACCCTGCTTTTGCAGAGGCTTTTTTAACTTGCCTTGACGAAATCGAACGTAATCCTGAACACAAAGCACTGGTGATCACTTCAAGCAGCGAAAAATCATGGAGCTTGGGCATAGATACCGATTGGCTTATGCCCGCATTAAAAACACAAAAATTTGCTGAAGTAAGTGGCTTTATGCACTCAATGGATGCGGTATTTAAACGCCTATTACTGTTCCCAATGCCAGTCATTGCAGCGATAAATGGCCACGCGTTTGGTAATGGTGCAATTTTATCGTGCGCCTGTGATTTTAGGTTTATGCAAAGCGACCGTGGTTTCTTCTGCTTCCCAGAAGTTGACTTATCAATCCCGTTTTTACCGGGCATGCTCGCCTTCATTAAAAAAGCTATTCCAGACTATCGTTTTAACGAGATGATGCTAACAGGCCGCCGCGTTACCGCAGGCGAACTTGCCACGGATCATGTTATTGAACAAGCCTGCCCAAACAAAGAAGCTTTATTTAATGCCGCCCTCGAATTTGCCAGCCAGTTCGATAAAAAACGCGCGATTTTCGCCGAGCACAAAAAGCGCCTACACAAACACATCATCGAAACCATAGATATCGAAAACAAACCGATTATTGATGCCGTTCAGTTGGTTGTTTAGAAAAAACCTCTAAGCATCTGTGCTTAGAGGTTACTTTATATTTAATTTCACATCGATAATAATAACACTTTAAAAATTACCAAGCAGAAAAAATCTAGTAAAAATTTAAATTTGCACATCCTAAAAAAAGACCTAATATATTATTTTAAATTCGAAGTAAAATTTAAAATAATATAAATAAAATTCATTATATTTAAGATAAAAGCATGCACTTTTTTATTAGGCAAAGGAGAATGCTCATGAAGTTTATTACATTTATTTTATCTATCTCAGTTCTAGCTGGATGTACCTCACATACTAAAATTCCTGATACATTAGCTGAGAAACAAACATCATATAGTTACATACCATTTGATCCCTTACCTGTACAGACTCTAGAGGGGGCTAGTTGTTCCCCAGCAGATAACGAACTTAGATTTAAAAATAAAGAAATTGTTTTGCGCAATTTAAAAGATTCATTTCCTGATCAAACAGTTCGTTTAGCAGTTGCTGAATTTACATCTGATGGGACACTTAACTTTGGCCCATCAACAATTGGTTATGAAGGTCGCTCTTATCAAGTTATTATTGACTATGCAAATACAGACACCACAAAGGGTAGCTTTTTAGTTAAAAGAGAAATATCCGGCCAAATACCAGATGTAAAATGGTGGGGAGCCGATAATACTAGCCAAACTTACGAAAAAGGCCAACCCATAAAATTATTTGAACACGTTCCAGATAATGTAATCTCTAATTATAAAGTTATAGTTAATCCGAATGATGGCTTATTTTCAAAGGCAAAAGAAAACAAAGAGCTAAAATCAGCTTTTGATTTATCAAACTACGATATTCAGGACTATGAACTCGTGAATTTGCCAGTATATGTAGGAGTTGGGTTAAGGCTCACTGCGACTATTAATGTCTTAAATGGAAATGTGAATTTGTCTGGTTTACCTGCAATCGCAGCTGAAGCAAAAGCTGGAAACTTAACAGGTACTTTAGTTGTTCAAACACTGGGAGCTACAGGTGAGCTAGTCTCTGCTAATTTACCTTTACCAAGCGAGTTAAATCAAACAACTATTCAAAATTCGATTTTATCACTCGGCTCGATAAAAGCTTTGCTCCATGACGAGAATATTAGAATAACACCCAGAGTAATCGGCATCTATAACCCAATAGGCGGAGGTCAAAGTTTTGTTAATAAAATTATTTCAGCCTTAGCATCTGTAAGGTTAACATGGTATCAGCCCTGTGATGCCATCGATAAGAAATCATAAATAATGCTATCTACTATTTCTATATTTTAGACAATAAAAAAGGCCGCTCTGAGAGCAGCCTTTTTCATATTTGGTGGAGCTGGGGGGATTTGAACCCCTGACAAAACACCTATAGACTACGCAAGACTTGAAGATTGTGTATGCTCTTAGTCTAATGTAGTCCTGTTTTACTATCAATATGATCCAAAATAGATCCAAATAATTCCAATAAACAACTCATTTGAGAATGTTTAGCATCCTAACCGTTTCGTTTATTTCGCTAACTAATTCATAATCAAGAAAGAGACTTAATTGTTTTCCGGATATTACTTAACTTCTTTAACGTCCATTAACTTAGACTGTGCTAGAACAGCTTCCTGATATTCAAGATCTATTTTTTTTGTACAAATCCCCATTATTTGTGCCTCTTTACGCCGAACAGCTAGACGCTTAATTCTTTTTTCCAGCTTACTATCTGCTCTCATAAGTCCAGGACTTTGAATATCAAATAGAGCAAAAAACCAATCACCTGCATAAACGAGTGGTGTAATCACCAAAGGAGTACATATTGTTAATACTTCCAAATATTCAGAATCTGAAAAACAATGTTGAATAATTGCTAATGCCCCAGTATTGGCGCCTGCTATAAGTGAACCTAAGAGTTTCTTATTATCTTTCATATGAACTCCGAGTATTCAATAGCTTTTTAACTAGCTCTTCATCATCATCAAGATCTATTTTAACGATACGAGTGTTACCACTTTCATCAGTTATTTCTATCTTCAAATATTTAGGAGGAAAAAGTTTAGCTGTTAACCATCTACCTATGTTGTAAAACACATATCCGCAGTAAGGCATACATAATATAATGCCTAACATCGCGATTAATTGTATATATGCTTCAGTTTCACTCATTATCTTTAATAATCTTAGCTTCAGGCCTTACTCTATGACGAACAACTCGTGTTATTTCGCTATTGTATATTGGGCTATTTCCAGTTCTGTGCTTTTTAGTGGTCTTAATTACAACACTAAACAAATCATCTTTCACAAAGTTTTGCTCATTACCTTTAATCCTTGTTAGAAAACGATCATCTGACATTTTCACTGTTAATACATCACCATCAGGAAGTCTGACCTGCCAACCACTAGAACCTTCAAAATTTATTTTTACAAACCTAATATCTTTTGTTTCTTCCGATTCGCTGATTTCATCTACTATAGTCTTTGATGGTGTTTTAAAACTCTGCACTTCTTCACTATCAAAAACGACTTCATTACCATCTTGATCTTTTATCTTAAACTTTGCATCAGTGGTCCCCTGCAAAGGCGCTTTTATGACTGTATCCAAGTCTTTTCTGATATCTCTATTTAATACCAACTTCGCAATATCATCATCTAATTCCAATGAATCTTCATCATTAAAATACAATTTAGTTTTGCCTGATGCAGTCTTCTCTGTGAGCTTAATTGTTCGAGATTTTATTTCTGCTATTGCACCAAGTACGGTTTTTGATGCAACAGTAGCTCCCCCAGCAAACCCTAGTAGGGTTAAAGGGTTAATTCCATTAGCATTAAGGTAAGTTACAAACTCAACAACAAACGAACCTTCAGAGTGGGCCTTAACATCTAAGTCAAGATCTGATTCTTCGCCATTAAGGGTTTTATCTGCATTTTTGAGAGCTTTCGCTGTACCAATTATTGCTGCGCCAAGCTTTTCAGCATCAATAGTGTGGTCTTTAGTTTCTGATGTGTCATAAGATATTTCAAAAACATATTTAGCTTTATTATTTTTATCCAAGATTGCGCCTTTGTGTGAAAAGTAGACGCGGCATTATAGAGTAAAAGTAACTAAATACTACACGTCCGTATGTAATACTTTAACTATATATGTGTTTAAAAAGTTATACAAGCCATCAAAATGACCCCTCAACAACATTATAGATATATGATGCAGAGTAATAATATATTGAACTTGAGCATCTTAACCATATAATGACAAGTAATCGTATTAGTTTTGCACACACCAAGAACTTAACCATTCGTGTGCTTTGTAAAACTCGTGAAGTTGTGACCCGCACCTTTGCAAGAGTACGATTATGGGTACAAGATATATAAGAGTAAAATTTGAACAACTATAACAAAGAGGATTTAAGGTTCACTGCACTTTTCCTATTAGTTTTTCTACTTCTCACTTTTGGGAGCACACTTACTACAGGTGTGTTAGGTGGAATTATAACTTTGGGCGCTGCATATCTAAAAAATTAAATCCTACAAATTTGAAATTAAATATTTGCTAAAGTCACTCAGCGCTACTCAGTTATCGTAATAGAGCCGGGAGGAATGGCATCGAATGACTTGTATATATTTAATGACATATGTACAAATCTGAATAAAGTTAGTAGCGCACAGTCCCAAGGGTTTGCGCTCACCTTTTCATCATGCTGAGCTGTTAAATTCCATACAAGGCTTATGCAAACGAATGCTTCTGGTTACAACCCCTTCTAAACAGAAATCATCCTCTGGTGAAACATATACAGGTTTAAACTCATCAGAGGCTGATAACAGCAACCGATTCTCTTTATCTATGATCTTACATACAAAGCAACCGTTGTAACTCGCAACAACAATATCTCCATTACTCGCATCAACAGCTCTATCAACTAACAGTAAGTCTCCATCAAAAATACCTACTCCCTGCATAGACTGCCCAGAAGCCATGCCAATGAACGTAGCATCAGGATGCTTAATTAAGAGCTGATCAAGCGATAGTCCAAGTTCTTTGTATTGAGCCGCTGGTGATTCAAAACCTGTGATACCTGCTTCGATATAAATGGGAATAACTAACATAGACAAAACCATATACCTGTACATAAATACAGTATAATTTAAGAGCGGGATTTCGTGAAGTGAATTATGTTATGTGCTTTTTACTCTGCTTTGGACTGTGAAATCATTTCAGACGCTTTTCTATCTCCCTCACTATGGCAATCACTTTAGGATCTTCACCTTCAATTAGCTCAATTAGACTCGGTAATCTGTGCTTTCCTATACAAAAAATCAGTTCTTTTATAAAGGTATCTTTATCCTTAGCAAAATTTATATCTATCAACAGTTCAGTGAACTTGTGAGTGAAAATAGACTCTTCGTACATTGATTGATCTTTTTTGAAAATTTCTTTTGCTACTGACTTGAGTTGCAAAAACTGATTGCGAGATTTTGTCAATTTATGGAGAGTAGGACTGATTAATATTTGGCTAAAATTACTATCAGCTAACTTATTTGCTAATTCACTTTTATATAGCTTTAAATTCTTTGCTTGCGGGAGAGCAAGCCTATTTTGTTTAAAATAGTCATCCATATATTCCAATAATTTTGGTTCTGGCAACTCAACAAACTGATCGATTGAATCTCTTATAAGTTCATTTGATATCGATTTATTTAGATCATCAGAAAACTCTCTTAAGTGAACTTTAAATAAATCAAACCGTTTCGAATCATGGATATATATACGCGTAGCTTCAAGCTCCTTCTTGCTAGTCTGCCAAGTGAAGAATATTAATATTATAGAAACTAACAAAAGCCCAGGGGTTAGAGCATTATTGTAAAAACTAGCCACACTTAGCCACTGATCTACACTTTGATTTCCAAAGTAAAACTCAAAGTTATATGTGAACAATACGCAGCTTGCAATAGAAACCCCAAAGAAAACTATTCCAACTATTATCAAAATATATTTAGTCAAAGCAGATCCATAATTTAGTAAAAAAACAACTATCAATCTTAACCCATTAAATTGCAATTAAATTAAAAGTAAATATTTGGAATTGTAATGCTTGTAGTTGTTGGCGCAGGGCTATCATCATCTAGGTATACTCGTTCATCATCAAGCTCAGCGGTTACTGAAACCTGGTCCGTTGATGACGGCTTAATATCTTTTATAAGCACACCATTACACCATCTTGTACTGATCCCAAACATATAAAGGGGTGGTTCAATTGAACCGTCTAGTACCGGTGTAAAGTCTAAATCAGCATCGATGACGACTTCATTGGACTCAGTCCCAAGTGTAGCATTGTAAGGGCCTGATAGAGTGCCGTCTGCTTTTCTTAAGGCTAGAATATGTGTTTGCCCTGTTTGCCATTTCAGTTCAGGGTTATCAAGGTAGATAGAGCGACCAACATGCCCTATTACAGTACCCGTTTGTTCATACCCAGGAATATCATCAGCGACTGCGCAATAGTCTAGGTACTTTGAATTCAGTGCATCCATTTCTGTTTTGAAATCAAACCGAGTACGACGAAAACGACGAATGCGGCGTTTTCGCATGCCAAACTGATACGCTTTATCGCGGTTTGTTATTCCAAAGGCTCTGACTTTTTCTGGGTTGGCACCTTCGTCACCTGGTAACAAGCAAAGAATTGTTTCTGACTTCCATGTAACAGGGTCAAAGTACTCAACTTCGATACCGTCAGGTTCATCATCATCCATCAGCTTAATAGAGCGCTTAAGCATGCCAATATAGTTATCTGGTTGATACATGTGGCGATAGATAGTTCGCTTTTGATCACGTACAGGTGTAATTTTTCCATAATCAATCGTAGGCTCAGCAAAACCGACTGCAAGAACACGTTTAAGAACTTCAAAAACAGTACTCTCACTGTCAAACACAGCATTAAATTCATCTGCACGGCCATGCCAAATAGGATGTAATGTATTTAGGGATTCTAAACCAATTTTGTCATCGCTATGCCCTGCACTTTTTAATACATGTGCAAAGAATGGTGCTATATCAGTTGTTGGCCTTGGTGCGCTCCAAGCGCCATTTTCATACACAGGCAAAATACGGGTACCAATAATATTAAATTTATTTTCAGCTGTGCCAGCTAAGGCATTTGTGCCACGGATCTTAATTGCTATTGTGGTTAAACCATCATAACTAGTCGCGCTGTTTAATTCGGCCTTAAGGGCAGTCCAAAATATATCGTCATAAATACGCGTATCGTCAGTTGCTGCAGTGGCCCTTTTTACTCTTACCTCAGGCCTTATTTTAGATGGTAATGTAACTGGTACCGTTCGCCCTAGTTCATCATTTGTAGAGCTGGTAAATACTTCGTCATCAACTGCAGTCCAGTCTTGAGCACCTTCAGCACGGTATTCTATTTGAACGGTGACTGTGCGACTTAAAAAATTACCATCATCATCAAGTTCACCTAAACCTTGTGGTAAACGAAAATCGAACCAAAGTTTGTCAGTAACTNCTCACTTGAGGTATAAACATTTCTGTGAGCTTCATGGCCTGTTACGTTTTCACCTGGTTCAAATACCTGTATATCAATATCGCCAGCATAACTTGTAGTAGGAGTATTACCTATGAACATTTCATTAGATAATATTTCATAGCGCCCTACACCTACACTTAACATTAAGTAAAGCCATTGCTCATTATCAATAAATTCTCGTCGTGGCATTGTTAAATAGTCAGGGTAAATTTTATGGCGCCCTGCCCCTTCAGGGATAATGCCCATAAGCCTGGGCTTATTTCCTTGGGTATTTACATCATAAATACTGCTACCATCGGGAGTCGTCGAGTTATAGTTATCGGGGATTTGGTTTGCAGTGTATACGGCATAACCCACAGCGATTACAGCAATAACCGCATAGGCTATAGTGGCGGGCTCTTTTGGCTCAACAATAATATTTACATCATCCCACGCCTTAAATTGATAAGTCTTCCAATTTGTAGGTAATAAGATCTGCTTATTAATAAGCACAGTAAAAAGTGGTTCTTCACTTTCATAATAAGCAGGGACATTTTCAGTCAGCCATTGATGAAGTGTCGAACCTTCCTTACATTTGCAAGGCTCCATTAAAGACGGGTCCAATTTGTTTGGGTAAACCTTGATATCAACCCACGTATTCATAAAATTTAACCTCTTTAAATAACCGTTTGAAGTCATCGATGCTGTCAATGGATGGCCCTTTACGGCGGGATGTGTGCAGTATTTCAAGCTTACCGTCGATCAGTTCAACTGTGCCGATATGAATTAAGCTACCAAACTTAAAACCACACACCACTGCACCGGGTGATGGCTCGCAGGGTCTAAAGCTAGAAACAATTTGTTGATACGCTTCAGTAAGCAAACTTTTATCGTCGGGGTGAATATGGCCAAACGATTCGAACAATGGTTGACCATAATAGTGATGGAGGCGATGCCGAGTTTGACCCCAACAGTCAAAACCAGACATATCTCTCCCCTCATTCACATAGGGAACACTTAAATAATCATTAATTGTGTATGACATTATTAGCTGAAGTATTTGAGCCCAGGGGCAATGGAAGGTGTATAGCGCTTGTTAGGCCAAGCTTTATTTACAAGATCATTAAATGATGCAACTACATTGATGCTCTGTGAAGTAGCTTGAACGTCAGCAGCTTTCATTGTAACTGCCGGCTCTGCAGGTTCGCTTAAGTCACTCGATACATAGACCCGGTAAATTACATCAATTTTTACGCCCGCATCAATTGCCTGATCAATCAGTGCAAGTGCTTCGCCAGACACATTATCAATTTGAAATTGTAAGTCCTGGCGCCCTTTCACACCTCGTTGCGGTAACGACACACCCATACCACTGGCTTTGAATGTAACCATGTCGCCATTTTCAATGCCGGCAACTTGGTCATCAAAGCCATCACAAATCCTAAGCTCCCATAAATCTGCAGCCTTAAGCTCTAATGTGTGAATGGGGATGTCGTTAACTGGGGCACTTGCGTAGATACGTTGGAGTACTTCACTCATTGAATAAATCCACAAGTGCCTTACCGATGGCCTTTAACTGGGCTGGACCAGGATGGTTATAGCCACCTGAAGCGCATAAACTGTGTCCAGACATACCACTAAAGCCAAGAGCATCATCATTTTCGATGTAAGTAGTAGAAACAAAAGCCACACCTGCAGACTCAGCTGCAAGATAAAGCCTATCGTTGGTTAGCTGCCAATCTTCTAAAGAACAACGACCACCAAACGAATTAGGGCGAGGGCAACCTAAAATAATCACATCAGCACCAGCTGCCTTACAAGCGGTTGCTATATCAGCAACGTTTTGGGTGGTGTTAGATGAGCCTATTTCGTTCATTCCAAATGCAATAACAACAACATCTGGATTATAAGATAGCATCGCGTTTAAACGTCCCGGCTCTAAACCGCCGCGCTGGTTGTTGTCTGTTTCGCTTATATAATTGGCGCTCCAAGAACCACCAATGCCAAAGTTTAAATAAGTAACATTTGAACCTAACTCTTCAAACTTAGCTTTTAAAGCATAGTTCCAACCAAAATGCTGATGAACAGCGCCAGCTCCATCCCCATGGTCGAATACTTCAAATGCTCCACGAGTGTCAGCAGGTAGTTTTCCATAAAAACCTAGTCCGTCACGATTTGGGCCATTCGGTTCGTCATAATTTGCCGGGCTTCCTTGCGCTGTAATAGAGTCACCATAACCCGCAATAGTAATAGCTGATTGCTGATTTAACTTGCCAATTAACTTACTTAACGTT
>NZ_PQBX01000034.1:83498-84204 GCF_002964625.1 Pseudoalteromonas sp. T1lg21
ACCGCGCCAATTATGCATTGGTATTAACTGAACTTCTTGGCCGTAAGCATATACAGAAAAAAGAGCAATACACCCGGTATCTGGCGAGACCATGTACTCTTCTGGGTCCCAATAACGTTCAACCCCTTCAACTACAGATAACTGACCAGTCATCGGGTTTAGCTGAATAATATCGTAGCGAGAGTGATAGCCGTTATAAGTGATTTTAACGGGCGTATCGGCAATATCTTTTTTACCCGCAATACGTCCACCGTTATAAAACACATCGTAATCAACACCTTCATTTAACAAAGCGTTATCACTTGTACGGCGCACTGTCACATTGCGAATGTATCGATATGGTAACTCTGCATTCGCGTTACCAAACCATTTTCCGCTGTCATCGAATTTCAATGTATAAGAAATGTTTTCATTTAAATAAGCAACAGGCGCAGTGATTGCTAATGTTTGCGCAGCTACAGTTATATCACCACTTTGTTTCTTGATAACAAAGCTAGGTATAGACACATCAAGTGACGTTTCATTAACAACACCAATATCAGCAAATGCATGCACATGCCCGGCATCAACACTTTGTTTTTTGATTTGAAATTGATTGCTTCTTAGTTCCCACGCAATTGAAGAATCACCACCAACAGGGACAAAGTTATCAGTTGTTTCGTTTGAGTAAAAACCACGTTTTACTTTATCTTCGTTAGCCAAATCA
>NZ_PQBX01000034.1:84209-84626 GCF_002964625.1 Pseudoalteromonas sp. T1lg21
CTTTATTAATTGAAATTCAACACCCGTATTAGACGTCAAATTACCTAAATAAAGGATTGCTGTATCTGCATCAAGCTTTGTTCTTGGAGTAAAACCAACGGCCCATGCATCAAACGTTGCGGCTGTATTGTTCGACTTCCAATGAGTTCCTTTGAAGTTTCGGCCAGCAACAAAAACATTGGTTTCTTCAAAGCTTGGTAAAAGCTTATTAATAATACCTAAGTTAACCTCAGAGTTATAACCAACTGTTTTTGCTTTTATGGAATTGTTCGCAACATAGCCCCAATTGTTGCTAGACGTTTTTTTGAACATACCATCAATTTCACTGCCTAGACCAAGAGAAGGTGAGTTACTTACACCTAATGCAGTAAAGGCACCCTGACTATCTAAACCTTCAATAACAAAGAAATATTTAAA
>NZ_PQBX01000035.1:0-1765 GCF_002964625.1 Pseudoalteromonas sp. T1lg21
CTTTATTGGGTGAAAGACAGATTATTAAAGGCTTAAAAGTTTAGGCAGGGATCGGTGTACCCTGCTTGACATGGGGAGTCATACCAACGCTTTGCTAAGGGGCAATTAACAGTTGGATATACTTGCGCGAAGCGCCAAGCCAACTGCTAATTGTCCCAGTGAGTGTACGAACGAACTTTAGCAACTTGTTATATTTCATAGCATTGCCTTTAATATTGTTGCTATTGCAGCTTTTTGCTGCGGATCAGTTGCCTCTTCGAATATTTTTACTAAATATGGGGCCACATGCTTTTTTTCTTCATTGGACATTACAAACGAATCGCCAAACCAAATTTGATTATCGCTATCAAGCATAAGCGTAAAAGCATCATTATCACTTTTTACGATCAGTCCAATCACTTCGGCCTCTACAAAGGTTCCCTCATAGATTAAGTTGCTTTTTATCGCTGAAACTCTTGGGTTCATCTCACTCTTAGCCATAGTGGGGCTAACAAAAAACAATGAAATTACTAGAATCCAAATCTTCGACGTCACCGACACACCTTGATTGAAATATAACGCCCCGCTAAACGGCGAGCGTTAGCGAGTCCGGTGGAGGACATGCTTTTTGTGGCCGGAACGAATTTGAGCGGCTTGTTATGTGTTTGCTGGTAATTTAGCTTCATATTCGCTTATATAATGTTCCACTTCATGAGCTGTGCCAGTATGAAAAAGCTCACCTGTATTGCGATTTACAATTATTGGAGCATTGCCACCTAGCATTTCACGGAAATCACCCGTTTCAAAATATGATTTAGCTTGGTAGAAAAACACCCAACCCCACTGCTTTTCAATAGTTTCTTCTTCAAGAATGACACACTCTACTGGATCGAATTTATCGGCACTTTTTTCAAGTTCAACTTCTACCAATTTTTGTGCTTCTTGCTTATTCATGCTCCGAACTCTTTTGACACATAACGCTCGATTAACGGGTAAAAAATTGTAGGCTAAAATTGAGCGAAGCGAATAGCCCGCAAGTTTTTTATCCCTGTTTAATTGCTTGTTAGGCAATGTGTTACGCATGAGGCTCAGTTGGGTAACTATGCATTACACACCTTTGATTACATTTGTCACAATCTGCCGAGATAACCAACTTATAGTTGATGAAATACCCAAGAATGTTGAGCAATTTTGGCATGTACTTCACTAAAAAGCGTGCAAGTATTAAATACAAAATAACTACAGATACTAAAGACCTTAAAAGTACAGGGTTTGTGTTTACACCTGCCAAAATTGATCCAACGGCACCTACAAACAGTGATGTTACTCCGTAGACTATCGCAAACAAAATTGAGGCGAAAGGAATGCAAAGTACAAACAATCCAAAACAATCTAACAGACTAATTTTAAATTCGATTTTCCGTTTAGATTTATTTCCACAGACGCTACATTTCATCGAGTTGCCTAACATGTTTATAGCGAGCTAATCGCGCGTTTTTCTACCACAGCGTAGCTCGTTTTTCTTATTAGATTATTTCTAACAAACTTGTTAACTAATTACCAGTGTTATTAAAATTTAGGAGTTCTCGCTTTTACCTCAGGATAAAAACGAGCGATTGGGTCGTTTTCTTGATTATACGAGCTACTGAGCTAAAGCTGTATATATATACAGCTTCATTTCAAAGGAATGAAAATGAAAACTCGCTCTCCTTATTTAAACTACATTGCAGACTATATGCTCACTCGTCAGTATTCATTAAGAACAATTAATGCTTATTTAGGTTGG